>NZ_JBVVPP010000057.1:0-49448 GCF_055811315.1 Bradyrhizobium sp. MI1.4 | reverse complement strand
TAAGCTCGATCTCCTTCAGGCTAGGCTGATTGGCGCGCCATAAAAACAAACACGATCATCGAATATGCGTCAGAGCCCCAGTCGAACGCCGATTGACAAGCAAACCGCATTCTGATCGCCAACGTCACAGAAGGAAGAAAGCCCGACAATCTAGGTACGACGTGCTGTGATGATTTCGGCCTCGTAAGGCATCTCGACAAATGCGTTGCTGTCGCGGTGCTGTTCAAAGACGACGCGGAGCGCCGAAAGAAGCGCCTCTTCTCCCCGGTTATTGATCGCCTTCTGCACGATTGTGAACGATCGCGCGCGATGCTCGAACCGCTCCCGATCGATCAGCTCGGTAAAAACGAACGCGTCTCGCCTGATGTCTTTCAGGCCGGATTCGGCTCTTAACTCGGCCGAAATATCAATCTCAGAGTAGCCGCCCTCAGGTCTGGAGTGCCGACGCCGGTGGTAATTGGGGAGTGCTGCCTCGATGACTGACAGAAAACCATCCGCGAAGGCACTATCCCTGTCGTAAGGCTCATATTGAACGATCGCGAGGAGACCACCAGGCGCAAGGACACGCTGGGCCTCTCGATAGAAGGCAGGGCGATTGAAGCGATGCACTGCACTAGCAGCCGTCACCAATTGAGCAGAGCCGTCCACCGCTTGCAGATTTTCGGCGACCCCATCCGCATAGTCCACGAGCATGCCGGTTGGCGTCTGAGATTCAGCATGCCGCCGCATATGTTCATTCGGTTCAAGTGCGAAGATCTGGAAGCTCGAGCCAAAAACCGTGGCAAGGCTTCGCGTGAATAGCCCTGTCCCCGCGCCGACCTCGATGATGCGGCCGCCCGTGGTACCATGGAGCACGGACCTCAATTGTTCTGCGATGCGCGGTGGGTACTCCGGGCGAAACTGGTAAAAGTGCCCGAGGCCATCAAAATCGTCCCAGGGCCTATGAATCCGGCCCGATGCAGCTTGACTGGTTGTCGTGCTTTCTGTGGACATGTTAATTTCACCCAAGATCTTAGATCACGCTGCGCCTAGGCCGATCGGTGCCTGTCGTACTCCGCCGCGATAGTCGTGAGTGCCCTTTCGAGGGTTGAATCGTCTGATGGGTTGCCGAGGCCGAACCGGATCGCTCGCGGCGGCTCCGCTTCACCGATCACGAAGCCATCGCTCGTCGAAACAAGCACGCCGGCTTGCTCAAGTCTCGCGGTTAGATCGGCACTTGTGACGCTAGGCGGCGTTGGCATCCAGACATGGAGACCGCCATCCCCAAGTCGGTGATCGATGTTCGTGAGATACTGACGGACCAAAATATGCCGCGCGGCGGTTGCGCGACGAACAGCGTCGAGCATCTTTCCCATCGATGCAGTCTCAATCAATTCTGTGGCGAGCGCGGCGCTAAGAGGTGCCGTCATCCAGAACGTAGCCCGGACTCCCGGCCAGAACAGGTTCGCCGCAGCCTCCTTGGACGGCGCAACGACATAAGCTACTTTCATTCCCGGCGCCACACTCTTGGCCAACCCGAGCAGATACCAGGAAATTTCTGGGGCAAGGGCAGATAGCGGTGTTGGCGCATTTCGGGGAATAAGGCTATAGATGTCATCCTCGATGATGGAGACGCCAAACTCTCTGGCAATCTCTGCGATTGTCTTGCGTCTTTCCAAGGACATGGTGACTGTGGTCGGGTTTTGAAGCGTCGAGAGCGGATATAGCGCTTTTGGACGATGCGTCCGGCACACCTGCCGAAACGCGTCCGGGATCATGCCATCGTCATCCATCCGGACTGGCGCGAGCTTTGCGCCGTAACGCGCTGCAAACGCCTTGATTGGCGGATAGGTTAGCTCATCGACAGCCAATATCCCGCCTGCGCCGACAAGGCCGGGAATGAGCATATTCAGAGTACTTTGTGTGCTGCTTGTCAGGACAATACGCGCTTCATCAGCTCGATAACCCAGGCGCGAGGCGCAGAGATCAGCACCCGCTCGTCGGTCGGCTTCGGTCCCGCACCAACGATGATGCCCAATGATTTCGCTGAGAGCTTCCCTTGCCAAAATACCAGTGATTGCAGTGCTCATGACCGAATCAAAAACATGTGATACTGGCGGTGGCGGATTCAGCCTAAGTGCGATCGGGCTTTTGAGGCGTTCGTCAAATTGACTTTGAAGCGGGATTTTCACGGCAGGTGTTGCTGCAAACGGACTCTTCATTTTGAACCTCCTAGGCGGTCCTGGATCACACTGATGGCCATGAGGGCAAACGACACCGCAATTGCTCCGGCCGTGGCGATCGGGATACCTAGGCCTCGGATTGCCGGGACCTTCACGAAGGCGCATACGTGGAGGACTGCAAGCACTGAAAAAAGTAGGGGCAGTGTCGTCTCGAATGTCTCCACGGACATTAACGGTCGAAGCAACAACATCACAGCGAGTAGGGGAGTATCATACGAAACCGGAATCCCGATGAACCGAGCTTCGGCCGTTAGTCCGACGTTCTCGAAATAGCTGAGCCTAATCGCGCCCGCTAAAACGAGAAGCACACTCGCTACGAGCGACAGGGCAGTTCCTTGACTGATAAGGATGATCACTGCAGCCGGGAACACGACTCCATGAAAGAAGTCGGCAAATCCATCAAAGCTCTTTCCGAACTCCGGTACACCTCGACGGCGAAGATGGCTCGTCTTGCGGGCAACATGCCCATCCCAATGATCCAGAAACCAGGTCCAGAGCATTGCCGCAACGCCGAGCTCGATCTTGCCGTTGAGGGCCAGGAACAGCCCGATGACGGCAAACAGATAGGCGAGGGCGGTGATGGCATTTGCGTAGTCACGGAGATACCCGATCATCGCCTTGCTCCCGTCGACGGCGCGAAAATCTTCTCCGCTAGGCGCAGATCATCTTCGCAATCGATTTCGAACCAGCGGGTATCGCTGCAATCCGCCGCTGAAAGCTGCAGCTCTCGCTGCTCGACAAGCCGTGCGAGGACCTGCTCAACATAGGCCGTACGATGCCCGCTTTCCACAGCCTGGTGCAATGCTGGCACCAGCTGTTCGCGCGAGGCGTCTGCGGAAAAGCGCGTCAAGTTGATGGTCTTGAAGAGACCCCTGGCCTGGGCCTCGACGGGCGTCTGGTTCATGACGAACGCGACGATAGAACCATCGTCAACCAGCTTGACGGCGGAACCACTCATTGCTGCGTTGAACGCCGCAACAGCCGCTACGCTCTGCTGGGTAGATGAGACCGTTCGAAGTGTTCTTTCGAGGACTTCGCGCTCAAAGAACACATCGCCTTCGAGAAAGACGGTGTCGCCGGCAAGCATTGTATTTCGCGCTAGCCATAAGGAATAGGCGCTGCCGGTCCGATCGAAGATGGGATTGTGGACATACTCGATGTCGACCTCCTCGAACCGATGGCCGCAGGACTGTTCGATGGCTTCTTCGCGATAACCCACGACGATGGTTGCTTCGCGAGCCCCGAGCTCAGACAACTGATGCAGCGCGTTGTGCAGCATCGGGGTTCCGTTCACCTCCACCAAAGGTTTCGGAACGAATTCCGTGTAGGGGCGCAGCCTGGAGCCCATTCCTGCGGCAAGGATCACCGCCCGTGTACCATTGAGCATTTTTGAAACGTCCTTCTGGCAAGCTTCAGGCCGTTGCTTGCCTGGTCTTCAGGCTGTTCAGGGTCTCGACGACGCGTTTTAGTCCCGACTCCAGCAGGTCTGGTGGAGCACCGAAGCAGAGACGCAGGCCATTCACGTCGCCAAAGGTACCGCCGGCAACGGATCCCACATCGGCTTCCTCCAGGAGCAATCGTGCAATGTCGTCGGTCGATCGAACGGGACCTCCTGCCGGCAGAGCTGAGACAAGCCTACTCAGATCGAGATAGAAGAAGAACGAGCCATCGGCACTCGGCGGGGGCACGTCCTGCAGACCAGAGAGGATGCGAAGACCATTGTTGCGAGCGTCGGACAGACGCTCATGCATCTTCCGTTCAAAACTGCCGTCGCCGACTTGAAGGTGATGCAGGATCGCGTGCTGTGCGATTACATTGGCATTCGAGGTCGTATGGCTCTGCAGTTTCTTGGCCGCGGAAACGATCTCCGGAGGAGCTGCGAAGTAACCCAGACGCCAACCGGTGATCGCCAGCTCTTTTGAGAAGGCGTTGACCAGGATCGTCCTTGAACGGACGCGGGGATGCGCCATGACGATCGACTCATGGCGCGAACCGGTGAAGACCAAGCTGGAGTAGCATTCGTCGGAAACGATCCAGAGCTGATAGTTGATCGCGAGATCGCCGATAGCTTGTAGAGTCGTTCGATCATACACTGCGCCAGTCGGATTGTTCGGCGAGTTTATGATAATGGCTTTCGTGCGCGGTGTGACAGCGGCGCGAATTGCGACGATATCAGGAGTATATGTCGGGGGGCGAACATCAACGAACACGGGCTTTGCGCCAGCGAGAAGAACCTGGGACGGGAATGTCGGCCAGCAGGGGCGAATGATGATGACCTCATCTCCGGGATTGAACAGGGCCAAGGCAACGTCGAGCAGGCCCTGCTTTGCGCCCGCAGTGATAGCGATGTCATCCGTATTCCAGCCGATGCCTGTTTCCGCAGACAGCTTTGCGGCGACAGCGCCGCGAAGCGGCGTCAGGCCGATGGAATCGGTATACCGGTTCGCCCCGGCATTGATGGCGGCAATCGCTCCTTCGCGAACGGATGATGGTGGCTCGATGATGACTTCGCCGGCGGCCAGATCGATGATCTGACGGCCGGTCGCGGCAGCTATCTCAGCCGCCTCACGGGCGACGGCAGTGCCCGAACCTGACAGCAAAGACATCCGTTGCGCCAACATGCGCGCTCCTCCTGCATCGATTGTCGAGTTTGTTAAGTGATCGCAACCGCTTCGCCGCCGGTACGCGATCTGCCTCGGCGGATATCACTCTTCCGTTCGACAACCGCGTCGTAGCCAAATGGGGCTTAAGAGTTCATTGAGGCCGGCGACCTCTTCATCGCGCCAAGGTGCCCTTCATGCACTTACACGAGGAAGGAGGGGCGCGGTTGGAGCAGACCTGAGCACACAGTATTTTGCAACCGAGGAGCCAACGCGTCGATCGCGGCCGTCGGCCAGAACAGATTGTGAGTGTGTTTGCATACTGAACTCCTTGCAGCTGATGTTTGCGTAGCCCGATGCTCATCCGCCAAATAGTTTGCTCCCATCACTAGATCAAATACTAGCGTTGGTAGTTGACCCGAGCGCAAACGTAAGTCGTTAGAATTGAGACGAGAGTTGCGGCTCTATGATGCTCGGAGTCGAGCACGTCTCAAGTTGCCATTGGCGATGGCTTCTATCATTTGCAAGCATGTCGATGCACGAGGCGGTTGAAACATGCCGCAGTCCGATGCTGAGAGTGCCGCCCGCGCCACCGACGAGGCCTATTGAGCTCACAGTGGCGCGGATAAGCGATGCATCGATGTGAACGACCTCAGCGGTGGCGATCTTCGCCTTGAGACGGGCCCCGACCGTCCGCTTGAAGATCATGCGGTGGCGCTCTGCACCCCACCGCTGGCGGATGCGTATCAAGCTGGTCGGGAAGAGCGTCATGCGGTCCGTAGCCGACGAACCATCGGATGGCGACATTGACTTGAGCCTCCGACCGTCGTCGATGCCCAGTGACGGCCCAGCGAGCATCGACCGTACAGCGACTTCCGGATAATCGCCCGGCCATCGCCGAGGCAATAACAGTGAGACTTCGTAGTGTAGCCAAGAAGAATCGAGTACGCGATCGACCCGAACCGCCACGTGATCGTCGGGGATTAGCTGGCGAAGCGAGCCGGTGACGAACAGCTCCAGCTGATCCTGTTCCTTCCCAGCATGTGGCGCCCCTCCGATCGCGAATCACAAGGAAAACGGAATCAGTCTGCGCGAACTTTTTCAACGATCTCCCACCCGGCAGCGCTGCGGCGTGGCGTTCAGCACCTTGGCGGCGGCGGCCTTGATGCCCTCGTGGCGTCCGAGATTCACCAGCTTGAGGCCGCGCAGACCCCGGCTGGCGAGCCTGCGCAGGCCGACATCCATGCCGGGAACTTCGCGCCGGCCATCACTGTACGCCGATCGCGACGATCCCCGCGACCGAGCCAATGCGCCCCTGCTGGCGCACCTTCACGTAGGTGGCGTCGATCCACAGAGAGAGCCATCGCCCTCGACCGGACGGGCGAGGAATGCCCCGTCAACTATCAAGCCTGCTAATTGATCTAGATGTCAGAAAGGGGCACTGGTTGCCGAATGAAGGTTGGGCTGCTCAGTCGGGTTGCTCAACCGTCGCTCCTGGGGCGTTCGGCATGAAACATCAACCACAATCTGTACTCGCCAACGGTCCTGATCGATGCACCGCATCCTCGCCCGCAGAAATGCTGCGGGCACAGGTTTGCTCCGATCTTGAACTCTCCGTCCTCATGGAAGCGCATAACGGCCTCTCCGCTGCCATCGCCGAGCGCGCAGGGTTCAAAGGTCTGTGGGCGTCGGGTCTTTCAATTGCCTGCTCTCTCGGCTATCGTGATGTCAACGAAGCGTCATGGAGCCAACTTGTCGATGCAGTCGAGCGGATCGTGGACTCGACCAAACTGCCTGTTCTGGTTGATGGGGATGGCGGCTTCGGGAATTTCAACAATGCACGCCTCCTCGCCCGCAAGCTCCGTCAGCGAGGCGCTGCGGGCGTTGCGCTGGAGGATAGCTGCTTTCCAAAGATGAACTCGCTTATTGGCGATCGTCATCCGCTCGCCGATATCGACGAATTCTCCGGGCGCCTGCGGGCGGTCAAGGATACAGTCGCAGAAGACCTGGTCCTCGTGGCCCGGATCGAGGCGTTGATCGCGGGGCATTGCATGGACGAAGCAATTTTACGCGCTCACGCCTACGCGGACGCGGGTGCGGATGCGATCCTCATTCACTCGCGAAAGAGCACCGCGGACGAGGTTCTTTCCTTCACGCGCACCTGGCAAAACCGATTGCCCGTCGTGATTGTGCCAACGACATACTATCGAACACCGGTCTCTGCGTATCGTAGTGCCCGCATCTCAACAGTGATCTGGGCCAACCACTCAGTGCGAGCTGCAATAGCGGCAATGCGGCAGATCTGCCGTCGCATCATTGCTGAAGAAGGCGTTGCCGGCATTGAGCCTAATATTGCGACGCTCGACGAGGTCTTCGAACTGTTGAGGTATGACGAACTTGCCCGCGCGGAAGCGCGCTATCTGTCGTGAACACAACATTGCGTACGAAAGCGCACCATAACTTGGCGCCGATTGCCTGAATGGCAACTTGCAGAAACGACCTACCGAGCGGCGATTTCGACGCCGGCTCAATTGTCGCCCGGCTCTCGTTACACGTATCAGGACGCGCATCCATCGAAAACTCTGACACAGGTGTTGTGCCGACGGTCTAACTCGGGCGGGCAGTGGACCATTGCCTGTTCGCTGGAGCCAAATCTCTGCGCAGTGGATGCCACGGCATCGCACTCAACTCGGCTAATGCCTCACGTCTCCCTCCGCGCCGTGAGTGGCTTCGTAATATTTCTCATGATCGCAAGGCGGGAGTTGGCGAGCAGCTAGTTGGAGTGCATTCCGCGGAATTAGTGTAGGATGAACGAGAATAACTTAGATTTGTCGGTAACGCGAATTGACTTGTCGAGAATGAGCCGAGTTCGCCAATGCGTTCGCGGATAAGGTTGACAGCGTTCATTGAGTGAACCGCCTCGTCCGCTATCGCCTCGCGCAATCAAGGAACGTGTTGTTCCCAACGGCGTCGTAAAATGCCTTTCTGCAGCATGGGCGCGGCAAGTGCAAACCTCGTCAAATGCGATCATAACCGTCGGGGAGAATTCGTCTTTCAGATGTTCACCCGATGGGACCAAATTATGTGATCGAATGTCCAATCTCTCTCGAAATTCCGTTTCGGATCGTTAGCGACAGCTCAATGGCGTCATCCGTAGCGATTAGTCCTACTGCGTCATAATTGTCACCGACTTCGACGTGACATTGGCCCGATGCAACAAGGTCATTGAAAAAGTGTGGTACGAGAGCTGCGTTCAAACTTCTCCGAACCTTAGCGATCGAATTTGGGACGTGTCGCTCAGTCCGCAATGGCGGATCCCTCGGTCGATAAGCTTCGGGAACTGCAGCTTCCTTGAACAGCTTGGTGGAAGCTGTTTCTGAGAGAGGAATCGTTTCTCGCTCGGACACCAGAAATCCGTACGCGGCAATGCACGGTGTTACCTGACGGTGGGAGCCACGCCAGCTTCGCCACTCTAGGTGGCCAACGCCAACTTCTTGTTTGAGTTCGTGGCAGTCGCGCCCAATGCGCCAGCGCAGCTTAAGATCGACGAACTATCGGAAGCTAATGTTCGCCGGAAGCGCTGACAACCAATATTTGGTGGGCGCCTCCTTTCCTGCCGGCGACTCGATCCGCAGCCATTCCTCCAGCCGGCTTTCGACGCGCGAGTAATCTCGATGTGCTGGACGGACGCCCACACCGGCAAAGCGCGACGACAACCGCTCTGCCGTATCCTCACGACACGTGATCTTGTGCCAAGCATGTGATGGTAGGCCAATCGCACGCTTGTTGGCCGAAATCGGTCGGTGCCTAACCCTTCGGTGAGGCTTTCAATTACCCACTTTTAGTCGAACGGGCTGAGGGAGCGCACAAACCATTGCTCGCAGGAATCGAACGTGATTCTTTGTCTGGCAGCGGTTCGCAGGGGCCGGTGCAAATGGACGAAGAAGCCGACGCATGGTTTGCTCGCGAGCTCTCTGGTTGCAGCCTTGCCGACGAGCGCCTGAACAAGAGGCTCGCAAACTGCTAGCGCAGATCGGCAGCGTCAAGGGCGAAAGTGTTCCGCTGGTGCGCCAGGACTGGGCCAACACCAAGCCTGCGTATCGTTTTTTCTCCAACTCACCGGGTCAGTGAGGCGGACATTCTGGCCACTGCACGATCGACATGTTGCCTCAGGCAGTTTTAAGCGTGTCGCCGCCGATCTCGCGGTTGCAAGGGCAGAGCTCGTCAGTCTGTATCGCATCCAGAACGCGCAACGTGTCAGTCGGGCTGCGGCCTACATTGAGGTTGGTCGCATAGACATGCTGGACCGTGTTCTCAGGATCGATGATGAAGGTATAGCGATGTGCGATGCCATCACGCGAGCGCACTCCAAGGCCATCGACCAGTGCGCCCTTGGTGTCGGCAAACTGCCAGATGGATAGACGGTGCAGGTCCTTGTGGTCACGCCGCCAGGCGAGCTTGCAAAACTCGTTATCGGTCGACCCGCCAAGCACGATTGCGTCGCGATCGGCGAAATCCTTCGACAGGCGGGCAAATTCGGCGATTTCGGTCGGGCAGACGAATGTGAAATCCTTCGGGTAAAAGAAGATGACTTTCCATTTGCCGGGGAAACTTCTCTCAGTCAGCGTCTCGAAAGCGCTTTGCCCGTCCTCCTCCTGCAGGTGAAAGCCGGGCTTCACGCCTATGATGTCGAACGGCGGCAACTTACTTCCAATTCCAAGCATATTGTCCTCACAACATCGGGGGCACACGGAACAGCATTCCGCGACTGAGCAAGCAGTATGCCACCCGATCTGGCGGCAAGTGCCCGCCATGCCCGTCGTGGAACGTTCGCCTTTGATGGTGGCGATGTCCTCGAGCCCGATCTGCAACATGTCGTCTCCTCAATCGTCTCGGGCTTAAGGCGCGGGATTTCCCGTTTGTGCTCCTTGGCCGGCGCTCGTAGTGGAATCCGAGCGCCGAGTCTTTGTCGGGTTTCGGTCAGAGCCCTTGCGGCTGTCCGGTCCGCCACAGCCCGCCGGCGTCCGAGGCCACGCGGTTAGTTGAGCGTGATCAAAGGCTTAACGCAGGCGCGAAGGAAATGGCACGCCAGTTGCTAACTGGATGGAGCAACAACGAGCGAGGGCTGAGGGCACGCCGACGCTGATGGCGAGCGATGGCCTCCTTCCCGAAACTCGTGTGTCCATGGTTTCTACGAGAGAAACAGGCTCGCGCATTCGGCGCGAAAAATTGGCAATCGGTTGATGGAGAGCAACATGTCTTCGCTGAGACAAATCGCGTTTTATGGCAAGGGTGGCATCGGCAAATCGACGACGTCGCAAAATACGCTGGCGGCCCTTGCTGAGCTGGGCCAAAGGATTCTGATCGTCGGCTGCGATCCCAAAGCGGACTCGACTCGCCTCATCCTGCACGCCAAAGCGCAAGACACCATTCTGAGCCTGGCGGCGAATGCCGGCAGCGTCGAGGACCTCGAAATCGAGGACGTCATCAAGCTCGGCTACAGGGACATTCGATGCGTCGAGTCCGGTGGTCCGGAGCCGGGGGTCGGCTGCGCCGGACGGGGCGTGATCACGTCCATCAACTTTCTGGAAGAGAATGGCGCTTATGAGGACATCGACTACGTCTCTTACGACGTGCTCGGCGACGTCGTCTGCGGCGGCTTCGCGATGCCTATCCGTGAGAATAAGGCACAGGAAATCTACATCGTGATGTCCGGCGAGATGATGGCGATGTATGCTGCCAACAACATCTCCAAGGGTATTCTGAAGTATGCGAATTCCGGCGGCGTGCGTCTCGGCGGCCTGATCTGCAACGAGCGGCAGACCGACAAGGAGCTGGAGCTTGCCGATGCTCTTGCCAAGAAGCTCGGCAGCCGGCTGATCTACTTCGTGCCGCGCGACAATGTCGTGCAGCACGCGGAGCTGCGCCGAATGACGGTGCTGGAATACGCGCCGGACTCCAAGCAGGCGGATCACTATCGCAATCTCGCGACCAAGATCCACAATAATGCCGGACAAGGCGCTATCCCGACGCCAATCAGCATGGACGAGCTTGAAGATATGCTCATGGAGCACGGCATCATCAAGCCCGTCGACGAGAGCCAGGTCGGCAAGACCGCTGCCGAGCTTGCCGCTATTTCGGCATAGTTCATGTTGTCGGCCTTCTCGATCCGGGAAGGCCGACCTCGTCCACTCAGAAGCTGTGCGAAAGTTATGATCGGCACACAAGGAAAAACGACCGACACGATCTCATCTCGCGTGTCGGTAGCTCACGTCGCCAAGCAGCGAGACGCGAGTGAGCTCTACAAGCTTCTGACCGGGCGCCATCCCGCAGAAGTCGACATCAGCGACAATGACGACTTCGATCGCCATGTGCTGGCTTGCATTCTGGCCACATCAGCCATGGATGGCGGCCAACTTCCCGAACGGGCTGGCTTGACCAACCAGGAGCTCACTGGGCTCTTGGTGCAACACTTCCCATCCACCCCGGTCAGGAGCTGTACCTGGCGCGAACAGTCCGCCTTACCGGCGCCTGACGAGACAGTTATGGTACGCGACCTCCTGCTTGCGCAACGTTCCACTCATGGCGAGGTTGGCGGCTGGCTGGCGACGATGATCGCGCGGCGCGCCATGGAGCCTAATCACTTGTGGGAAGATCTCGGCCTGCGGAAGCGGGATGAATTGTCCCGTGTCCTCATGCGCCATTTCGGGCCGCTGGCGGCTCGCAACACGAAGAACATGCGCTGGAAGCGCTTCTTCTATCGCATGCTATGCGAAGATGACGGCCTGGTGATGTGTACCACGCCGGTCTGCACGGAATGCAATGATTTTGATCTTTGCTTCGGCGAAGAGAGCGGGGAGAGCCGGATGGCCGGACGTCGGCGGGATCATCTGCGCCGCCTTGATGACACCGTCCAAGCCGTCCCAAGCTTGAAAGGCTGAGTTCATTATTGATACCCCTCTTTGGCGCCATTGCGGGTATATCCTACGAGCTTTCGGCCACCTGTCGCATGGGGGTGAAAACAGACCGGGGCAAACGATTGCGCGTACCCGACCCACGGGCCGAGGCGGCGTCTGATGATCGCGGGTTGATATCTGGCGGAGCCGACAACGCGCCGCTGAAGGAAGTTGCCGTCGCACTCAGACAGCTCTGTTGCGTTGATACCGGCGTGCTGCTATCCGAACTGGAAAAAAGTCGCGGTCGTCGTTGCAGCCGCTGCGTCCCGTACCGTCCCGCTCAACAAGGCGATTGTCGACGAGCATGTCTTTAACAATGAATCCGGCATCCACGTCCACGGGCTGTTAAAGGACCTGGCGCAGCTACGAAGGGCTAGACCCGGGGCTGCTCGAGCGCTCCCCCCGGATTGTGATCGGCAAGCATTCAGGGTTCGCCGCGATTACCTTGCTGCTATCGTGCAACTTTCTTTCGGCGCCGAGCAAAGCGAAACCATCCCCGCGCCCGTCCGCAAGCATGCCATCGAGCACCAAGGTCTGGTTGCGCAGGAAACGGGGGTGGCGATTTGGCGCGACATTCACGAGAGCTCGCTCGTCAACAGCGAATCAGCCACGCGCGTCGCGCGATCGGTTGAAACATTCCAGCCTGGTCGTTTCTGGGCGCGGATCGAGATGGAGGTTGAGAATGACGACGGATGGGATCCTTGCGCGATTGAACAAGGCCTCGGCGGCAGAGGATTTTTTTGCACTGCTCGGCGTCGAGTACGATGCGAAAATCGTCGATGTGGCGCGGCTTCACATCCTGCGTCGCATGGGCCAATATCTCGCAGGCGAGGAGTTGACCGGTGCATCTGATCCTGAGATCACCGCGCGTTGCAAGGCCACGCTTGAGCGCGCCTATGCCGACTTCGTCACGTCCTCCCCGATCGAACAGCGCGTATTCAAGGTGCTGAAGGATGCGACCGCACCACAAGCGAACATGCATCCCGCATTGGTCCAGCTCGATTTGTTGGAGTGAATTGAGCTTATATGTCGTGCTCTGGACCGTGAAGGTCCCGAGAGCCTGACAGCAAGCCATGGCTTCGAATTCAAGCGGAAAGCTGCAGTTGCGGCCTCGCGGATCCGCAGTTCATCACCACGGCTCCTTAGGGGCCAATCACGACTCGCCGCCGATATTTCCATCCTTTCGAGCTGGTACGCAGGTGTACCTATCTCCTGCAATCATGCGCCGGCAGCGGGACCGCACATGTTGCGCGGAAAACTCAGCAAGGTTCAGATGAGTGTCTTCTGTCGCATTCCGGACACGGGTCAGTACGGTCTCGAATGTTTCGACCTCGTGAGAGGCCGCCAATCCGACTTACTTCTTCAGTAAGATTTTGAAATAGCGGCCAATTTTCATCGCCTGCGCAATTGGTACGACAATTGCTGACATATGCTCAGCTAGTTTGGAGCAGCGCATGCACGTCTTGGTTCGCATCGATTTTATTTTTGACGCCGCGCAGGTTCGCGCGCGCTGCCTGCCGGCACCATAATGCGTCGCGGCGCCAAAGCGATGGTCGCATACCTGGCTGAGCTGAAAGGTGCGTTTGATTCGTGCGCCCCCGTTGGCCGATCCCTGCCCGAGGTTTCGCGGGGAGAGCCGTTGCTCAACAGCGCCGGCCGTGCGGCGCTGTTGACCGGGCGCCTTGAGCGCCGCCCCTCCTGTCCTCGCCAGGAGTTGCGGGCCTGTCGCTATGATCGGCAAGAAACAAGCGCACTCGGAGCAATGAGATCGCGCTTCCACCGGCAACGACGCGGCCGACAATCGTACCAGCCGAGCCCCTCGCAGGTCCTTGATCTGTTGCACCTCGGTTGCATCTCTAAGATGAGGAGGACCAATCGATCGGCACGCCTGACCGGCCCGGTCGGTGCCTTAGCAGTGCCGGGAACCAAACCGTCGTCCCAGAATGCCGCATCCGGAACGAACCGGAAGCGCGTGCTTCCGGGCTCGTCGTCAAGGTCCAGCAACGGCTGTATCGGCCCCACGCTGCTGCCAGGCCGTGCTGACGCGATGCGGGCCGGCATCCGGCCCGACGCTTAACTGAAGAAATCTTCAAGCGCAAATTCCAAACCTGGAGGCGGAGCATGCGCCGCTGGCGAGCCGCTACTGAAAGCGAATGGGAGTACAGATGATGAGCACCGCACCGAAAAGTGCAGCTCCGGCCGCGGGTGGTGGTCGCGCGGCGACCAAGAGGGAACTGCCCGAGCGATTTAAGCCGTATAAGCACGTCTGGGTTTTCATCGAGCAGGAACGCGGCGTTGTGCACCCCGTCTCATGGGAGCTGATGGGGGCCGGCCGCCGGCTCGCCGACAAGCTCAATGTTGACCTCGCCGCGGTTGTCATCGGCCCGGTCGGGGAGACAACGCAGCAGGCGGTCGCCGAATCCTTCTGCTACGGCGCCGACCTCGCCTATATCGTCGCGGACAATCTCTTGGCCGATTATCGCAACCAGTCCTATACGAAAGCTCTGTCAGAGCTGGTCAACACTTATAAGCCGGAAATCCTACTCCTAGGGGCAACAACACTCGGCCGCGATCTCGCCGGCTCAGTGGCCACCACATTGCTCACCGGCCTAACTGCGGACTGCACCGAGCTCGATGTCGATGCCGACGGCTCGCTTGCGGCGACCCGGCCGACGTTTGGCGGCTCACTGTTGTGCACGATCTACACACTCAACTATCGTCCACAGATGGCAACCGTCCGTCCGCGCGTGATGCCGATGCCCGAGCGCGTGACAGGCGCCGTCTCGCGCGTCATCTCGCATCCGCTCGGGCTTGTAGAAGAAGATATCGTCACAAAGGTCCTGTCCTTCCTGCCAGACCGCGATTCTGCAAAGTCCAACCTTGCCTATGCCGACGTGGTCGTCGCTGGAGGGCTCGGTCTGGGATCGCCTGAAAATTTCCAACTTGTACACCAGCTCGCGGACGTGCTTGGCGCCGAATATGGCTGCTCGCGGCCGCTGGTCCAGAAGGGCTGGGCCACCTCGGACCGACAAATCGGCCAGACCGGGAAAACCATCCGGCCAAAGCTCTATATCGCGGCCGGCATTTCCGGCGCTATCCAGCATCGCGTCGGCGTGGAGGGCGGCGACCTCATCGTTGCCATCAACACTGACAAGAACGCTCCGATCTTCGACTTTGCCCATATCGGCATCGTCACCGACGCCATTCGACTGTTGCCGGCATTGACCTCTGCATTCCGCGCGCAGCTATCGCCGCACTCGCACGACCGCATCGCTGGCTAGGGGAGCTTGTTATGATTCAGGAAAGATTCGACGCCATCGTCGTCGGTGCTGGCATGGGCGGGAACGCGGCGGCGCTTACAATGGCCGAGCGGGGTCTGAAAGTGCTGCAGCTGGAACGCGGCGAGTATTCCGGGTCGAAGAACGTGCAAGGGGCCATCCTTTATGCCGATATGCTGGAGAAGCTGATCCCGAATTTCCGAGAAGATGCGCCGCTTGAGCGGCATCTGGTCGAGCAACGCTTCTGGATCGTGGACGAGCGTTCGCACACCGGGATTCACTATCGATCCGATGATTTCAACGAGGAGAAGCCGAACCGCTACACCATCATCCGTGCCCAGTTCGATAAATGGTTCTCCCAGAAGGTCCGCGAGGCCGGCGCTACGCTGCTGTGCGAGACCACGGTGACCGAGCTCCTCCGGGATTCCCATGGCAGGGTCGTCGGGGTGCGCACAGACCGCGATGGGGGTGAAATCCATGCAGATGTTGTCGTGTTGGCCGAGGGGGTGAACGGAGTGCTCGGGACGGGTGCGGGCTTAAGAGGGCGGCCGAAACCGGACAAGGTCGCACTCGCGGTTAAGGAGATGCATTTTTTGTCGCGCGAGACAATCGACGCTCGCTTCAATCTCAAAGGCGACGAGGGGCTCGTCATCGAAGCGGCCGGAACCATCTCCCGCGGCATGACCGGCATGGGCTTCATCTATTCCAATAAGGAATGCATCTCGCTCGGTATTGGCTGTCTTGTTGCCGACTTCCAGCGTACCGGCGAGACGCCTTACGGCCTGCTTGAGGGTTTCAAGCGTCACCCGTCCGTCGCGCCGCTCATCGAGGGTTCGGAGGTCAAGGAATATTCCGCGCACTTGATCCCCGAAGGTGGGTACAGGGCAATTCCGCAGCTTTGCGGGGAGGGCTGGGTGGTCGTCGGAGACGCCGCCCAGCTTAACAACGCCATCCATCGCGAGGGGTCCAATTTGGCGATGACGTCGGGCCGTATCGCGGCGGAAGCGATCTGCCTTATCAGATCGCGAAAAGATCCGATGACGGCCAAAAATCTTTCGCTTTACAAGAAAATGCTTACTGATTCTTTCGTGATCAAGGACCTGAAGAAGTACAAGGATATGCCGGCACTCATGCATACCCACTCGCAGAACTTCTTTCTCACATATCCGCAGCTCTTCTCCAAGGCGATGCAGGATTACGTGCGCGTCGACGGCACACCAAAGCTCGAGAAAGAGAAGCTGATGCTGAGCTCGTTCATTAAGGCGCGGTCTTGGAGTGGGCTGTTTAGCGATGCCCTGCGCATTGCCCGGGCCTGGCGGTGATCCAAACCTAAGACAACGACGAACGACGGAGCCAGAAACAATGCCGAGCGAGCCATCCCAACGTGTCGAGGATAAACTATTCTACAACCGTTATCTTGTCGATTCCGGCCGTGCCCATATCAAGGTGCGTCCGCACACCACGCCATCCTCGCGGCTCTTATCGATGTTGAAGGCCTGCCCTGCACGGTGCTACGAGCTCAGCGATAAAGGTCATGTTGAGGTGACAGTCGACGGGTGTATCGAGTGCGGCACCTGCAGGGTGATCTGCGAAGAAAGTGGTGATATCGAGTGGAGTTACCCACGCGGCGGTTACGGTGTCCTATTCAAGTTCGGTTAACACTTCGGGTGAGGGCCCTGCCACGGCGGCTGCGTCGTTCTCGCGATCCAACGAGATCACGCGTGAATCGGGGTTAACCCGGGCACGTTCAACCAGTGTCCCAATCTTTCCATCTACCCGGCGGTTCTGGCCAGTTTCGTCCTCCCTGGAAGGTGGCGGTGATCCGCCCGCCGCCACCACCTCGCTGCCTATCACCTACTGACGGAATGTTGGAAGCAGGCCTTCGCTCGGCCGTAGCCTCCGACCCGACAACATGCCATTCCGCGCCTTGTAGACTAGAAAAGCACGAGGGCATCACGAAAATAGCGCGTTCTGAGTCTTCGCGCGACCGCCGGTTCCGCGTTCGTCAGCCGGACTGGGCGCATGCACCACACAACTTTGCACTTTCATTCCGCTGTATCGACGGCATATATCGTCCGCCGGAGAGCATGACGATGGTTCGGGTACAAAAGAGCAGGGCAGCCGCTAACGCGCGGCGAGCAGATGCAGGGCGTGAGAGTTCGGTTGGCGACATCCAGGCTCGCATAGTCGAACTGAGAAGCTTGCCGCGCGAGAAGCTCGCGGATGCGGCGTTCATGCTCTGGATGAATGCACGAAGCCAGCGCGAGTTGATACGACAGGCAATCGAGAAGCGCGCCGCGGTCGAGTTAGACTTTGATCCGCCGGCGAAAGGGGATTTGGCGACCTATCTCGCCAATGATGTGGTCTCGACCTTACGCGACCACGTTGCTGAACTTCCGACCTTGCTGGACCTCTTGGTTCAGCGAGCGCCTGACGTCGGCTTCACCGTCCATCGGGAGGAGGCCGTTTCGCTGCTCGCCGCAATCGTTCGCGAACAGCGGCTCGAAGGCGTCCTTGAAGGCCTCAGGCTCGCCGGCCTTCTGAACGAGCCAGCTAAGCATCGCCATGGCGGGATCGGTTCAGAAGTGGATTTGAGGGAAGCTGCCGACGGCACGTGAGTGGCGAGGGCGCTTTGAGGACAATGTCCCTGCAGATGGAATGTCTACAGGCAACAGGGACGTCGGAAATCTCGGTGCCTGCTTGCGAGGACAAAATTGCTTGAAATTCGCGGCGCAGTTCCTTGTCGTCCGTTTATCGCTGACGCGGAGCTGCCATGCACGCTCCATTGCAGTCCCGAGCGCGTATAGCTCGGCGACCGTCGCGTTAGTGAACCCGAGGACCGCGGTTCAGCCCGCGCAGTGCGCTGCGCTCGTCGATCCTGGAGCCTTTCGCTAATAGCCAAGCAAGGGAAATCACCGAAGGAGACGTCGACCGAGCCGCGGCGATGTGTCAAAGCGGCGAAAGGCGATCGCTCATAGCGAGGCGCTCTGGTGAAATCGACCGTCCTTGTTCCGGTCATCACTGGCCGCGCGCTGGCGAACGACGGGGGAAGGGCAAGTATTCCGCGAGCTACTCGGCAACAGCGGACAAGCTCAGTGGCGGTCCGCCGCAAACTGACAAAGGGTCTTCTCGGGTCACGCTGGATCGTCGGGGTGAACGCTCTGCCGCGCGTCTGCCATACACGCATGATCGTTGATCGATTTCCGGAGAATTGCGCCGGAAGTCGCCTCGCCTATTTGCTGGGCCGCGAGCCGCACCCGGATTTCGTCGCACCTCGCGTGCACGATCAGGGCGACGGCTTGGCCAAAACACGCCGCTGCGTGCGCCGAACAGCGTGTTCCGCGCAACAACCGGGCCTGATACGTTAGTAAGTCCGCTCAGAGGCCAGGAAAGCGCCTCACGTGCTGTGACCAGCCGCACTTCACTGAGCTGCTGCAATAGTCTGACCGCATCCGATCGCAACTTCCATCGCGATCAGCACGACTATAACCCTCCAAACGCAGCGAGCGCCGTGTCTCGATGATGCCCGTCGGCGCGTTGGCCGTTCCGGAGATGGCCCGCAGTTTGCGCTGGAGCATCTCAAGCCGCTCCTTCAATTCGTCTTCGTCTTTCAGGCGCGAATAGAGCCGCTCCAGCGCCGGCTTGCCCCAGAGTGCGTCGGGCTTCTCCGCAATGGCTGCGCGGCCCGCCACACGCTGCTGGACCAGGAGCGCATCGCCGATCAGCTGGAGAATGCCCTTGGGTCCCCGCGCGGTCGGCCGCGCTCGGCTAGTTCGCGTGCAAAGGGTGTCTTCGCGCCGGCGGCCGGAGGATTTCCGATTCAAGAGGGGAGGTAGAACGATTGTTCGAAACGGCACAGGTTGAGCAAAGGCGGGGCACCCATGTGTGTTCAATTTCATCCAGAGTATGTCAGCTAGCTCACACGGCGAGCCTTGCGGGGGCGGAACGTTTCGACGCGCAATCAGAGGCTTAAGGGCGGTGGCGGGGTGGCATAGCTGTTGCTATCGAAATCTCGCAGACCGAGCGGAGGCTGAGTGCACACCAGGTCCGACATGGCGGAAGCAGGACGTTAGCGGTCGACCCAGGTGCGGAAACTGAAATGCGGTTTCGAGCGGTCTACCACACAAGGCCCGAGTAAAAAGGCAAGAGGGACCTGGACCATGCATATCGAACCGGGAATAGTAACAGGCGCCAAGCTTGTGTTGAGCTACGCCATAGGCCTTGCGACGTGCTGCGTCGCCGCCAAGCTTCTGGTCGAGACTATGCGCGAGCGGGGCGCTCTGTCATTTGCCCTGCAAGCCATCGCCGCGACGCTTGTGTTCATGTTCTTCGAGATCCTGCCGCACGTTGCGGTTGGCGTCTCCGAGGTGCGCTTCGTTCCCGGCTCGATGCTGTTTCTGTTGTTCGGCGCGGCGGCGGCTGCGTTTGGTCTTGCGCTCGGCCAGTTGCTGGAAAATATACTCTTTGTTCCGGCCGACCTGCCGCAATTTGGTATGAACGCCACGACGCTTCTGGTGCCGTTGTTTGCAATGCAGGCGCTCGCCAGTCGGCTCATCCCGTCCAACACCGCGCATCGCGATCTGCAGTACAGCAAGGCGCTTGCCCTCTCGACGGCGTATCAGTCTGGTATCGTTGTCTGCGTCACGTTTTGGGCCCTCTACCGCGCGGGCTTCGGCACCGCCAATCTCTATAACATCGCATGGTTCGGGGTTTCCTACGCACTTGTGGCCCTGGTCCAGCTAGAGGTTGAGATGGCTGTGCTGGCGCTCGCGAAACAAGTTGGGCGGCGTGACTGCGGGCGGAGTTGTCGCCAACCGCCTGTAGAAGGCATGTTTCCGTTGATAACAACGAGGGTCGTCGGAGCGCCCGTTTTGCTCAAGCGATGCATACGCTTTCCCTTACAGTTGCCGTGAGCAGCGACCGCGGACGGCGCGTGCTTGCTGCTATCGGTGCCAGAAAGGCGGCCGAGCTTATGCTCATTTCGGACAAGGTCACCGGGAAATCTTATCACGCCGACTTGCGGCCGGCCGTCTGCGCCTGCTTCGTCGCTAATCAGCGGACGCGCACGACGGAGTTCGTCCTGCCGGTGCGCGATGCAGCCGAGGCGGACTGCCGCAATGACGTGGAGCACGGGCCCGATTCGCTCAGCGCAGCAGCCGGGTCGCACAGCATCGCGGGCGAGGTTGGAGGTGAGGGGAGGGGTGCGCTGCTGATTCAGGAGGAATCATCTGTCGAGCGAGCTTACCTACGGAACATTAGCACTGCTGCGATCGAGCGCCTTTGGCCACTTGGCAGCGCTCTGCTGCGCTCGTCGGGAATGGTCGCGGTCCGACAAAGAAAATCGCCATGCCAGGATTGATCATGGTGTTGACCATGCTCGCACTGTTCAGCATCGTCCTGGCCGGCGGGCTGACGGGGCCGGCAAAGGTCATCAGCACCGACACCCTTGAAATCAACAGAACACGCGTTCGACTCTGGGGCATTGACGCGCCGGATGAGACCCAAATGTGCCGAGATATCAAGGGCAATCTCTATCAATGTGGCCTCAAGGCCGCGCGCGATCTTGAAAGCTTCGTTGAAGATCGCGAAGTCAGTTGCGTTCCAGTCCTGGAGGATGAGTGTGGACGGACGATAGCGACCTGTTCAGCTGGTGGCACCGATATTGGAGAATGGTTGGTGCGCAACGGTCTCGTGCTCGATTGGAAGCAATACTCCAGGGGACGATACTATGCTGCGCAACGCGCGGCCGATCGTGCCGGGCTGGGCTTATGGGCGGGCAGCTTTGCCGTACCTTGGTTATATCGAGCGTGCATTCGGTTGGGTGGTCGACCAGCCAGCTGTTCTGACGACGCGAACGCACATCCTTGATGGCTACCCCTACACCAGAATACGCGGTTGCTCCGCGTGAGGTGACAGTCACGGGCGAGCTGGCTCGATCGGGAGTGAGTCAAGCTCACCACTGCCGCCCAACCATGCTCAACGAGTAGGATGGTCCCGTACTCTTGGGCGGGATGGTCGGAAGCAGTTCGGAGAAAACGAAGACGCTCTGCCGATCATATCGTTCTGTGATGCATCTTCTCCCTGCAGCTCCGTAGGGCAGACATCGCATGACTCGGGCAAGCGACCTTTCTTGGCCGGCGCCCCGGAGCATCAGCGGCATACCTGGGATCCATTACTGTTCTATTCGTATTCGCGAGTTCGGAGGCGAATTGTTCGTGCCGCTCCGGGTGTTACATCGTGCCAGACGCCATGGCCGTGGGCACGCCGATTGTCGACGGGCGTATCGTCCTCACCATGGGCGTTCGCGTTGCGACACTGAGGCTCGCGGTCAACAGGTCTCGGCCCAGAGGGCCTGCATCGGCATCCGGTTCACGGCGACTTTCTTCGGCCATCATCACTGCTCCCTTCTCGGCGCCGCGCCCCTCGGCGGTGCGCTGGAACGCGCCCAGGCCGACAAACACGGCGGCCAGTCTCTGCGATCGTTGCGGCGCTGACCTGCTGTTGGTCAATGCTTCGATGTTTTCGTCAGGACACGAGCTTCAGCCCGACAATGCCGGCCACGATCAGTCCGATGCTGGCAAAGCGAAACGCGGCGGCCGGCTCCCCGAACAGGATGATGCCGAGCGCCGCGGTGCCGACCGCACCGATGCCGGTCCAGACCGCATAGGCAGTTCCAATGGGCAGCGTCTTCAGAGCAAGGCCGAGCAGGATCACGCTGCCGGCCATGGCCGCGAGCGTGAGCACGGACGGAACAAGCTTGGTAAAGCCCTGAGTGTATTTGAGTCCGATTGCCCAGGCGACTTCCAGGAGACCCGCGACCAACAAAATGCTCCAGGCCATGGCAACCCTCCGTTCATGGCGGGGTCGTCCCCGCGGCTGATGTGATGATGAGCGGCAAGGCCGTCCTCGCCTGGGCTCCCGATTCGTTTCGATCAGTCAGGGTCAACTGCTCTCAAGGATGAGCATTCCGACCTCAGTGGCTCGGCGAATTCACACGATCGACAAAGTAGAAAACCGTCCGCGCCGTTCATGCGACTGGTAATCCTGCAAAAAGCCGCCCCTTCGAAGAGATCCTTGTGTCTGTCGCGGAGAAGGTTGCCCAGAACGTGGCGTCGCTCAAAATCCATGCAGCAGAAGGTAACGTCGCCGTTTGGCAGAAGAACATTCCGATATTGCCGTTCGTCTGGACATCTCAACGCTCCAAGGATTGGCTGTCGTGCTTCAACCATCCTAAGCTCGCCGCTCCCAGGCCTGCTGCGCGGGGGACGCGAGCGAACGAGCGCTTCGTCAGGTATTATGTCGAGTAGTTCAGGATGCACCTCGCCCATGACTATGAAGAGCAGTGACGAAATGCCGGCATCAACAAGTTGGCGCATCAAATCGACATAGTTGCGTCTGACGAGACCACTGTCCATATGCGTGCCGTCGTCAAAAACGTGCACCAGGAAACCGCGGAACTGCAACGCACGCAAGCGTCTTAGATCCCGCCCATTCATTCCTACGAGGGTTGTGAAAATCCGGATTCCATGGCCACACGCGTAGGCATGCTCAACCATTTCGGTGCAAGCCGGATTGAGCCAAGGCTCCGAATACCCGGAAAAGCTGATGTCCACAGTTGCTGGTACGCGCGCCAGGCATCGCTTGAAATCCTGCAAAGAAAGATGCTTCACGTCGGATATAGCTCTTTGCCGTTCGGCGAACTTGTCCTGCGGGCAATAAGAACATCCGACGACACAGCCCGTTGTCGTGGTTACCTCCAAGACCCTGCCGCCACTAATTGCAGAGCGCAGCTCCTGTGCAGTCATCGATTGTATATTATCCACGTCCGCGCTCCGCCATTGGGAACAAAGAGATCTTGAGGGGGCACCCTCGCGTTGCATCCCTCATGTCGGTTCGCTCATGCATCATCCTCGGTTCGTCGCCCATCACCGCGACACTTCACGGTCGCAAGCCGCGGCCGCGATAGATGAAGACAGCGCCGATGGCTCACTCACCCTAGCGCCCCCAGTCCAGCAGGATCCGGTGGCTGCCGAGTGCACATGCATCGACGGCGTCGATCTAACCTCTCGCTTGTTCCAACAAGCATCACTCATGCCATTGGCGGTATTGTCCATAAGCCGACACATCCGCGATAACTGTCTTCGCAATGGCACAACGGAGGCGCAACTGCGATCGAAAGCGTACAATATGACGCTATGTACGATTCAAGCTCTCTCGAAATGAGTTGAATGGCAGCCTTCCTATGAAATGTGAGGCCGTTGCCGCCGCCCCGAGGGCCATGTCATCATCATCGACGTGCATCGGGACCGGCCGCGCGAAGTGCCGACTGGGAGTGCACTTTGCCGCAGTCAAGAGTGCGAATTCTTTACACGACTTCATGCAGCAAGTCGTGAATTTCAATAGTTGGAAACGCTATACAAGGGAGCGGCGTCGTCATGCTCTCCCATGCTCGGGAGGCGGCTGGATAAATATCGGGGCGCCAGCGCTACGGCCGGACTTGCGAGGCGTCTTCTCGATGATGGTCCAGAACAGGAGTGGGGCCGCGCTGGCCTTGCGTACGAATGTTCCGCCCTACTGGCTTCCGACTTTTTCTAAACCGCTGGCAAGTCGGCGGCGCTAGTAGGGCACGGGCGACTTCACCTATATCTACGATATCGCGATGGGCAGTTTCACGGTTGGCTCGGGCGCGGTTCGCTCATCGTCTTTCACGGGGGGCAGTTCACCGACAACCCCATTGCGGTGTTCATCGGACAAAGCTCGAGTGGCACGCGCAATTTCGCTTCGACTCCGAGCGTCCTGCCGACCTTGATGCGCTTCTCGCTCGGTGTCGCGTACAACGACGTCCTCAAGCGACTTCGATAGCCGCACTCTTGCCGCTTGGTCATGTCCTCGATGCCCTGGCAGCTTAGTGTTTCGTTTACCAATCTCAGGTAGGAAATTGTGCGTTATGTAGGGTATGGGGGCTATGTGCCCTAATTGTGGAGGTCGCTATGACTGCGGACGAGCCATCTTGGAAGATGTTGATCGCCTTCTTGACGGTAATCACGCTCTCCACGGTTTTGCTTCACGCTGGGCACAAGCCGGAGATCGCGATCATGCCGTGCTTTCTGTTGTCGATGCTGATGCAGGGGCGGCTGACCGAGTGATGGCTTCGACCAAAAAGCCTACCGATCTCGCAGACAAGAGTCCTTCCGGTCCGGCCGATGTGATGCGTGCCCCCCGCATCCTAATCGTCGATGACGATAAGGCTGATGCAGATCGCATTGGAACGGCGTTAAAAAATCCCCTGACGAAAATTGGGCAGCTTGATTGCAAGATAGAGTGGGTCAACGACGTAGCAAGCGCTCGCCAATATCTCGAGAAAGATGATATCGACTTGTATTTCCTTGACCTTGATATCTCGGAATACTGGGGAAAGCCGACCGACAAGGAAACGGGCAAAGCTTTCGTGAAAGCTGTAATCAACAATACGAATGCTGGCATCATCGTATGTTCTAATCTGCCGATTGACGAGGAGGCGCCACCTCTCATCGAGTATGGAGCAGATGATTACGTCGAAAAATCCTACGGCTTCATGGCAATCGCACCCCGGGCAATGTCGGTCTGGCGAAGAACGCATACCGAGAGGCGTTCCAAGCAATCGCATTCCGGCCGGAGGTTTCGGATCGGGAATTGGATGTTCACGATTGGTGATCGTCAGATTACCGATCGTTTGGGGATCTCCAAGCGGCTTTCGATAACCGAACACATTTTCCTGCGCCATCTCTGTGCGGTGCAGGGTCATGCTATCGATAGCGAAGTCTTCAACATCGAGGTGCTGCGTAGAGAGAAAGGTGATAAGCACGTTCGACTGGACGTCTTCGTGCCAAGGCTTCGCGCCAAGTTGAACAACACGATCGACTTGGTTCCCCAAGGGCGAACGGGGATTTACAGGCTCTTGGACGTTGAAGAAGTGTTCTCCTTATAGTTTGCTATGGCGCCTTGAGTGTAGTTTTCAATTTTTGAAGATCCCAATACGGATCGATGAACGGGCACTTGTAGTTGGGTCCGATATATTCCCTCTCGGCGTCATCAAAGAAGATCCGAGCCGCACCATGAGACTCCTCAGGTATGATCAGGAAAGCGGCGTCCTCTTGTATAAAGTCTAGGTCGCCGACGTGCCACCACTCTCGTTGCCATTCGAAGAAGTAGGTGGTTTTGCCTGGTGCCTGGCTGGCAGCCGACCACCTCGAGCCCTCGCTTTCGCGAGCGTCAGCCGATTCTTTCCAAATCGGCCAGACACTTTTCGAGGTTATCCTTGGCTTCGCTTAAAAGCCTCTTCGTCTCGCCCAGTCGCTTGAAGTCAGGTTTCACCGGGCCGGCACCCACCGCGCTTAAGTGATGGCAAACAGTCGTGAGATCGCTAGACATATCCTCGAGAACGAAAGCTATATTTTCGAGCGGCACTAGCCCCGAAAAAAAGGTGTTGGATACAGTGTCGTCCTGGCCGGTCGGCCCCTCGAACTTCACCTCGACGAGCGGGACTAGGACATCGCGATTGTCACGCGCAGCTCTGCCCATACTCATGACCAGCGAGCTGAATGTCGCCGAGATATATGTAAGCCGGTCGACCAGGGCGCTTCCATACAACATGACAGCGTCGGGATCGCTTTGCACCTCATCCGGCTTCGAAGCACTAAGATCTTCATTCGACATGTTCGGTGTCCTCTCCCTGCAGATGCAGGATCCCCACGGGGAATGAGACGGCTTTGGCACTCGTCATGGGTTCTATCGTGTAGGAGCCGTGCGCTTCGGCCTTTTTTGCCTGTACGACAGCGACGGTAAGAGCTTGATAGGAGCTTTTCGTCCTCGCCTTCATATATCCGGGCGCGGCGGGTGCCGGCCCATGGAAATGGAGCAGATAGTCCTCCATCGCTCGCCGGACGCCGACAGCGCTCGCGTTCAGCGTCCCAGCTGTGGCGTGCGATGAGCCCTGCATTGCCAAATCAATAAAGGTGCGAACAACCGTGTCTGCATCTGCTGCTAGGTGGAGCGGGTGGGCGGCTACCGGAAATTTGTCTCGAACGAGATGGGTTGACCCGCCACGCTCCTTCGCTTCGCGCTTTTCTAACGCAAGCAAGCCGTCACGCGTCAGCGCGAAATGAGCGAATTTGCCCTGTGTTGTTCGCTCCACGAAACGCGCATTCGTCATGAGGCGGAGGATACGGCTGAGATTTGCATCTCTCAGAGACAACCTCTTTGCGATCGCTGCCTTTTCCATCTGGCCCGACGGTGTGTCGCGGAGTAACGCAAGTATTGCGACGACGTGCTGACGATGCATGACCTCGTCTGGACGCGCGAGCTTCGAGGTATTGATCGACATCTGCAGAAGGTCGTAGAATGCTCTGAAGCGCTCCGCATAGGCAGCATTCCTTGGTCCGAGTGTTGCGCTCATCCGACGCAAGATATCGAACCATTCCCGCAGCTCAGGGTCACGCCGACGGCTTTCAAGGGCGTTCCAAACCCACGCCCCGAGTGTTGCATAGAGGCGCTCCAAGCTTCTTTCGGAGCCCTCTTTGAGGAGGTCCGAAATGACACGCCGTGCCTCGCTCGCCGTCGCTTCGCCCGTCTCTATCTTTTCCAATGCTACGTCCGACATGGGCTAGCCCTACACCACAACCATTAAGAACGTTTTACAACGATTTACTCTGATTTTAGTCCCCGAATCTAGGTGTCAAGGGCCCCATTTGTAGGCAGCCCAAACGCTTTTTTGACCGAGTTCCTCGAGAGAAACCGCGCTGGGTTCCTTCAGAAGCGGTAGGATGCTACCTATTCTGTGATCTTTGAGCGCTGTTTGGGTCGGATGCTGCACCACGAAGCTACGGGTGCCGAACCGCACCTCAACCTGAGCCGCAGTGATCTGGTGGCCGTGCATCGTGCGGTCGTTTCCCATCGATGGGACAAGCATCACGTCCACATCGAGTTCGCTGAAGGGTGTCTCGCAGACGTCACAGAAATCCAGGCAAATGGCGATCCCAATCAAAGCGCCTTCGGTTGCCAGGACACATACGCGGTCACCCGCAGCGATGTTTTCCGTTCCCCAACCATCGTCCGCGTACGGGGCGATCTTGTCGTAGATCAGGCGCTCCTCTCCATAGCCGTTGTAGATCCGGGCTCGGTTGACGATCCCACGGTCGGTTGTCTCGTGCCAGGTCCCTGGAATCAGAATTTCGGGAGCTTCCAGCTCGTCCGTAATGTCGCGATCTCGAACGAGCTTGAGGATCTTCTCGCGCAATTCCGGCGAGACGGTTAACTCGGGCCACACAATCGCGATGCAGTTCTCCTTCAGAGCCTGACTGATCTGCTGAGAAATCGTGTCCTCAGCTAACGGCACCTCAATGCCCGAGATGATGAAGCGCTTATCGCCCTCTGTTGAACAGAACTCTGGCTCGAGCTCTAGTGGCTTGAACAGGCAAGCGCCCATCTTCCATTCGCTCACATCCGGTGCGGTACTATGCAATGTGCGAGTATCCACGACCTGGACAGGATAGCCCTGTATCACTGAGGGCAAGATCCGATGAAAGAGCAGGCCTCGTTTTGAGTAGGCCTGCAGCCTTCGAGCCGGACGCAATGCGCTCACGCCCTGCCGCGGAATGAACCAACATCTAAGCTGCTCGACGTGCCACTCACTCGGCGCGATCGGCCAATGAGACCGCCGATCAGCAAGCGCACGATCGAGTTCCCGTATCAGGCCGCCCATTCTTACGGCCGCGAGTTCAGGCGTCTCATCGGACAGCGACCAAGAGAGATGGCCATCTCCTATTGCGCCGGTGAAGCTCTCTCGTGCGTCCTCGATTCGCTTTTCTGTAAGATTTCGGTAGGCCTTGTGCACGCTTCCCGGAGCATTCCGAAACAGCGTATCGAGCTCGATCAGAGCTTTCCTGAGATCATCCCGACTGGCCTTCGTGACTAGCTCCTGCCGCGCGGCAAGCTCCCGCGCCTCCTTCTTCCAGGCATCAAAAACTGACGTTTCGGCTCGGCTGTCCACGCGCCCAGGCAAAATTTTCGTCCCAATCACCACCACCAATATATTCCATCGATAGGCGTGCGCCGACGATTTTGCAATCGGCCCGACCAGTTGCTCACACTTGTCGGCCGGTGCCGAGCCGCCACAAGTGACTCGCTTTCGCAGAAGTGTACGACCGCAGTGAAAATCTGCGCAAAACCGAGTGGGGACAACGAAAAGCTGCATTGTTGTCACGATGCTATTGACGAACCCATGCGGACTGTTTTTCAATGTGCACGGGAGATCCGCGGGTGCTCAGGCACGCGGACGGGGGCGTTCATATGGGGATATTCAGCCGAGCCGCGGCTGGCATTGGCATCTGCCTTGCCGTGGGCGGGTGCACCAGCCTGTATCATATTCATGACCCGCAGACAGGTGTGATCACGGTGGGTGAGCTGCCGTACTTTCTCAAGTCGATCAGGTGTGAGGTCGTGACTTTCTACCAGCTCGAACGCGAGAGGCGAAAGGAATACCTGAAGATCTACAAGAGGCGGCCTGAAGAGGCGTTCGATAGGTACGCTCATTTCGACATCGACCCCTTCCTGTACGGCACATTCTTTCTGGAGTTGAAGGTGACCGATACCGGCGGGCTCGGATCCGGTACAGCATTCGACTACAAAAGGATTCTGAGCGTGAGCAGTAATGACGTGACCCATGTGGGCCCCACTGCTTCAGCCCAGGATACCTATGACCTGATCTGGTCATTTCTGATGAAGCAGAACGCCCAGCTAGCGTCCGATACGGCGCCGGCGCCGGCGGATCCAGCAAGGTATGAGCGTGGCTGCTATCGAGGAGCGCCTGCGGACCTGATCGAACTCGAGGGCCTCGCCGAGCATAAGTATCCGGACCGCGCCGCCTACAAGCGCATCATTGTCGATGCATCCAAGCCGCTCGCAGCTTGGTTACGGGACAACGCGATCCTCATAGCCGCCAACAATCTCACGCCGGCCATGCCTTCGGAGAGCGCGGAGCCGGCGCAAATGACGTACACGTTTTCAGTCCAGGTTACTGGCGGCGTCGAGGCAAAATACTCTCTCACCTCGTCGCGCTGGACGCCTGCTGCAGTCCAGGCGTCGGCCTCCGCTCAGCAATTCAGTAATCTCGGAATCTACATCAACGGTCCGAATGCCGTCCTTGCTAACGGAGCCAAATCCGGGTCCGCCGGCTATGCGGACAAAACGCCGCCGCTTGGATCAAAGGACAATCCAATTTACACGGCACCCTCGCCGGGAGGAGAAAAGTCGCAGGAATTCCCGGGAGCAGCCGGGTCCACCGGGCGCCGTACGGGCGCTGGGCCTCGGACAAATGGTTTCATTGTGGCGCCAGTGCCTGTGTTCCCGCCGACCCCTACACCGACGCAGTAGGAAAATGTTTCGCCCGTGGCCGCCCAGACTCGTTCTGTTGCTCGTCCTCTTGTTCTGCTGGGGGGCGAACGCTCAACCTGCGCTTCCTTCGGGAGTCTCCGAAATGGAATTGTACGGCACGGTCATTCGCGGCTCGAAATGGGACATCAAAGAGATACCGGTCTGCTGGGAAAACCTGCAGCCGAAGGATCAAAAGTATGCCGATCTTGTTCGAAAAGCGGTTGCGGAAACGTGGGAGACTGCGGCGCAAGGTGGCGTGCGGTTTTCGAAGACCTGGCCGTCCTGTACCGACGGCGCGCCGGGTGTGCACGTGCGAGTCTCTGATGAGGGTGCCCACACCGACGTCGTCGGCAAGTATCTCGACCGCAAGCCATCGGGCATGACTCTCAATTTCAGTTTCGATCATTGGAGCAAGGGCTGTCGAAATAGACGCGAGTTCTGCATTCGTGCGGTTGCAGTCCACGAGTTCGGACATGCTCTTGGTTTCACCCATGAACAGAACCGCGACGATGCGCCGGAGCAGTGCCGCAACGAGAAAGCTTCTGGCTCGGTCGGCGATTATAAAGTCACCAAGTACGACCCCAATTCCATAATGAACTATTGTAATCCAGCATGGAACGGAAACGGACAGCTCAGCCCTCTCGATATCGCCGCTGTCAGGACATTCTATCCCTCCTGACACTCGGCCCTTTGGTATTCATGGGCGCTCCCGCGCAGGCGGATCGTGCGGCAGTGCAAATTGCTGCGCGTTACAACGTCAGGACGGTTCACGTCCAGTTCGTTGGCGTGATGTACAACGACAAGCAGGAAGTCGGCGGCGGCTCCGGGCTGCTCATCGGCGACAGCCTCGTGCTGACCAACAGCCATGTGATCGGACGCGAGGAGAACTATAAGAGCTTCGAAGTCAATGCCCGTCTCGGGTCGCGCAATGCGAACCCGATCAAAGTCACTGCGGTTCATCGCGACGATGCCAGAGACTTGGCTCTTCTCGAGCTGTCGCAGTCCGCCGGAAACAGCGGAGGCGCCTCTCGTTGTCCGATGCCCGTGATCGATGACAACCAGCAAGCCCCGATGGGGACTCAGCTTTATCTGCTCGGTTATCCGCTCGATCTGGATCTGAGCATATCGAGCGGTCTGATAAGCAACCAGACTAGCCCGAACGGTCGCTGGCAAACGAACACGGTCATGAACGTCGGCAACAGCGGCGGCCCCGCATTCAACGAGTTCGGCGCCCTGCTGGGGATCGCAGTTGGCGGCATCGTCAAGTGGAACGAGGCGGATGTTTTTGGCGTCAACTTCATCATTCCCGCCACCGTGATTACTGCAAGCCCCCTGTACAGCATGATCGCGGCCATTCCGCAGCCGTCTGTTTGCTGGACCAAGTGGGTCGAGACAACGATCTCGTTTGAGAACTGGACCAAACTGAATTCCACGCATGTGCAGACGCAAGCCAATGCCGGCGTGAAGATCCCCGAAATCCTCTCCGGAGCGATCCATACGCTTCTGCCCGAAGACCGCCGCCTCATCGTGAACGTCCCGGTGTCGCAGCTCGTCGACCCGAAGCTGATCGAGCGGGCGTATACGGTGGACAAAACCAAGGACGATCACCCGGTCGTATTTGCGGAGCATTCGGCGGACTACGCCGAGACTTTCCCTGCTGAGCCCGGCTACCGCATCACAGGGTGCACGTGGCACGTTGAGACCGCCAATGGTGCCAGCAATATCGGTTGCGCGATCAACGGCGGCGGGGCGGAGGTTCGCTTCACCTACAAGCTTACCAGCGGACCTGCTGTCGACAGGTATCGCGGATGGCTGGGCGCTACGGTCAACGTTTCCCAAACCCTTGCAAAGTAGGTAGCTGATCGATGGTCATGCTCGTCTTGCCAATTCGAGGTTCGAACCGGTTGCATCGGCTCGGCCACGCGTTCCAGCAGCTTCGAACAGTGCTCATTGTCTTGTTTTGCGCGCTCGCGACCGGTTGCGCCCACCAGGGTCCGGCCTCGCAGCAGGCCAACCGGCATATACAGAAGGCGCCCCAGAAACATGAGAGCGCGTTCAAGAAATACGGCTATCGCTATGGCCCCGGGTACTACCACCATGTCCGGCACTATCATGCCTATCGGCCGTGGCGACGGACAACCGGTGAGGCGAGCGAGGAGGCGCCTCCCGACAAACGCAGCACCGGAGCCGCGGTGGTGGTCAATAGATCTGTGATTAAGGGGTTGGTACCCGTCTACTTCGCCACCAATCGCGTGGTGACCGGTGGGTCCGGTCTGGAATTGACCCAGATCTCCTATAGTCGTGCGGCCACCAACACATTTGGCTGCGTGACGGTTAGCATTCCCATCGTTCACAAGATGGGAGAAGTCGAAACGCCGAAGACAAGCTGGTTCGGGATGCGCAAGGAGGCGGAGGCCGATGGAAAGCACTTCCGAATCCAGAAGCTCGATCGTCTTTCTCGTGAGGAGTTTGCTTCCGCTATCGCAAATCCGGCCGACAGCCTGATGCTCTTTGTGCACGGCTACAACGTTGCCTTTTCGGACGCAGCCTTCAAGGCGGCTCAAATTGCTTTCGACGCGAACTACAAAGGCCGTGTCATGATGTACTCCTGGCCGTCCAAGGGCGGAGTGAAGGACTATGACTACGATCGGGAGAGTGCTTTGTACGCTCCGGATGGCTTGTTCGATCTCCTCCAGCTCATTAAAACGGCGGGCAAAGTGTCACGGATTATCGTGATTGCGCATAGTCTGGGCAGCGAGGTGGTTTTGGGCGCCTTGCAGCAAGCCGCGCTGAGCCAGACAGCGCTCGGGATTACTGAATTGATTTTTGCGGCCCCGGACGTGGATCGCGACATTTATCTTCAGCGCGCGAGCCAAATCAAGGCAGCGGCGGGCGCGGTGACGCTATACGCGTCCTCGACGGATCTCGCGTTGCTCGCCTCCATGGAGAAAGCGCAATCCGCGTCGCGAATGGGGTTCGTAACCAAGAGCGGGCCAACTCTCGTGCCCGGTATCGAAACGGTCGATGTTTCTGCTGTGGGAAGCGAAATGTTTGCTCTAAATCACAGTACGTACTCAACCAGCCGCGCGGTTCTCGATGACATAGGCCGGATCATCTCGTCTTCGACGCATCTTAAACCCCCGCAGCGGACGCCGACCCTGCGATCGATGCCCGACGATTCGAATACGACTTATTGGATGTATCCATATTAAGAATCGCTCTTCGGCTGTTTGCAGAGTTGTGGGCCACAAACCTGGCAGATGTGTGCGCGTTCAACGCGAAAATGAAAACGCACGGAGGCGAAAACTGATTGATTGTACGGCGGATGTGGTTTCTCAATCAGCGGGTCCCAGGTTCGAGTCTGGTGCGCCCATCAAAATAACGGGCCGCAGTTACTGGCGCGCCATTGGCTCGAGTCACGTGTGAGTTCGGCGTGTCGAATAATTTGCCTTGCGGAAAGCGGCAACCAAATTCGTAGGTCTCTTTTCCGATATGTGCCAAAACTGGATCGGCTGCTCCAGCTAGAGATCTTCGCCAAGACCGCCGAGCTCGGCAGCCTGTCCAAGAGCTGCGGACATTCGGCGGATGTCGAACGCGGCCGCGAGCCGACACCTGAGCGGACTGGAGGAGCGGCTCGCGGTGCGGCTGATCGAGCGCAACACGCGCCGGCAATGGCTGACCGAGGCAGGGCAGGATCTGTTGCAGCGTTGCAGCCCGCTCCTGAAGGATGGCGTCAGAGACCGCGCGCTGTCGCCCAAGCGCATGCTGCGCGTCACGAGTTCGCTGTCGTTTGCGATGATCTACATGGCGCCGATGCTGCCGGCATTTCGCAAGCTCTACCCTAAGCTCGACGTCCAGATCATCGCGGCCAACCGCTATCCCGATTTCCTCGGGGCCGGGTCTCCCTCCGGCGAGGACCGCCTTGTTGGATTAGCCTAATTGGCGCGTAGCAGTCCTTATGGACAGCCATAAGCCAGTACTCAGCTTGGGAAGCTCGATGTTCTCAAGGACATTCAAAGTGTTAGCTGCAAAACCAGCGCCAATTCGCCCCAATCCCATCAATACCTTACGCAGTGCTCGCAAAAACCGAGCGCTGATCATCCAGCGCGACGACGGAATGTTCCAGATCGGGGTGAGCGATGGCGCCCTCAGTCCGTTCGAGACGCGTAGCTTCGCTGAAGCTGGAATGGAGGCGCCACGCCTCCTGAAATGCGAAGGGCCGCCTCGGCAAAGGCAGCCCCCAATCGCAAATTCAACTTCAGCACCGACACAAATAGCACCCCCGCGCAGGCCCTACAAGCGTTGCAGGCGCGTCGCCTGAGGGCGGACTTCCATTTGGATCGAAATCAACGTCGCCTAGCGAAGAAGCAAGCGCCAAAAGCCGTCGCGGGCGGGATCGACCCATCCGCGCTCAACGAGTTTATTGTCGCGGAGTTGGCGCGACAGATTCATGGCCATCTCGGTCGCGCCAAGCAGAGCTTCAGCGTCGATGAAACGCTGGAGTATTTGTTCTCGAAGATCGATTTGACGGTGAAGGGTATGGCCGACATTCCTATCGCTTGCGGTCGCGGATGCTCCCACTGCTGCAACATTTGGGTGAGCGCCACAGCACCTGAAGTCCTTTTTCTTGCAAAGCGTCTATCGTCGCGGGCCGGCGCTCGCGTGCGGGAGGCGCATGAAATCACCAAGTCGTTCTCACACGAGCAACGACCCTACAATCCTCACCCGTGTCCTCTCCTCGAAGCTGATAAGTGCTCCGTCTACCAGGACCGCCCCCTGTTTTGCAGGCTGGCTTCGTCTGCCGACGCAGAGATTTGTCGGCGCTCGTACACCAACCTCACCGACGAGAACATTCCCACCCCGATGATGTACATCGTCGGGCGCGATGCTTACTCAACTGCACTTTCTGTCGCATTGAAGGGAGCGGGCCTTTCGCACGTCTGCTACGAGCTCAACAGCGCACTCCAGCTCGCGCTAAATACGCCAGACGCGGAGAGAGCTTGGCTATCCGGGGAGGACATCTTTGCGGCAGCACTCACTCAAGAGGACGCCGTCCCCTTCGAAGAATCGCCCGGCCACGCCATGCTTTATGAGATGGTCTTCAAATAGCGGATGACGAAGAGAAACGCGCCTTGCACATGCGGCTCTGGCAAGAAATTTAAGCATTGTCACGGGCGTAAGGGGGCAGACGAGCGAAATGAAGTCCTCCGCCGCCGGCGCGAGGCAGAGATGCGGGGGCAGGCTCAACAAGGGCTCGGCAAAGCGGGATGCAGGCCGCGAGGAACGTAGCCTCGTGTTCCGGAAGTTCGTTGGCGAAATGGGCAGCCATACCAGCTTGCAGATCGCGTCGAGATGGTCCGGCGATTCGCAGGGAGCAATGTCGGCATGCAGCTTCACCGCCGCCGCAGTCTGCAGCGTCGCGCCGGGCGCGGTCTCCTCCGCAACCGTCATTGCGGCACCGCCCGGCCAAAGGCGAGTTCCGCAACGGCTGCCGCAGTCGCTGGCGGCATACCCTCATCCCAACTCATTCGCTATCCGCTTCAACTTGCGAATGGCGTCATCGAGCGCGCTTTGCGCTTCGTCAGTCTCCTTATTCTCGATGTGGTTTTGAACGTCTGCGAGCTCTCGACGAATCACCCGCATGATTGCTTCTGCCGCTACTGACATGAAATCCTCCGGCGCAAAATGCCATATCTAGAAAGCAGGCATCAGATCGCAACCAAAGCGCGAGCGCAAGTCCTGCGCGCTAAATACGCCGAATGATCCGCGCCGGGGTAACAGCGATGACTTCACGGCACGCTGCAGTCGCGTTGTCGTCAATCCGGTGCGGAGGAAGCATTTGCCCCGACCAATAGTCACGGACCCGGTTGAGGTCGACCAAAGGCGTTTGTGGTTGGAGACTTCGCCAGTCAGCAAAGTGCTTCGGGGCTTGGGCGTCGAGCAGCTCAATCTCATAGGGCAGCATCGTGGCCTGTCGGCCATCCGAAGTGGCGTAAAAGCGTGCCTCATATTCGTCGTCAAGAAAAAGAGCGAGTCGAGGCGCGATGGCTTTTGTGCGAACTCTTGGTTCCTGACGTACTCAAAAACCGCCTTCCGGAACGCCTGATTGTAAGGCCAGCCGGTTAGGCGAACAATGCGCCCCCAGTTGCCGGGAGTCGTCGCGCGGATCAGGAAGGCCTGCTCTGCCGAAATCGCCCACGCCGTTGATCTGGCCGGGCATACTGGCTTGCGCCTAGGCGACTTGCTGCGTTTGTCCTGGTCTCATGTTGGCGAGGACGCGATTGTGCTGACGACCGGCAAGACGAGCACACCAATTCAGCAGGCCCACCAGTACACTGAATTGTTTGTCAGGGATCGGTCTGAAGGCGGGCGATTCGCGTTGTATGTGGGCAACGACCACGTTCAAACTGCCCACGATCTTGTACCACTCGAACAGTATCGCCCTGTAGTCGCCTGTACAATGATTACCTTTTCGTCGGCGAACGAAGGCGGTCTGGGCAGCAGGTCAAACTTCGGTTCGTCGCTCATAAGCACATCCTAGCGTAGACATCTCGTCGCGCCCCCTCTTCCAAATTTCTACCGATTGTTATATTTCCTCGAGCGAGGCTGGTTGGACCCGCACACATCTAATTTTCGCACAATAAGACAACGCGACCGCCGTTGTCCGCTGCCCTGGCAGCGTCACAGCAATGATGGCCGCACTCATAGTGGTCGTTTGCTGTCAGCGTTCACAGAGCGCGTTGACGCCACGGCCCCCAGCGGCTGACATTGATGAAACCTCAAAGCGCTGCAACAGATGCTGCTCTGCAATAGAAACACCCATTGGTTGTCGCACGATCATCGTTATAGGACAGGTGTGGCTTTTGGGCCGTGGATTTTCCTAGCTTCAGTTGTTGTCGATCCAATTTGTCGAGAAGGATCAAAAAATGCTTCGAGGGCATGCTGTCGTTAAGCCGTTTTCCATAGCAATCTTACTCTCGCTAGTCGCACTTGGCTGCTGGCCGGTTCTCGCCGAGCGACCTCGCCGGTCGGCGGACGCGCCCAAATTGCTTGAACGGCAAAGATGTTTTTCCGGGATTACCCTCTTAAGGCACGAGCCGAAAAATGTGTCTGTGGAGCAAATGAGCCATGATGGGACACAGATTCCTTGGGCGGGCACCGCAAAGACCAATCGAGTAGTTCTGCGAGTAGGCGGCGATCCAGATCCTTCGCCCAATATTTGCCCGCCGAGGGGGATCGTCGAATTCGAAATCAGAGAAGGGCACGAACAGTTTACGTATCAACCCAATATCCTGTCTCCCGTAGCAGGATGTCTTCCAAACGATTGCTCTCGACTTGTAGGGGCAACAGCCGTGACGCTGCAGCCCAAGACGGCGTACAAATGGCAAGCTCGTCTCGTGGCTATCTATGACTGGATGGAGTGCACAAACTCCGGTTGCCGCTGCACCGGCGAGGCGAACAGGTGGCCAGGATTTTGGGAAGAGATTGGCCTCCCCGTGCCCGGCTATTTCTCATTCTTTACGCCGTAGGCTGATGCGGATCAATGCTCAGGTTCATCTAACATGGTCTCCAAACGGCTCTTGCTCTGCTGCCCGCTCCAGCCCGCCGTCTTCTGCCGATTGTTCTCGCCCCTACGATTCGAAGCCTATTTCGAAGCTTCTCCACCTCTCTAAGCTCGGCGATGAGCGTTTGGAGGCGTGCGTGCAGAACAGCACAGCTGTAGCCCTCGCGAATATTGGTCATTACCTGCCCCGGAATATAATTTGGATTAAGGAGCCACGATAAAACAGGACATTTGAGCAATCGCTAATTCGTGCGTTTAGTGGGCTAGAGCTGTAGCCGCCAGATGCTCCCAGTACTCTGCCTCTGCGAGCAGCTTCCAGCTTCTCTCGGGATCACGCGCGGCGGCTTGTCGGCATAGCAACGCCATCGCGCGAAAGCGGCGCATAGCTTCCATCGCAAAACTCCCTGCTTCTGTTTTCCCCAATCCTATTTTTTATTACTGCGGTGGAGTCATCATGATTATCGGACATAACTAAATTTGCCCTTTGAGGGCATCCAATTGGGTTCCGTCAGAGCATCGAAACGGAACTGCTTTCGCTTCAGGCTTCACATCAGTTTCGAATGCCACTTGATGCGGCATTGTCGCGCGCGGATTTCGCAGCTTGACGTAATCCTTCAATAACCGTCGAAGCAGCGCCGTCAGCGCTGGCGGGTTACGACAGCAAACCTGCCCATGCTCCTCAACCCCGACGGCGCTCAGGACACTCAGCCAACATGGCATGATGCTTCGCGGGAGCACCCGCTTGTTCGGGGCGCTAACCCATCCGAACCAACGCCCCGGTTTGACCAACAAATATTTTGAATCTGCAATAAACTGCGCCGTTTGTAAGCGCACGTGATAATTTGGAGAGCGCTGGGCCCGAAGCTCTCGACCGAAAGCTGATACGCCGCGATGCGCGGCTTATTTGGGGCGCTGCTCAGCTGCCGGCCCGCCTGAGTGGAGTTGCTCATGAGTACTGAGCGGAATCCCGACCCTGTGATCCTGTTGTTCGCGATTGCCGTGATAGTCGCGGCGTTCGCGGCATTCGTCACGACGTTTGAGCGGGTTGGGAGCACCACAGCTGGTGGCGAGGCTCCCTCCGGGACCACGGGGATGGGCAAGCCTCGCACGCCTCTTGAGCGAGCACCAGACCCATCAGTAGGGAAGTAACCGCCACACCGGTGCCGGCGCGTGTGCCCGTTCTTGTATTGCAGCATCGCCCCCGCAGCCTTGTCAATCGACTGAACCTTCGAACGGAGCTGACCCGAAACACAAAGCGAAAGGAACGCGCAGCGACAACCCCTCTGGTGTCTGGGGCCTTCCAAGTTCACGCTACCGTCTTTTGGAGCTTGTATGGTCCTACCTCCGATTGCATACTCTTCCCGTTGCGGCCTGCATATTGTTTCAATAGTCATTGTTCGAGGCAGTAATGAGTAATCGAGGTCAGGTTTACAACTATTCGGCTATTCTGCGTGAACGGGTCGAGGAGCTCATCGCACTATTCGGGCAACTGCAGACGCTTAGGCGTCGCCTGCAAGCCGCTAACGCGAGAAGGTTTGGTCGGCGTATCCCGAAGTCCGCGCGGAGAAGGAGAGTTCTTCGGCGCTGATAGCTACCGTTCAATGCAACGATCGCGCGTCCCCGCGTCGACATTGATACGAAGCCGCGTCCAGGCCGCTTCAAAACACCTGCATCTGCAGCCATTATCTGCAACACCGAAGCGTTGGAGCAACAGTTTCCCGGCGCTTTGACCAGTGCGCGATTCTTAATTTGCGTCGTGTGCGCGACTCAGACCTGCTCTCCGTGGGAAGCAGACAGGCGGCGGGGGAATGATTGTACGCGCGGGGGCCATTGTTACGTTGCTGCTGCCCCTGGGCTCCGAAGCCTTCGCTTCGCGTCACTACAGACCCACATCGCGGTATCATGCAGCGAGGTCAGATACTACGTCCCGAAATATTCGGCACCGGTGGCCGAGATGTACGCTCGTAATCAGCGCGCTACCGACGCACAAATCGAATGGGCCCGACGTTGCGTGGCTTCGAACGAGGCCGCCGAAACAGGGCCGCGCCGGTACGAATGAGCATGACCGGTGATCGCCTGGACATGCTGCATATTCTTAGACGCTAAATCCGTGGCGTAACTCAAGTGACACCAAAAATAGAGCCGCATTCGCGCGGCTCCTCCTCTTACTGCGGGTCGGCTTCGTCGCCCTCAGCTTCGTCCCGCTCGGCTTCTCCGTCGTCCTCTTCTTCTTCGACATTGTAGCCGAAATCGACTTCTCTGAAATCGATTCGAGAGGCGGCGCATCGTCCTCCAACTCGGTTCCGCATCTTTCGCAGCGCTGAACGAAGAGCCAGGAGTGTTCTTCGCCAATGCGAGAGTGACGGCATTCGGGACACCAGAGAAGGTCGCTCATGGCAGTCCTCTTTTGTCCGATCCTTCAAGGTCGACCTTACTCATTGGTTCACCAGTTGGAGCTCGCTCCCTTTCTTCTTGCGCGTCGCGCGGGGTTTCTTGAGTGCCGCAGTCTCCTGAGTGATCTGCTCCTTCAGCGTTTTAAGCTCGTTATCTATCGATGTTTTTTCAGCGACGAGTTCAGTTATGCGCTTTAGCCTGTCCACTATAGTTCTCCTATGTGCAGGGTTTTTCCACGCATTGGTACCAAGGCTGTTCGAAGACCCAGCCTTTATCGACGGGCTGCAGTGTGTTGCCCGTGATCGTCGGAAACGTTTCGAATGCAAAGTGGTTGAGAAAGCGCAGCGCGATCGACGGCAGCAGCTCCATCATGCTTTCGCAGAGAGAAGCAAGCTGGAGTATGCAGATTGGCGCCGGGCGCCGCAAAAAACCGAGCTCAAGTCGGAATGACGCTGAGGTGGACGCGCAGCTGAGCCCAAGCGAAGCTCCGCGGACCAGAAAGATAGCGGTTCAAGTTTCAGAACAGCATTTTGCTGACCGCCCGGGAATGCGCGAGAGCGTCGTCGCCCAGGCGGCTCTTGAGCGCTTCCTGGATCGGGCCGCCTATGGCTGCTTTTGTTTACGCGGCCATCGATCGGAATGAGCAGGTGCTCAACTTCTGCATTTCGGGTGGGCTTTCCTCGTCCAGTACGCGACGGGGTGAATTCTCGAGCAATGGCCGCAAAGGAAGGAAACTATCCCTCAATCCCCCTTGGCTCAAAAAGTTACATTGGAAATGTCAGATCGCACTCAAGCGCAAGTTGACGGGCCAAAGCAGGTCAGTTCACGTCGTGATCCCGAGCGCCGAAATGGTCATCCTGGAAGCCGATCAGGACGTGGAGTGGTGAACTCGACCTTGCGCTGCCTGACTTCTCGCCTCATCGGATAACAGGCGCGTCAAGAACCTCCGACCGACCGATTGCCTGAGAAGCTCCAAGCAACTGGTCGGATATGCGACATGCGTCGCAAGCTCGACAGGAATGATACAAAAAATGCGTAATTTCAATGAGCGCTGGCTGGCATGCGACTTGCTATTTTCTCCGCAGAGCCAGGTAAAGCGAATTTGAGCAATGACCAGTCTGACTGAGAGCGCAAGTCAAGTCGGTGCGGCGAACCTGCTGCGCGTCGGTTCGCGGGCCCCCTCGATCAAAGTGGAGAACTGGCTACGCGGCCAGCCCGTTAGAAAGTTCGAACGTGGGAAAGTATATATCCTCGTATTTTGGGCGACGTGGTGCGGACCATGTATCGCCTCGATGCCAAATCTGGTGGTCCTGCAAGACAAATACAGGAACAACGGAGTTGAGGTGGTGGGCATCGCTGCTCACGAACAAGCTTCGACGGAAAATGAAGCGCGAGCCAGCTTGGACGCCTGGTTGACAAAAAGCTTGTCAAATCTGAACTACGCGATCGCATTCGACTATGCCGGCGAAATGAACAAGCTTTGGCTGGATCCAAGCTTTTCTGTCGGGATTCCCACGTCATTCGTCGTTGACCGTGACGGCCACATCGCCTTTATTGGCCATCCGACGCAGCTCGATCATGCCTTGCCCAAAGTTCTGAACGGATCCTGGGCAATGAGCGACGAAGCCAAAGCGCTGGATGCGGAAAGGATAAACACGGGCCGACGCAGAAAGCGTGAACTATCGCAGAAGAGAGCTCTGGTGGAGCCAATCTTTGCCAGACTTGAGCCCGCCATGAAGACAAAGGATTGGCCGACAGCCCTTTCAGCTATCGAGGAGGCCCTCGCCGTGATGCCGGACGAGGTCACCTTCCGTGGGCTTCAAGCGGAATTGTTGCTTCACAAGATACGCGACGTGGGGGCTGGCCTGCCGGTGCTGCGCCAATTAGTTCGCGACGCGATCGAGAAGAAGTCCGTGGTTTGGATGAGCGTCGCGATCCGCCAACTGTTCGACCCCGCGAAAGACTACTCCGATTTTCCACATGCGGAGCGCTTTGCCATGGGCAAGGAGCTCTCCGAACACATCCTGGCGGCGAATCCGCCCCGCGGCAGCGACGGCGCGAGGTTCCTGTCGTACGGGGCGGTCGCTCAGTACTATTACGAGACCGGTAAGAGGGACCGCGCGATCGAATTGGTCGAGGTGGCGCTGAGATGGCTGGATGCAGCGCCTGCCTCGGATCTAGCGAAACGGGACGTCGTGCAGTGCTCTCTCCAGGCGTTGGCGAGCTACAGGAGTGAGAAGCTCTCTTACGAGGAGTGCTGTTCAGCCCCGCAAAACACGGCTCTCGAAAAACCGGAACCGAGATCGCCAAGGGAGGCAGCGTGAGCAATGCTGCTTGGCATGTCTTTTCGGCCTCGTGGTTTTGCGATCGAAATCGAAGCCTCTTGGGAATGTCCGGGCATTCACATGAAGTGAGGACAGGAGCCGCGAGCCGGTGAACGCAGGCGAGGCCGCACCACCATAAGTTCTTTATGGCGAATGTTTCCTCAAGTTTGGTCGCGCTCCGACGCGATAGCGGCGAGAGTGCCTGCTGAAGTGAAGATGGTTGGCGGCTGCTAAGATTGACGTCCTAGAAGATGCTGGATGGCATCTTCGAACAACTAAAAAGATAGAAATGGGTGGTGACGCTGATGCTTTCTAGCTCTCAAGGAAGCTTTCTCAAGTTTCTATCGTTGCTGTTGGAAGCGGTTCAGGACTTCGTTCCGCTTGGACGGCAAGCCGATTCGGGAGAGGCGCCAGTCCGTGGCTCTGGACTGTGCTGTTCGGAGCCGTCAGATTCCCCTGCGCCCTCCGGTGAAGGAACACTGAGCGAAGCTGTACCTTCAATGAGCCTCTTTGCGAGCACGGCGCCGGGTCGAGCATGATGTACAATCAGCGCCAGCGCCGCTCTGCCAAAGCCGCCGCCCTGTTCCGGAAATCTGGGCCCTGGTACAAAGTGCTTTACGTCCAGGTACTCATAGCGATCCTGATTGGCATTCTCGTTGGCTGGCTATGGCCCGCTGTGGGGACGAGTAGCTGGGTCAAAGCGCTTGGTGATGGGTTCATCAAGCTGATCAAGATGGTGATCGCGCCGATCATCTTCTGCACTGTTGTCTCCGGAATTTCGCATGTTCAGGATGCACGAAAGGTCGGCCGAGTCGGCGTCAAAGCGCTACTTTACTTCGAGATCGTATCAACCTTCGCGCTCATCCTGGGTCTTGTGATGGGCAATCTCGCTCAGGTCGGTCATGGGCTCGCTCCCAAGGGGGATGCCGCGGCCGTAGCCAACTACGTCAAGACGGCGGAAGCGCAGAAGACGGTCGAGTTCCTCCTCAATATCATTCCGGATAGTGTAGTTGGCGCCTTGGCCCGAGGTGACGTGCTCCAGGTGCTACTGTTTGCCATCCTATTCGGGTTCTCGCTGATGGCGCTTGGGGAGGGGGGTGAGCGGATGCGCGGTCTGGTTGACGATGCTGCGCAAGCGGTGTTTGGAGTCATCAGGATCGTAATGAAGGCAGCGCCAATCGGGGCGTTCGGCGCCATGGCCTACACTATCGGCGAATTCGGACCGTCCGCGCTCGGTAGACTCCTCGGATTGGTTGCCCTGTTTTATGTGACAGCCGGGCTCTTCGTGATCATTGTGCTTGGCCTGATCGCGCGCTTGGTAGGCTTTTCTATTCTAAAGTTCATCGGGTATATCAAGGATGAGCTGCTGATCGTGCTCGGAACATCGTCGTCCGAAAGCGCGCTGCCGCAGTTGATGGAAAAACTGGAACGGCTTGGCTGTTCGAAGGCGGTCGTTGGCCTGGTGGTGCCGACAGGATACTCGTTCAATTTGGATGGGACGAACATTTACATGACGTTGGCGACCTTGTTCATCGCGCAAGCGCTCGGGGTCGATCTCAATTTCGGCCAGCAGCTCACGATACTCATTGTGGCGATGCTCACCTCGAAAGGCGCAAGCGGTGTTACCGGTGCCGGCTTTGTCACCCTGGCCGCGACCTTGACTGTGGTCAGTCCTGAACTTGTCCCTGGCATTGCGATCGTATTCTCGATCGATAAGTTCATGAGCGAGGTGCGTGCGCTTACCAACATCATCGGGAACGGTATTGCCGCGGTGTTTGTGTCCTGGTGGGAAGGCGAACTCGATAATGTTTCGCTCCACGCGCAGTTAAATAAATGTGCGAGCTCAGCCTAGATCGCTGACGAATGCCGCGGGCCAACAAAGCCGTATCGTTCAATTCTGACTGGTAGCAGGCGACCATCCGGTGGAGACATTTGTTTTATTCGAAAGTGCCACACAGACCAATGGTTCCCCTTAAGCGTTCGATTTCGAAAGCGAGCCGGCTCGACCGTTCCCTTATAAGCATCATTTAGATCACGCATGATCTAGGCGTAGTAGCCAGGATCGCCCGATCGGGTGATGGTCATGCATGGCGAACCCATCGTAGACTAAAACCCGAGGATCAGGCAGCGGGAGAACCCTGTGGCGAAGGTCACAGTCCATCAGTTTACGAACTGCGACATCGGGCATTCGCCGTTCCCGAGACGAGCATGAGGCCATCATGCAAGTGATTGCGGAGGGTGACCGCGATACGGCAGCGCGGCGGATGCGCGCCCATATGCTGAACGCGGCTGCGGCACTCAGGCGCTATATCGATGATCGCTTTGGTAAACAGTACAGCGGCGATGCGCCTGAGAACATTTGACAAGTTACGGCAGGAGCTGGAGCATTTTGCGGCTAACAAAGAGCTCATTAGGAACTTAGTTTGGATCGCCAAAGCGGAATTGGAGCGCCCTCTCTCTTGAATAGGAGGCTGGTGGTTCGAGCCCACCCAACTCTCCAAGACGCCGAGCTTGGGGCGGACGCGGCCTGCAGAGGGATTCAAGGACCGCTGCCGAGGCGTCGCGCGAGCAACGCCGGTCATCAAATGATGAGCTGCTGCGAACCCTGATCTTATCGAGGACGCCGCAAACGGAGCCGCGGCATTCAGAGAAAAGCGTGCGCCGATCCGGCTGAACGCCTGATCAACAATCGAAAACGGGATCGATAGTCGACCATTCGGAGTGCGATCGCCATTGGGCACGATGAGGCGCTTGACCAGCGGTCGGCCTGTTGAACCTGAGGAATCGTTATCCTTGGGACGGGTGCTCACGAGAATGGAAGAAACCGCTCTTCGACCTTCGGGCGCCGGGAATTCAGGGCAAACCCCAGACCCGATAGCTAAAAACAGCCGGATCAACCGCACAGCGACTTGGAAGTGGTTGCTTTGGGCAGTGCATCGCTGGCAGAATGGCCTTGTTGTTTGGTGTGGGTTGCGGTTGTGAATTTCCAAGCGTCCATAATGAAGGTGCTTGCCAGCTGCCCGAACGGGTTGGCTAGGCTTCCGGACATTAAGCGCGACCTCGCATTTCTCGCGACCTGCGGCTCGGATTGGGCGGAGTATAGCAAGCGCCTTGGTGCCGCGTTTCCTTCGCTGGACATCTTCTCGCTCGGTTTCGTGCAGCGATATTCGTTCGGCTGGCGGTTGACCGCGAAGGGTGCGATTGCGCTTGAGATGATGGAAGAGAGCGCCAGAGCCACGGTGCGGGGTATCGAATCGACGGGGGAAGCGACCGCGCCGGACTCCGTCCGAGTAGATCCATCACCATCAGACGTAGAGGAAGTTGGCGGGCAGAGCGAGCAACCGGCGTCACCGGCGGATCGGCGCGCCCGGTTTACCGTGGTCGAGGGTGGCCAAAGCAAAGCCGCGTAGCAGCTCCTGTCGGTCCGCAACGTGCGCTTTACACGCTGCTTTGGGGCACAATGGAGCGGCCCGCAGTTTCCGAAACGACTTGGAAATGCGCTTCGATGGTGCGAGCTCAGCGTCGTCCGAAAGCCAATCGCAGCGAGCAGAGCGCGGTTTTTGTTGGCGGGCGGGCGAGGCTTTCACAACCGCTTGGCCGCTAACCCATTTCTTTGATTCCGCCTTTCCCACTGCATAGACCTTGACTTACACCGTAAATCGCACGCGTGGCCCCGATCGCAAGTGTGAAGCAGCCTTGCGAGGCCACTCTAGCAGGCGGAGCCGTCAGGACCTTTCCGTCGAGCGGCTGCCCCGTCGGTCGCGGCGGCGGTATTCATCCAGCATCGCCGAGAACAGCCGTGTCGCCACCAGCTTCGCTGGCTGCTGCAAATACATCACGCGGCCGGCTCCAAGTGGCGGGTCCAACCACCTGCAGCGATCAGGAAAGCGCGGGCCGCTTGGCTCTCGCTCTCTGTCTCAGACGCGAAATCCTTTGTTGCCGCCGCAAAACGGCGGGCGGTTCGGCAAATCCGCTGACAAATTGCGCTCTTGCGCTGAAACAGCAGTAATTATGCGGTCAATTTGAAGGACAATCTCGGTTCAGCCAACGTACTTGGCAGCAATTAGCGCTCTCAAGTTCGAGGCGGTTATGTAAAGTCATTTGCCTTCACCGCAGCGGGGATTCACTCTGCTCAATTCGATATCTCTGCATTCAGCTAAAGGCCGATCTTGTCGGCGCGGTCTCAAGCTGGTTACCCGCTGCTGACGGACTGTGTCTCTGTAGAAGCCCTCGCTCTGAGCCGAAGTATTTTTGTCTAATTTCTTAAATGGCTATTGAAGCTGTTGTTGAACAGCGTGAGCGTATGAACTGGGATAAGCGGAAGGCGAGGCGTGTTCAATTTGAACATGAGCACAGAGCCACTCTCTTGGGGGCTGATGGAACATGGTGGCGCGATTGCGTATTCATCGATGTTTCTGAAACTGGCGCGATACTGCGAATAAGTGGGCCGACGGATGTCCTGCAATCGCGTCGGTTTTTCCTATTGCTGTCCACGACGGGGCTGGCATTCCGGCGTTGCGAACTGGTTCGACTGAACGGGCAGGAAGTCGCGCTGCGGTTTGTGACAAGGTGGACTGTTGGGGGGCCCCCGGCCCTCCAGGGGACGTTTCCAACGCCAGGGTCAGACTAAGCGAAGGAATCAATATTCCGACGTGTCGCGCCATCGCGATCGATCAGCGGGTTTACCCCAACGAGGCTCGGTGGCCCGTTGCGCCCTCGCACTGGGTAGGCGGGCGCCCGCGGCGGGTTCGCGCTGCCGATCGCGTGTTTTCATGCCTTAGGAGGACATGCTTTCACGTGTTCATGAGCTGCGACAGGTCCGGAGAGAGTCAATCGGCCTGCAAATTTTGCAGGCCGAATGCTGGCCGCCATCATCATCCCGTCTCGGTGCAATATTGCCGCATCAGGCATTCGGCCGGCTGCCACATCGAAGGATCTCAGAGATCGGAGATCAGGGCCCACTTAAAGGCGATCGCTGAGTATCTGGCCGGGAGCGACGTTCGCTTCCCGAATGCCATTATTCTCGCGATCACGGCGGACGCGAAAGGGTGGTGAATTGGCGTACTACACCGCGGTTCGGATCCCGCAGGCGATCGACAAGCACAAGCTTGACAAGGCCCGCAAGGGTGACCGCAATCAGGAGAACCTGCTTCGGCTGGAAACGCGCGTTGGAGGTGTTCGCAAATTCGACTGTCGAAGAATGAAGATCGATTCCGCTGTGGCGCAAGAAGCCGATGCGCGATTTCGCAATATCTCTGCGACATTAGATCCCGCGAAGGCGTTAGGTCGATCCGCTACAATCGACCCGAGAGTTCGAGAAAGCCGGCGCTGAAGGACATGAGAGGAGGTCCGGCAAGCTACGCGATGGCCTGAATGGAATCGGAGAAAACGCTTGCTGGCCGGTCCAAGCCGTAGTGATCGCGCAGCGTTTTGCCTGCGTAGTCGTGCCGGAATAGACCGCGCTTGCGCAGGATCGGCACGACCTGCTCGGCGAAGATGTCGAATCCACCGGTAGACAAGGCGGCATGACGTTGAAACCATCGGCCGCGCCGTTCTCGAACCAGGTTTGGATGTTATCGGCGATCTTTTCCGGCGGACCAGCAATCACCCAATGACCGCGCGCACCGGCCACTCGTTGCACCAGTTGACGAAGGGTCGGCTTCTCGCGATCGACGATATCGATCACCAGCTTGAAGCGGCTGGCGACGCCGTGCGCGCTGCCGGTATCGATCAAATGACGGGGAAAGGGATCGTCGAGGTCAAACCCTGAAAGGTCGAGACCGAGCATCTGACGCAGCTGGGTCAGCGAATATTCTGGCTGGATCAGGTCGTTGAATTCTTCCTGCAGTCGGTCGGCCTCGAGCTGCGTGCTGCCGATGAAAGGACTGATGCCGGGCAGGATCTTGATCTGATCCGGGCTGCGATCGAAGGCGCGAGCCTGGCGCTTGATGTCGGCGTAAAAAATCCTGGGCACTCGCCAGTGTCTGATGCGCGGCGAAGATCGCCTCGGCGAAACGTGCTGCACGTCCATCGTCGGACGATCCTGCCTGGAGATAGATCGGCCGTCCCTGGGGCGTCCTCGAGATGTTCAGCGGCCCACGTACACGAAAATGCTTTCCAACGTGGTTGATAGCGTGGATCTTGCCGGTGTCGGCAAACACTCCAGAGATGGGATCGTTGATGAGGGCGTCGTCCTCCCAGCTGTCCCAAGGGCGTGTGATCACGTCCAGATACTCCCGCGCCCGCTCGTAGCGCTCGTGATGCGGAGGATGCTCGGGCAGACCAAAGTTCTGCGCTGCCTGCGGCGAGCTCGTCGTCACGATGTTCCAACCGGATCGGCCACCGCTGATATGATCGAGCGAGGCGAACAGTCTCGCCAGGTTGTACGGCTCGGTGTAGGTCGTCGACGCCGTCGCGATCAAGCCGATCCGACTGGTAGCCGATGCGATCGCCGTGAGCAGGGTGATCGGCTCGAGCCGAAACCGCTGGGCATAACGGACATTGTCGCCAGCGCCGGGCCATCGCAAAGACCGCGTCGAATTTTTGTGCGCCTCGGCGCGCTGCGCCAGCTCCTGATAGTAGGTGACGTCGAGAATACTGTCGGATGCTGAATCCCTGTGACACCAGGCAGCCTCATGATGACTGTCAGGATAGATGAAGAAATTGAGAGAAAGCTGCCTTCGTTCGCTCATGTCTGGGATCCGCATGTTGAGAGCTGTAGCAAGCGAAACTCTACGTCTGCATCCGGTTTGGGATCGATGTTGTGGCTCCGGCCGTGTGCGGGAGCATGTTGCGGCCGAATAGGGCCCACAGCCTGAGATGACCTGATTTATCTCCGCCGTCGCTCTTGCGACCGGCGATCGGCGGAGCTTTGCCTTGGGGATCGCATCGCGAGAAACGATCATGAGCAACACGACAATCATCGACAACGTCATTCCGCGCGCGGACATCGTGAAGCGTGCGGCGCGGCTCGGCGCGCTATCGGGCGATCTCTCGAACGAGGCCGTCCGTGCCATCAACCAGGTGCTGCTCGAGCATAAGGTCATCTTCTTTCGTGACCAGGAACATCTCGACGATGCCGAGCAGGAGCGCTTTGCCATCAGCCTGGCGAGCTGGTCCCCCATCCGACGGTCGGGGCGATCAAGGGGATGTCGTCGATCCTGGAGCTGGATTCCGCTCGAGGCGCTGGCCGCGCGGACCAATGGCATACCGATGTCACATTCGTCGATGCCTATCCCAAGATCCCGGTGCTGCGCGGGGTGGTGATCCCGCCCTATGGCGGCGACACGCTGTGGTCGAACACGGCGGCAGCCTATCTCGACCTGCCGGCACCGTTGCGCAAGCTCGCCGACGAGCTCTGGGCCGTGCACAGCAATGCGTACGACTACGCCGTGAAGACGCAGGCAACCGAAGCGGATAGGAAGCACTTCGACGAGGTGTTCACCGGAACGATCTACGAAGCCGAGCATCCGGTGGTGCGTGTCCATCCCGAGACCGGCGAACGGACCCTCGTGCTCGGCAATTTCGTCCAGCGTTTCATTGGGCTGCCGAAGTATGATGGCCAGAAGCTGTTCGAGCTGTTTCAGTCGCATATCACGGCGCCGGAAAACACCGTACGCTGGAACTGGGAGGCCGGCGACGTTGCGATCTGGGACAATCGCGCCACGCAACATTACGCGGTCAACGACTATGGCGACCAGC
>NZ_JBVVPP010000056.1:45214-51850 GCF_055811315.1 Bradyrhizobium sp. MI1.4 | reverse complement strand
CCCCCCCCCCCCCCCCCCCCCCCCCCCCCCCCCCCCCCCCCCCCCCCCCCCCCCCCCCCCCCCCCCCCCCCCACACCTCTTATTAAGGCGACGGCCTGCGGCGTCGAACACCGCTGTCGTCCCGGCGTAGCCGGGACCCATAACCACCGAGTTGAATTCGGCAACGACAGCCAACTCCGATCTGGCGTACAGCTTCTGCTGCGGAGTATGGGTCCCGGCCTGCGCCGGGACGACACCGAGGGTTTAGCCGCTAGCAAGCGCCTCCCTTATTTCGTCAGCAGCGCATAGGCCCCGGTCCAACCTTCCGGCGGTGGATTGACCTGGAATTCCTTGATGCGCACTTCATAGAGCTTGAACAGCTTTTCCAGCGTGTCGGCATCCTCGCTCCTGCGGCCGCGGTCGATCGCGTCCAGCGCGCCCTGCCAGTCGCGGCTGCGATAGCAGGCGAGCATTTCGATGGTGACGTTGCGCAGCCGCTGGAAGGCGCCTGAAAGCATCACATCCTCGCGGCCGGCGATGGCATAGATCACCTCCGGCTCGGTCTTGCCCTTGACCATGATGAAGTCGAGTTCGAGGATCGCGAACTTGTCCTTGGCCGCGAGCGCGGTGCGCGAGCCAACGATAATGGGAAAGCCGTATTCCTTCGACTGGCCTTCCAGGCGCGAGGCCAGGTTGACGCTGTCGCCGAGCACCGAATAGTTCTTCTTCAGGTCGGAGCCCATGTTGCCGACGACGCCGATGCCGGTGTTGAGACCGATACCGACATTGAGCGGGATGTAGACGTGACCGCCATCAATGGCCTCCTGCTCGCGGTCCTTGTTGACCGCGTCGATCTTCTCCAACATCTGGATCGCGGCCTCACAGGCGTTGACCTCGTGCTCGGCATCGTCGAGCGGCGCATTCCAGAACGCCATGATGGCGTCGCCCATATATTTGTCGATATAGCCCTTCTGATCGATGATCACGTCGGTCAGCGGAGTCAGGAAGCGGTTCATCAGCGCGATCAGGCCCTGCGGATCGTGCTTGTAGGTTTCCGATATGGTGGTGAAGCCGCGCACGTCGGAGAACATGATCGTCATTTCGCGCTCCTCGCCGCCGAGGACGAGTTTTTCCGGTGACTGCGCGAGTTGCTCGACCAGCACCGGCGACATGTATTGCGCGAACATGCCGCGGATCTGCACGCGCTGGCGCTGCTCGCGCACGAAGCTGGCGAAGATTAGCGTCAGATAGATCGCGGTGGTCGAGAGCAGCGGATAAGTGAAGTCGATGAGATAGCGGTGCTGCGCATAGAAGAACCAGGACACTCCGATCAGGATAGCGGCGAAGGTCGCGCCGGCAAGCACGAGGCGAACTGGTCCGAGGTTCGGCGTGAAGATGATGACGAGCAAGCCGATGACGAGCGCGGCGAGCAGCTCGACGCCGAGCGCATAGTTCGGCTGGGAGATCACCGCGCCGCTCAGCACGCTCTCCAGCACCTGGGCGTGGATCTCGACGCCGGGCATGGTCGAGGACACCGGCGTGGTCTTGATGTCGTTGAGCCCAACCGCCGAGGTGCCGATCAGCACCAGCTTGCCGGCGATCTTGTTAGGCGGCACCGTATTGTCGAGCACGTCGGCGGCCGAGACGTAGATCGAGGGATCCTGGCGAGCGTAATGCACCCAGAGCTGACCGTTCCTGTCGGTTGGGATCTCCACGCCCTTGAGACGCACGGCCCGCACGCCGGTCTTGTCGGTCCGAACCAGCAAGGTCGGCGTGCCCGTGACGACACGCAAAATCTCGAGGCTGAGCGAGGGCATGACCATGCCTTGGGCGCGCATGATCATTGGCACGCGCCGGATCAGGCCGTCGCGCTCGGTCTTGATCGAGAACAGGCCGCGGCCGGCCGCGACCTTCTCGATCTCGGGCACGTTGCGCAACAGCCCGGGAAATTCGAACAGGAAGCGCTCAGCGCCCTCCTCGCCGACCGTTGCGACGCCAGTGAAGGGCAGCGACTTGTCGACCTCGGACGAAATCGCCCGCTGCCCGGTCTCGCCCAGGATCACGCGCGAGCGCTTGATCGCTTCGGAGAGGATCTGGTCGTTGCTCGGCAGCTCGCGCAGCTTGGCGCGGGTGGCGTCGTCCAGGTAGCGCATCTGGCTCGCGACCAGATCCGGGTTGAGCCGGTCGGCCTCCGAGAACACGACGTCGAAGCCGATCGCCACCGCGCCGTGATTGGTGAGGTTCTGGATCATGTCGGCGATCCGCGTCCGCGGCCACGGCCACTGGCCGAGCTTGGCGAGGCTCTTGTCGTCGATGTCGACGATGGTGACCGGCCGCGCCGTCTTGTGGCGCGGATCGATCAATTGAAACATGTCGAAGGTGCGCAGCCGCAGTTCCTGGATCGGAGGCGGATCCCAGAGCCGAGCGCCGGCAAATACGACCAGCAGCGCAAGGCACATCAGCCGCGCAAACCCGAACTTGCGCGCAAACCACCGCCGCAGGATCTTGAGACGTTTCATGGTGGCTGGATATCACGCTTTGGCGGTGAACGGCAGCGTGGATCGGGCCTGCCGACGATCGCGGCCCATCATGCAGCAATCAGGCATGGACGATGAAGTCGCTCGCCTGGAGGTGGGCGACACCCTTCAGAAGGATGGTGTCCGAAGCGTTGATCGTGATCAGGGTGTCAGCGGAGTTGGTCGGCGAAGCCGCCACGTGCTGCGCCATCCATGCCCCAAAATCGCTGGCGGTCACGACTGCCGACAAGTCGATATGGTCCTGACCGGGCGTGAAATTGGTGATCGTATCGTTGTTGGAACTGGCGGCGAACACGAACTGGTCCTGATGGCCTGTCCCGATGAAGTCATCTTGCCCGGCCGTGCCAAAGAGCAGGCTAACCGTATTGCTTGCGTTGTGACTGTCGGCCACGGTGAGCGTGACCGTCTGTATGGCCGCACCTTCACTTGCATCAGTGTAGGTCACGGTCTGCAGCGCGGAATTGATATGCGCCAAGGTATCTGACGTCGACGCCGGACTCAAATTGCTACCCGAGCCGGAGGCAACGAGCGTGAAGGTTTCATTGGCAGCCGCATCGGAGTCGGTGGCCGAGATACCGTGCACAGTGACTTGAGCGCCGTCATGCGTGAGGCTGATCTGGTTGACGTCCATTACCGGCGCATCGTTCGCGCCGTCCACGTCCACCGTGAGTATCGCAGTGCCGGTCGCGCCATGCGCGTCCGTCGTCTGGACCGTAAACGTATCCGCGAAGGGCCCTTCTTGCAACGCGTTGATCGCAGCCGCTTCGGGAACGTAGGTGTAGCTGCCGTCAGAGTGGACCGTCAGCGCGCCGTAGTGTCCTGGAGCCGTCCCGCAACTATCCGCATTCTGGACAGAATAGGTCAGCGTCACCGTCTCGTCGGCATCGGCGTCGGTGCCCGCGAGATTTCCGGTGAGATTGGAGAAGGTGTCGGTCGCCGCCGTGTCCGTAAGCTTGCCGAGGTTGAGAGCGGACAGCGTTGGCACGTCGTTGGCGCCCGCCAGGTCCACCGTGTATATCGCCGTGGAGGCGGCGCCATGTGCATCCGTGACCTGGACCGTGAAACTGTCGGAATAGTGCAAGCAGCCCGGCAGCGCGTTAATCGAAGCCGCATCGGGAACGTAGGTGTAGGTGCCGTTCGTGTTGAGCGCCAGCGCGCCATAGTGACCCGTGACCTCTCCGACTGCCTGGTGATCTGCGTTCAGCAAGGTGTAGGTCAGCGTATCGCCGGAGTCGGCATCGGTCCCGACCACCTGTCCGGTGAGGTCAGAGAAATTATCCGCTGCGCACGTATCGGTGAGCTGCCCGATGCTACCATCGGTCAACACCGGAGCGTCGTTGGCGCCTGTTACGGCAGCCGTGAATGATGCCGTGCCGACAGCACCTTGCGCGTCCGTGGTCTGAATCGTGAAGACGTCCGAACAAGGGCCTTCCGAAAGCGCGTTGATCGAAGCCGCATCGGGAACGTAGGTGTAGGTGCCGTTCGCGTTGACCGTCAGCGAGCCGTACAGGCCAGCCGTCGTCCCATGACTATCCGCGTTCAGAACGGCATAGGTCAGCCCCGCCGTCTCGCCATGGTCGGCGTCGGTTCCGACCAGCGTTCCCGTGACGTCCGAGAAGCTGTCGGCGGCGGAGGTATCGACGAGCGGATCCGTAGTGACCGCGGCCAAGGTCGGCGCGTCGTTCTTGCCTGTGATCGTGACCGTGACGTCGGTTGTGGCGGTCTCGCCGTAATCGTCCGTGCTCGTGATGGTAGAAACCACCTTCGCGGTCTGGTCCTTGGCGAGGAAGTCCAGCGCGCCGTCGGCGATCGAATAGCTCCAGGTGACGATGCCATTGTTCAGCCCGGCCTGCGGCAGAAGCGTCAGCCCGCTCTTGAGCGCCGCGATCTCGTCAAGCGAGAGCGACGAGGTGAGGTTAGTGCTGTGATCGGCGCCAAGCGAGGTCACGTCCTGGCCGGTGATCTGTGCCGACGGCAGGTCGGTCAGGTCGATGTCGGTGAAGTCAATCGCGCCGGTCGCAGGCGTTGAGGTATCGGAGGTGGCGAAGTCGCCGGTGGCGTCCGCCTGCTCGGAGACGCCCCCCGCCAGCACGCCGCCGGCGGTGAAGGCCGGGGCGTGGTCATCGGTCATCGTGATCAGCGTGTGGCCAGTGCCGTCGTCGCTCCCGGCGAAATGGGCATTGCTGTAGTCGGCGCCGGCCAGGTTCAGGCTGATGTGATTGCCGTCCGCATCGGTCACCGTCAGCACGCCGCCGGTCGCGGGATTGGAGTTTGCAACATAGACCGCGCTGGTGCCGAGCCCGTATTTGATCGTCGACAGGTCGATCGTGTCGTTCGCGGACAGCTCCGCGATCGATCCGCCGAACGTATCCGTATCGATCTCAACCGCGGCGCCGTCGCCCGCGAGGTTGATCGTCTGCGCGACCGTGCCTTCGAGCTTCAGCAGCGCACCGGCATCGACGGTGACCGAGCCCGTGCCGGTCAGCAAGCCGAACAGCGACAGCTCGCCATCATGGACCTCGATGCTGCCGGTATTGCTGATGGTGCCCGAGATCGACGCCGTGCCCCAGCTGTCGATGTGGCTGTGATTGACGAGTCCAGGCCCACCCAGGGAGATCGAGGCGCCGTTGAGGAGATCGATGACACCGTCATTGACGATCGACGACGCATTGCCGAAGACGCTCGTGCCGGCGACCGTCCAGGTGCCGCCGGACTCGTTATTGAAGGTCGCGCTGGCGACCGAGATATTGCCGTTGATGTGGCCGGTGTTGTTGATCGTGAGGCTGCCACCGATCTCGATGATCGCATCGGTCGCGGAGGTCACGCTCGAAGCGGCGGGCGGCCCGATGGTGCCGGAATTGTTGATCACCGAACCGGTCGTATCCTGCTGGATGTGGATCGCCGCATTGCCACCGGCGCCCACGATGGAGCCGGAATTGACGATGTGGATCGAACCGGTCGCGCCCGAAAACTCCAGCGTCGCGCCAACATCGACGATTACCTTGCCTGAACCGGCGATGCCGCCCGCAAGGTCGAGAATGCCGCTCTGGACCTCGATGATGCCGGTGTTGGTGACGCTGCCCGTGACCGTATCGACGCCGGCGCTGTAGAGATTGCCGGCATTGCTCAGGCTGCCGCCGTTGATCGAAACGTCGGTCAGATAGAGCTTCGAGGTGCCGTCGACCGTGATCGACCCAGCACTGCTGTTGCTAACGGTGAGATTTGCCAGCTTCAGCGTGCCGTGGTTGACCGCCTCAAGAGCCGCGGTGTTGGAGATATCCTCACCGGAGACGTCGAGCACGCCGCCCTTCGCCTGAATGAGATTGTGATTGGTGATGGCGTGAAGCGTGGCGGGATCAATCGTCAGCGTACCGCTGGTGACCGTGATCGTGCCGGTGTTGGTAATGTCGGCATTGTCGATGGCGCTGGTGCCGGTCGATTCCAGCGTACCGGCAATCGTCACCGTGCCGCCGTCGATGGTCGCGCCCTGAAGATCGAGTGTCGAGCCGGACTCGACCGAGACACTACCGCTGCCGGTGTCGGTCACCGTCATCCCGATCAGCTTCAGTGTCCCATGATTGATCGCCGCCAGCGTGCCGGTGTTTGCGATGGCTTCGCCGTTGATGTCGAGCTCGGCGCCATTGGCCCTGAGGATGCCGCCATTCGCGATCGAGCTTGCGGAGGTCGTCGCCAGCAGCGTCAACGCGCCCAGGGTTGCCTCGATCAGATAGTTGTTCGAGATGTTGGCGTCGGTAATCGCAGTTGTGCCGGTCGAATTCAGCGTGCCCGAAACGGTGAGCGCGCCGCCTGTCAGGCTCGCACCGTTCAATGTCAGCTTGCTGCCTGCATCGACCTTGACCGTGCCATGATTGGCGATTGCGGTGCCCGCAACTATCACGTCATCCAGCGTCAGGATGACGCCGCTCTCGACCGTCACGGCAGTGGTGCTCAGCGTCGCCGATTGATCGATCTTGCTGGCGCCGGTGACATCGATCGTGCCGAGACCGTTGATCGTACCACCGCTGATCGTCGCGCCGTTAACTGTCAGCTTGCCGTTGGCATCGACCGTGACGTTACCGGCATTCGCAACCGTCGAGCCCTGGTCGATCGTCAGCGCACC
>NZ_JBVVPP010000056.1:0-45114 GCF_055811315.1 Bradyrhizobium sp. MI1.4 | reverse complement strand
ACCTTGAAGGCCGCGTTGTTGTTCAGGATGCCACCGCTCAGCACCGCAGCGCCGGTCAAATCGATCTCGCCATTGCCGGTGACCGTGCCGGTGCCGTTGATCGTCGCCCCGTTGACCGTCAGCTTGCCGTTGGCATCGACCGTGACGTTACCGGCATTCGCAACCGTCGAGCCCTGGTCGATCGTCAGCGCACCGTTCGCCAGCACTTCGATCGTACCGGTGCTCGCGTTCGTGATCGTCTCGTGGTCCAGCGCGTTGCCGGTGCCGCTGACCTTGAAGGCCGCGTTGTTGTTCAGGATGCCACCGCTCAGCACCGCAGCGCCGGTCAAATCGATCTCGCCATTGCCCGTGACAGTCCCGGTACCGCTGATCGTGGCGCCGTTAACTGTCAGCTTGCCAGCGGAATCGATCGTGACGTTGCCGGCATTCGCGACAGTCGAGCCCTGGTCGATCGTCAGCGTGCCGTTCGCCAGCACCTCGATCGTGCCGGTGCTCGCATTCGTGATCGTCTCATGGTCGAGCGCATTACCGGTGCCGCTGACCTTGAAGGCCGCATTGTTGTTCAGGATGCCGCCGCTCAGAACCGCGCCGCCGGTCAGATCGATCTCGCCATTGCTGGTGACCGTGCCGGCACCATTGATCGTGGCGCCGTTGACCGTCAGCTTGCCGGTGGCGTCCACCGTGACGTTGCCGGTGTTGGCGACGCCGGAGCCCTGGTCGATCGTCAGCCAGCCATTCGCCAGCACCTTGATCGTGCCGCCGGATGTGTTTGCGACGGTCTCGTGGGCGAAATCCGCCGTGCCCTTGATGTTGACCGCCCCTGAATTGTTCAGCGTGCCGTTCTTGAGGACGCTGCTGCCGTCGAGTTCCAGCGTGCCGGCGATGGTGACCGTGCCGCCGCTGATGGTGGCGGTGCCGACGATCAGCGTCGTGCCGGCATCGGCCTTCAGCGTGCCGCCGGCATTGTTAATTCCGGCGAGCGTCTTCAGCGTGCCGCCGAACAGCTCGATCGTGCCGGAATTGGTGATTGTGGTGCCGTTGGCGAAATCGCCGCCGCCCTTGAGCGTCAGGTAGCCGGCATTGGTGAGGACGCTGCTGTCCAGGAACTCAGCCTTGCCACCAACCGAGATCGTGCTTGCCGTGAAATTGGTGAGCTTCGAATCGGCCTTGAGGCTGATCTCGCCCGCAATCGTCAACGCACTCTTGTTGATGACTTCCGGCGCCTTGTGGCCGACCGCGGTGTCGTAGTCGTTCATCGTGATCGACTTGGCGTAGGCTGCCGTGTCGATCGTCACCGGATAGGACGGCGTCAGCCCATGCAGCTGGTCGGTGATGACGATGACGTCGTCATTGATGGTCGGGACCGTGCCGGTTGCCCAGTTGGCCGCATCCTTCCAGAAGCCGCCGGAGGGAGCACCGGGCTTATCGGTCGCGATCCACACCACGGCGGGAGCGTCGGTGCCGGTGATCGTGACGGTGATGGTCTGCTGCGAGGTGGCGCCTTGCGCGTCCTTGAGCGTTACGGTGTAAACCAGCGTCAGCACCTCACCCTTGGGGATGAAGTCGGCGAGATAGACCGGCAGGTCAGCCAGCGACCAGTTGATGGTGCCGGTGCCGTCTCCGGTGCTATCGGCGCCCGCCGCGATCGCGACCGACATCGCGCTCTGGAACGCCGCAAGCGGCCCCGGCGGAACGGTGCCGTCAGGCAGGGTCGCGCTGGTCAACGCCACCGACACCGTATGCTTGTCGGTGAGATCGACGTCGTCGAAGCTCAGCGTGCCCGACGTGGGAACATCGCTGGTGAGCGGGCCACCCGGCACGCTGGTGCCGCCTTCGAAGATGATGGTCGGAACGCTGGTGGTGATCACCGGCTTGTCGTTGGTGCCGGTGATCGTGATGGTGATGTCGATGGTCGACGTTTCGGGATTGACCGAGAAATTATTGTTGACGCGGACCTTGTAGGTCAGCGTCAACGTTTCGCCCGCCGCGAGGAAGTCGAAGACGTGGTCGGGAATCGTGTAGGTCCAGACCGCCGAGCCGTTGTTGTTGTTACCGGCGGCTGCGGCCACGCTGAGCTGGATCTGCGTTGCCGCGATGTCCTGCTTCTGGAGTGCAGAGAGCGCGCCGGTGACATCCTGCTGGCCGGCGTTCTTGTAGACAAAGTTCGGCGCATCGCCGAGGTCTATGCTCACCGTCGGCAGATCGGCCAGGTTTTGATCGACGAAGGTGATGCGACCGGAGATGGTATCGTAATGAGTTGTGTCGCCGGTCGTGCCCGCGCGCTCGATCATCTCGAACGCCGTCTTCACATTGCCGTTGAGATCGAGGCTTTGACGAACGGGCGGGCCGGGAATGCGGGTGCTGGTCGACGGATTATGGCCGGTCCCCTGCGATCCCGGCTCAGGGAGATGCGTAAAGGTCGCGGTCGCGGTGGCACCGGTATCCGTCTTGATGAAGACAATGTTGCCGGTCTGCGTGATCGAGTCGGTGAAGTTCTGGGTCAGCTTGGTGTTGCTGTTGTTGTCCGTGAACTTCAGCGTGAACACGTCCGTGATCAGCTTCTGGATGTCCGGCGACATCAGCGCATTGGAGATCGAGACGTTGCCGCCGCTGATCTGGATCATCTGGCCGGCCTGGTTGACCGTCGCGATCGGCAGCAGCGTGACCTTGTCGAACAGGATGTAGGAGCCCGTCGTGCCGTTCGGCTCGACCAGCACCTGGAAGCTTGCCTGCGGCTGCGGATCGCCGCCGCCAGCGGGAACGACGAAGTTGATCTGGCTCAGCACCGCCGTACCGCGGATGCCCATGGTGGCGACCGGCGTGTCGACCTTCATGTCGCCGTGCTTAGCGGTCTCACCGGCAACGAAAGTGATGGTGCCTGCGACCAGACTGAGCAGAGAGGAATTGTTCGACCCGTTGGGGTCGTAGACCATATCGTTCAGCACCATCCGCGCATTGGAGGACAGGCCGAACACCGTGCCGTCGATGAACGTAATGCCGAGCGTCGAGTCGCCGCCGGTCGAGACCACGTCGCCCTTCTCGACGTTGTCGCCATTGTTCAGGATGACGGAGACGCCGTTACGGACCGCGGTCGCGCTGCCGGAGAGCTTGGTGACGTGGCCGATGACCTGCGCGGCGGCAATGCCTGAGGCGGCCTGCGCGTATTGCACATGGCCGGTGAGTGCGTTGACGACGTCGCCGGTGAGGTGCGCGCCGTCGGGCGAGGCGATCGCCGCGCGCTTGTCGCCCCTGAAATAATCGTGAACGACGAAATCGTGCCCATCATGGGACAGCACGAGATCGAGACCGGCGCGCTTGAAATCGCCGTTGAAGATCAGGTTCGGGTCGGGAACCACGAATGCGCCATCGGGCACGTGGCCGTGTGCCTTCGCAGTAAAGGAATCGACATGGCCATCGGCGGGCGATCGGGAACCCAAGCCGTCCAAGGAAATCGCGGCGTCAAATTTGCCAGCGTAATTCAATCCGGGCACCAAAAAAGGAGTTAAAATCTAAGTAAGTATCGCTCGCCTAAACTTGCATATCATTACCAAGTCCTTAGCGAAACCACCTATTGCTTGTGTGATTTCGCATCACCAAGCGGTCGATGCTCTCGGACGGCTGGGCACCTGCAGGGAAGCCAAAGTAATCTTTCAAATACTCATAAGTAAAGTAGCGCTTATTTTCGCTCATTTTCAGTAACCTCATGTATTCTATTGCAGAAATCTGGCAATAGATACTTCTGTCATCTTTTGTTCGTGGTGCCCCGCACGACCCTGCGGCAAATACGGGGCCAAATCTGTGATCCAGCTAACAGAACTCGCGAAATAGCCAACCGTTAGCCATAGGGCGCAGAATCAGTTTCACGACAACTTCTGCCTGCAATTGGTCCCTCTTCGCGGCAACCGCCGCCCTCCTAGCCGGCGAATCGTAAAATTTTACGCAATATGAGCAGGCCCGTTTCAGCCTGTTGCCCGGTTTTGGGACCCCAGCCGGGCGCGTTAAGCAGAACAAAACCGCCCGCCTCGCACTATCTCCGCGAAAGCAACAAAGCCCGGCACGTGCAGGTCGAGGGGGACCTGGCGAAGCCGGAAGGGGATGTCAGATGGAGACCGCTGCTCGTTCGCGCGCTTGGCGCGCTATCCTTGTGCTGTGCGGATTGATCCTACTCGGATCGGCCGCCGAGCTTCGCGCTGGCACGCTACTATCGCCGGGAGCCGGCGTCCTCGTGCGCAAATCCGCCGAGCCGTTCGGCGTGTTCGCCTTCGCCATCTCAGCCGGCAGCCTGCAAGAGAAATGGCTCGCGCTGAGGTCCAGGCTCGACGATGACATGGTGCAGCTCGCGCTGTGCGACGGCGACCGGAACAATTGCGCTTCGCCCGCTGCGCTGAAACTGCTCGCGATCGTCGACCAGGCCCGCAGCCGTGACGGCCGCGCCCGGCTGGGCGAAACCAATCGCGCCATCAACCTCGGCATCCGCGCCGCCGATGACGGTTCTGAGGACGTCTGGAGCTCGCCGCTCGCGACCTTCGCGCGTGGCGCCGGGGATTGCGAGGACTATGCCATTGCCAAGCTCGCCGCTCTTAAGCTCGCGGGCATTGCCGCCGAAGATATCCGCATCGTCGTGGTGCGCGACCTCAGGGCCGGCGAAGAGCATGCGATTGCCGCTGCACGGCTCGACGGCCACTGGCTGATGCTCGACAACCGTCGCATGGCAATGGTCGAGGACGACGCTGCACGTAGCTACCAGCCGCTGTTCGTGCTCTACCAGTCGGCCGTGTTGAAATATGTCGACGAGCCCGTGCGGTTCTCGATGATCGCCGCCGAGGCGCGTTGATCTTGTTGTAGCCCGGTAAAAAGTACGCTTACCCCACAAAGCCATTTCGCCGCGCGATTCGGGACGCTAGCATGCCCGCGGCTATGCGGGGGCGACTGGAATGCGGTTCATCGTGCTGACTATGCTTGCGCTGCTGGCCTTGCCGGCGGCTCCAGGCTTCGCGCAATCCAGCCCGTCCGACCGCTCCGTCGCCGACAGGCTGCCGCTGTTTGCCAAGAACAACTGCCAGCAGATCCGCGATCCCGGCAATCAATTGTTCTGCGGTGATGCCGAGCTTGCCGCCGCCGCCGAGAAGCTGAGCACGGGAATCGAGGCGCGGCTTGCCCGCCTGCCCGATCGCCTGCCTGGGATCGAGGAGAACGCGATCTGGATCCGCCAGCGCAATCTCGGTTGCGGCATCGTCGGCCAGACCGCGATCCGCGCCGAAGATTTCGACCGGGTGAAGGCATGTCTTCTCAAGGTGACCGATGAGCGCGCAGCGATCGTACGCGATCCGGATTTCGACTGTCTCGCCGCCAACACCGCCGCGGGCGCGCTGATCTGTGCGGACCCGTCGCTGGCGCTGGCCGAGACTGAGTTGAACAGCCAGGTTCTCGGCCTGATCGGCAAGCTCGATCCGACCGCGGCGCGCTTTGCCTTCGCCGAATACGGCCGGTGGACGCGGGAGCGCGATCGCAAATGCAATCTGGTTGGCAAGGAGAACGTGCCGCTCGGGGAACTCGAGTCCGCGGAGGACTGTCTCGCCGGCTATCTGAAGCACAAGGCTGACGAGATTGGCACGGCGAAAGGCGATCCGAAGAAGGTGTTCGGCCGGCAGGTCGCAGCCCACTCGCCCGACACCGATGCCGTCGATTTCTGCGCCGCGCGAATCCACGCGGCCAATTCCTGCGGCAACTTCCTCCGCATCAACCGCGTCTACGCACTCGACAGCCAGGTGGGCGAGCAGGAGGCGCAGGTCACGGGCGAGATCGAGATGGCCGTGCTGGCGCCCTTCGCCACCTGCAGCAAGATCGCCACGACCTGTACGGGCACCTGCTGGGATGCCAGAACGGGTCGTCCGCAGCCCGGCGTCGGCAACAAGGAGCGCTCCACGGACGCCTTCAACGTCACACGCCGCCTGCGGATCCAGCGCACGTTTGCATTTGTCAAAGCCGCCGATGGCTGGCGCTGCCGGGAAGACGAACTGGCCCCGGTGAATTCAGGCACCGCGGGTGGAGGATCGTAGGGCTGTGTGCTCTCCCTCTCCCGCTCTTCGCAGGGAGAGGGTTGGGGTGAGGGGCTGCTTCAGCGAATCCGGTGACAGACTCTTGGGAGAGCCCCCTCACCCGGATTTGCTGCGCAAATTCCCGCCTCTCCCCGCATGCGGGAAGAGGCGAAGAAATCAAAACATCAGATTGTCCTTCACCAGAACCCAGCGGCCGCCCTTGACCTGCTGCACCTGGGTGATGGTGTTGGCGAGGTGGTCGGTCTTGGAGAATTTGGTCGGCGGCGAGTTGAAGATGTCGAGGAACTTGTCGCCCGATTCCAGCGCGTCCAGCATCTTCTGGCCGGTCAGATCCTTGCCCGCCTTGTTGGCGTAAAACGCGAACGTCATCACCGCATTGTAGCCAATGATGGCCTGCGTGTTGGCATCGGTGCTGAACATCTTCTTGTAGTTGACCAGCCAGTCCTTCACCTTGCCCTTCGCGGTGTCCTCATAGGGAATCTCGAAGCCGGACGCAGCATAGAGGCCTTCGACCGCCTCCTTGCCGAGCATGGGCACCTCCATCACGTTGGTCGGCGTCGCGCCGAGAAAGGTGACCTCCCAGCCGAGCTTCTTGGCTTCCGTCATCGCGCCGATGGGCTCACGGAGCACAGCGCCGAGCACAACGAGGTCGCAGCTGTCGGACTTCATCTTGGCGATCTGCGCGCTGAAGTCGGAGGCACCGCGCTTGTAGCTCGTGATCGAGGCCGGCTGCACCTTCATGGCAGTAAGCTGCTGGTTGAAGCCGTCGAGCACGTTCTTCCCGTACTCGTCGTCCTGATGCATGATGCAGGGTTTCTTGAAGTTCTTCCACTCCATCATGTATTTCAGCGCCGCCCGCGTACTCTCGACATAGGGCAGCAGATTGTTGAACTTCAGCCGCTCCTGCGGCTTGGCGGGATCGAACTTGAACGTGAACTCCGCCGCCGTCAGCGGGAAGAGCTGAAGCACGCCGGCGTCGAGCAGGATATCCTGCGCCGCCAGCACGGTCGGCGAGCCCATTGGCCCCACCATCGCGAAGATCTTGTCGCGCTCGATCAGCTTCTGCGACGCGAGCACGGCCTTCTTCGGATCGTAGCCGCTGTCCTCGACGACAAGCCGAATCTTTCGCCCCTGGACGCCGCCGGCGGCGTTGATCTCCTCGACCGCCATCTTCATGCCGTTCGAGACTGGCACACCCCAGCCCTTGATCGGCCCCGACAGATCCTGATGGGTGCCGATGACGATCTCGGAGGCCGAGATGCCCTCATTGGTGACCTTGGTCTGCGCCGCGGCAGGCAGACAGGTGAGCACCACCGCGCCTGCCGCAAAGCCGAACGTTTTCAACGATCTCGACATTGAAGTCTCCTCTCCTTGGGGCCCTTATGATGCGAAGGGTGGGGCCTTCACTCCTTCGCTGTTATTCAAATAAGATTGTTCAAGCCACCGCCCGCGCCGGATACATCGCGTCGATCTCGGCGGCATAACGCTTGTTCACGAAGCCGCGCTTCAGCTTCATGGTTGGCGTCAGCTCTTCGTCCTCCGGGGTGAGCTGGCGTTCGATCAGATAGAATCTCTTGATGGTCTCGACGCGGGCGAAATTGGCATTGACCGTTTCGATTTCGCGCCAGATCAGGTCCTGGATCTCCGCCGCGCGGCACAGGCTGGCATAATTGGTGAAGGGGATGTCGTGGTCCTGCGCGAATTTCTCGACATTCTCCTGGTCGATCATCACGAGGCAGGTGAGGTATGGCCGCTTGTCGCCGATCACCACGGAATCCGAGATGTAGGGCGAGAATTTCAGTTGATTCTCGATCTCGGACGGCGTGATGTTCTTGCCCCCGGAGGTGATGATGATGTCCTTCATCCGGTCGGTGATGCGGACGAAGCCCTCATTGTCGATGGTGCCGACGTCGCCGGTATGCAGCCAACCGCGATGGTCGATGGTCTCGGCTGTCCTCTCCGGCTGGTTCAGGTAGCCCATGAACAGGAAGTCGCCCCTGATCAGGATTTCCCCCTCGGGTGACAGCGCGACTTCGCCCCAGGAAACCGCCTTGCCTACCGAGCCGAGCTTGATCCGCTCCGCCGGCATCATGGTGGCGACCCCGCAATTCTCGGTCTGGCCGTAGACCTCGTGAATGTCGATGCCGAGCGCGAGATACCAGCGGATCAGCTCCGGCGCGATTGGCGCCGCGCCGGTGAAGGCGATGCGGCAACGGTCGAGCCCGATCATGCGTCGGATGTTGCGGAAGACGAGCCGGTAAGCGATGCCGTTGGCGAGCCGCAACGGCAGCGGCGGCGGCTTGCCTTCAATCCTGCAATCGACCATGCGATAGCCGATGTCGATGGCGCGGCGGTAGACCCATTGCTGCAACGGCGTCGCATCCTTCAGCGCGATGGTGATGGCGGAATAGAATTTCTCCCAGATCCGCGGCACCGCGAGGAAGATGGTCGGCTGCACCTCGCGCAGATTGTCCGGCACAGTCTCCGGACTCTCGGCAAAATTCATCACCGAGCCAAGCGCGACCGAGATGTAATAGCCGCCGATCCGTTCGGCGACGTGGCAAAGCGGCAGGAAGATCAGCCGGTCCTCGTTCTCGCGCGCCGGAATGAAATCGTTGGCGTGCCGCATCTGGTGCGTGACGCTACGGTTGGCGTGCATGGCGCCCTTGGGCGGACCCGTGGTGCCGGATGTATAGACGAGGACCGCGAGATCGCTTGCGCTACGACTGTCGACCATCTCCTGCCACAGCGCCTCGCGGCCGGCCATGTGGTTGCGCCCGAGCGCGCGAAACTCGTCGAGCGACATCACCATCTCATCGGAGAAGCCGCTGAGGCCCTCCATGTCGAACACGATGATCCTTCGCAGAGACGGGCAGCGTGCGCGACAGGCCAGGATCTTGTCGAGTTGCTCCTCGTCCTCGGCGAAGATCACCTTCGTCCGGGAATCGTTGACGAGATATTCGACCTGGGATGAGGCATCGGTCGGATAGATCCCGGAAGAGACGCCGCCGGCGCACAGAATGCCCATGTCGACATGGACCCATTCCGGCACGGCGTTGGCGATGATGGAAGCAACGTCGCCGGGCCTGACGCCGATGGCATGCAGCGCGTAGGCGACCTCCTTCGAGATCTCCAGCCATTCGCGCCAGCTGGTCGGCTGCCAGATCCCGAATTTCTTCTCGCGTATAGCCGGCCTGTCGCCCCGCGTCTCCGCGGCGCGCAAAAAGCTTTTCGCGATCGTGTCAGCGACCGTCAGCACCGCCGGTCGGGCCATGCACGTCTCCTCCCTGTCGCGTTCCCCTCCGCTGCCTGCCTTGCCGGCGGTCTATATTGGCGGATGGGCATTGGTATTTAAGGCTTTTTCTAACGCCAAGTCTTCCCTTAACGCCAAGTCTTCCCCTAACGTCTTCCTCTAACGCCAAGTCTTCTTCTTTTTCCAGCGCCGCTCGCCTCGTGCGCCCGCTTCCTTGGCGCCAAGATAGAATTCCTGGATGTCCTTCGAATGCATCAAACGGTCGCAGCTGTCGTTCATCACGATCCGGCCGATCTCCAGTACATAGCCATAATGCGCCGTCTCCAGCGCCACCTTGGCGTTCTGCTCGACCAGCAGGATCGACATGCCCTGCTCCTCATTGACGCGACGGATGATCGCGAAGATTTCCTTCACCAGGATCGGCGACAGCCCGAGCGAGGGCTCGTCGAGCAGCAACAGCGTCGGCCGGTTCATCAACGCGCGGCCGATCGCGAGCATCTGCTGCTCGCCGCCGGAGAGCTGTCCGGCCGGCTGGTTGATGCGCTCCTTCAGCCGCGGGAAATAGCCGTAGACGCGCCCCAGATCGTCCGCAACGCCGTTACGATCCTTGCGCGGATAGGCCCCCATCATCAGGTTCTCGCGCACGGACAGGAACGGGAACACCTCGCGTCCCTCCGGCACGTGGCTGAGGCCCAGCCGCACGATCCTGTCCGCCTCCATGCGCTGGATCGACTTGCCCATGAACTCGATGGCGCCCTTCTGCGGATCGAGAATGCCCGAGATCGTCTTCAGCACCGTCGTCTTGCCGGCGCCGTTGGCGCCCAGCAGCGTGACGATGCGGCCGCGCGGCACTTCGAGCGACATGCCGCGGATCGCCATGATCGGCCCGTAATAGCTCTCGATGTTGGAGAGTTTCAGGATGATATCTGGTGTCGCCACGGCATCCATCGCGTCAGGCTCCCAGATAGGCGGCGACGACATCGGGGTGCTGCTGCACTTCGGCCGGCGAGCCCATCGCCAGCACCCGGCCGTAGTTCAGGGCGATGACGCGGTCGGAGACGCGGTTGACCAGCGACATGTCGTGCTCGACCATGAGCACGGTGACGCCGAGCTCGCTCTTCAGGTCGCGGATCCAGAACGACATGTCGTCGGTCTCCTCCACGTTGAGACCGGAGGACGGCTCGTCGAGCAGGATCAGCTTCGGTTCCGAGCACAGCGCGCGCGCCAGCTCGATCACCTTGCGCACGCCGTAAGGCAGACCCGAGATCAGCTTGTCGCGGTAGGGCTCGAGATCGAGGAATTCGATGACCTGTTCGACCCTGCGGCGATGCACCTTCTCGTCGGCGCGCACGCCCGGCAGGAACAACAGCTCCTGCCAAAGCTGCGTGGTCGAATGCCGGTGGCGGCCGACCAACAGGTTCGACAACACCGTCGCATTCTCGAACAGTTCGATGTTCTGGAACGTGCGGGCGATGCCGAGCCTTGCGATGTCGTGGGGCGGCTGCTCCGTGATGTCCTGGTCCTCGAAGAAGATGCGACCCGAGGTCGGGCGGTAGATCCGCGAAATCAGGTTGAAAATCGAGCTCTTGCCGGCACCGTTGGGCCCGATGATCGAGAGGATCTCGCCCTTCTCGACCGCGAACGACACCGCATCGACGGCCTTCAGCCCACCGAAATGCAGGGACAAGTTCTCGGCGCGAAAATAGCTCATCGGTTGCGCTCCGACTTCACGTAGATCTTCTGCCGCTTGAAGGTGGCGCGCTTATAGAGCGGGAACAGCTGGAAGAAGAGTTTGATCTTGAGCCAGCGGCCGTAAAGCCCGAGCGGCTCGAATAGCACGAACAATACGATGATGATGCCGTAGATCGCGCCTTTCAGGCCGTTGAGCGAGGCAAAGGCCGCGACCTTGGACTGGACATTGGCTGCGGCTTGCGTGCCCGCTCCGAAGGTCGCTGCAATGCCGGCGATGATGCCGGGCATGTCGTCCTTGAGGTAGGTCAGGAACGGATCGATCATCACGATGAAGATCGCCCCCAGCACCGCGCCGTGCAGGCTGAAGGTGCCGCCGATCAGGATCACGATGATGAACTCGATCGAGAGCTGGAGCGTGAACATCTCCGGCGAGATGAAGGAGAGCTTGTGCGCGAACAACACGCCGGCGAAGCCGGTGATCGCCGCGGAGATCGCAAAGGACTTCACCTTGTACAGCGCGACATTGACGCCCATGCTGCGCGCCGCGGTCTCGCTGTCGCGGATCGCGACGAAGGCGCGCCCGGTGGGCGAACGCAGCAGATTGAGCGTACCGACGATGGTCAGCACCAGCACGGCGAGGCAGAGGAAATAGAAAGTGGGGCTGTCGCGCGGCACCGCAACGCCGAGCAGCGACAGCGTCTTCACCCGCATGCCCTCGTTGCCGTGGGTCACGCTCTCCCAACGCGCCAGGATCTCCTCGACGATCAAGGCGAAGGAGATAGTGGCGATGACGAGGTAGATGCCCTGGAGCCGCAGCGCGGGAAAGCCGACCAACGCGCCAATGCAACCGGACAGAAGGCCTGCGGCGAGGAAGTAGACCGGGAACGGCACGTTGTACGTCTGCAAGTACGCCGCCGTGTAGGCGCCGATCGCGAGGAACGCCGCGTGCCCGAGCGAGGCCTGCCCGGTGAAACCGGTCAGGATCAGCAGCGCCACGCCGACGGTCGCATAGATGCAGACGAAGACGAGCTGGCTCATCAGATAGCTGGAGAGCACATAGGGCGCGATCAGCAGCACGGCCAGCAGGAGACCGTATGAGACGTAATAGCCCGAATGCGGAAACAGCCTGATGTCGTCCTCGTAGTCGGTCTTGAACAGGAAGCGCATGCGTTCAGACCTTCTTGCGGACGTGAAGGCCGAACAGGCCTTCGGGCTTGAGCAAGAGCACGGCGAGCAGCACGATGTAGGGCGCGACGTCCTTCCAGCCCTCGGCCAGATAGAAGCCCGCCATGCTCTCGATGACGCCGATCAGGACGCCGCCGACCACGGCGCCGGGGATCGAGCCGAAGCCGCCGAGCACGGCGGCCGGAAACGCCTTGAGGCCGAGCACGAGGCCGACATTGGAATGGATGAAGGTGATCGGCGCCAGCAGCACGCCGGCGCAGGTCGCGACCGCCGCGCTGATCGCCCAGACGATCGACACCACGCGCTTGACCGGAATGCCCATGTAATAGGCCGCGAGCATGTTCTCGGAACTGGCGCGCATCGCAGTGCCGAGCGTGGTCTTGTTGAAGAACAGATAGAGCAGCGTGCACAGGATCATGGTCGCCGCGATCACCGAGAGCTTGTCGTAGGCGAGCACCAGCGGGCCGATGCGCAGCACGCCCTGGCTAAACGGCGTCTCGATCTTCAGATCATCGGTCCCCCAGATCATGCCTGCGATCGAGCGCAGGAAATAGCCGAGCCCGATGGTGGCCATGATGATGGAGAATTGCGGATAGCCGAGGATCGGCCGCACCACCACGCGCTCGGCCAGCATGCCGAACAGCGCCATCGCCGCCACCGCACCGGCAAAGCCGATCCAGTAGTTCAGCCCCATCATGCCGATGAAGGTGAAGGCAAAGAAGCCGCCCAGCATCATCAAATCGCCCTGGGCGAAATTGACGACCTCGGTGGCCTTGTAGACAAGCACGAAGCCGAGCGCGATCAGGCCGTAGACGCAGCCGAGCGCAACACCGCTGACCAGCTGCTGAACGAAATCCAGCATCGTCGCGCATCCTCCCGATACAACCGGCGGTTCTTCCTGACCGCCTTGCCGCATCTTGTGTTCAGTCGCTACGCAGTCGTTTCGCTGCGTTCGCGCCATTCGTCCCTTCACCAATTCAGCCTGAACCGCCAAGCGCTGTCAACAAACGGTGACTTGCCATTAGTCCAATCCGGATGACGGAATTTGCGGCAGCGCGATTCACGGTGCCGAAACATCTTCGGGGCATGGTCGCGAGCGATGCAAAACCGCAAGGTGTGGCCGTGATGAAGCGGGACGACTCGGCGCTCGAAGTCATGGGGTTAACGAAGTGTTTTGACCGTCTGGCGGTCGATAACCTCGATCTCACCATCCATGCCGGCGAATTCTATGCGCTGGTCGGCCCCAACGGCGCCGGCAAGACCACCACTTTGCGCATGGTTGCAGGCCTTTTGCGGCCCGATGCCGGCTCGGTCTCCATCTTCGGCATCGATGCGCTCCAAAACCCCGTCGCCGCCAAGCAGGTGATGGCGTGGGTCTCCGACGAGCCCATGATCTATGACAAGCTCACGCCGCTCGAATATCTCGAGTTCGTAGCCGGTCTGTGGGGCATCGCACCATCGGCCTCGGAACCGGTCGCCACGGAGCTCCTGAACTCGCTCGGGCTCGAGCTGCACCGGCACGAACGCTGCGAGGGCTTTTCCAAGGGCATGCGCCAGAAGGTCGCCCTCGCCGGCGCCCTGGTGCACGATCCCCGCCTCATCATCCTCGACGAGCCGCTGACGGGACTGGACGCCGTCTCCGCCCGCCATGTCAAGGGACTCCTGAGCGAGCGCGTCCGCGCCGGCTGCACCGTCATCATGACCACGCATATCCTCGAGGTCGCCGAACGCATGGCCGACCGCATCGGCGTGATCGCAGCCGGCCGCCTGGTTGCCGAGGGCACGCTGACTGAGCTCCGGCAGCAAAACGGGCACGCCGATACCAGCCTGGAAGATCTCTTCATCGCGCTGGTGACCCTCCAGGAAGCCGCATGAGCTCGGCCACCGCGCTGTCCTGGTTCGCCCGCCACGAGCTCCGGCTCGCCTGGCGCGAATGGCTTGCCATGATGACCGGCGGGCGGCGCAATCGAACGCGTGCCGCGGTGATCGGCCTGCTGTTCTTCGCGGCGCTGCTGCACGTCCCGGCCTGGGCGGTGATCGGCCGCTTCGCCGACCTGCAATTGCCGCTCGACAAATCCTCGCTGATCGTGATTTCGGCGACAATTTTTCTGGCCTGGACGCTGATGCTGTCACAGGCGATCGAATCGGTGACGCGGGTGTTCTACGCACGCGCCGATCTCGACCTCATCATGTCCTCACCCGCGACGCTGGCCAATCTGTTCTCGGTGCGCATCGCCGCGATCGCGCTCGCCATCACGGTGATGGCACTGCTGTTCTCGACACCCTTCATCGACGTGCTGGTGTTCGGGGGCGGCGCGCGCTGGCTTGCTGCGTTCGGCGTCGTCGTCGCGATGGGCCTGTCGGCCGCAGCGATCGCGATCGCCGTCACCATCCTGCTGTTCCGCCTGATCGGTCCGGCGCGGACACGGTTCGTCGCCCAGATCCTCGCCGCCATCATCGGCGCCGGCTTCGTGATCGCGCTCCAGGTGGCGGCGATCATGTCCTACGGCACGCTGTCGCGCTTCACCATCCTGACCTCGGGTAGCTTGGCCGCTTACGCGCCCGATGCCGACAGCATCTGGTGGTGGCCGGCGCGGGCGGCGATGGGGGACGCCGAAGCGCTGCTGCTGCTCCTGGCGCTCGGCCTCGTGCTGCTCGGAGGCGTCATGGCGATCTTCTCGGGCCGCTTTGCGGACACGGCGATCGATGCCGCCGCCTATGGCGCGTCCGGCCGTCGCAGCGCGAAGGAGCGCCCGTTCCGCGGCGGATCGCGGCAGCATGCCCTACGGCGCAAGGAATTTTCGCTGCTCTGGCGCGATCCCTGGCTGATCTCGCAGACGCTGATGCAGCTGCTCTATCTGGTGCCGCCGGCATTGCTGCTCTGGCGCAACTTTGCCGACAGCTCCGCGGCGCTGACGCTGATCACGCCCGTCATCGTCATGGCGGCGGGACAACTCGCCGGCGGGCTTGCCTGGCTGACGCTCTCGGGCGAGGACGCGCCCGACCTGGTTGCGACCGCGCCATTGCCGCCGTCCAGCGTCATCCGCGCCAAGATAGAGGTGGTGCTGATCGCGATCGGCGTCATCTTCTGCCCGCTGATCGCGGCGCTCGCTTTCGCCTCGGCGTTCCAGGCCGCGGTCAGCGCCGGTGCGGTCATCGTCAGTGCGGCCTCCGCCACCGCAATCCAGCTCTGGTTCCGGGTGCAAGCCCGGCGCAGCCAATTCCGCCGCCGCCAGACCTCGTCGCGGCTTGCGACCTTTGCCGAGGCGTTCTCCTCGATCGGCTGGGCTGCCAGCGCCGCGCTGGTGCTCACGCTGCCCATCGTCGGCCTCGTCAGCAGCCTGATCACCGCGAGCCTCGTCGCCCTCACCTGGAAGTTCAGCCCGCGGCGGGAGTAGTAAAGGCGCGAATCATAGGGCGGGCGTGACGGTGCGACACTGACGCGCTATTGATCGCGCACTGTTGGCCACGCGCTGCATTGCAAGCTAGACTTTCCCCTGAAGTCATCGGGGATGGATTCATGCGGCGACTGGTTTCGGCGGCTCTGGCGCTGTTCGGCGCATTCCTCTCACCTGCCACCGCCCAGCAGTCGCAGCGCAGCGAATGCTTGGCGATGGCGAATGCTGCGCCGCGCCTCATGTCCGTCGCGTTCAGGCAGGCGGCTGCTGCGCCCGAGGTCGAGATCACCTATGCCGGCCATTCCACCTATTTCATCGACACGCCCGGCGGCTTACGCATCGCCACCGACTATAGCGGGGCCTACCAGGTGGGCCGGCTGCCCGATGTCGTCACCATGAACCGGGCCCACAGCACGCACTACTCTTTATATCCCGACAAGCGCATTCCTCGTGTGCTGCATGGCTGGGGCGAGGACGGCAAGCCGGCCATCGTGTCGGAGCGCATCGGCGACACCTTCATCCGCAACGTCACGACCGACATCCGCCGCTATTTCGGCGACGATGCCGGCGCCGACATGATCCGTGACGGCAACTCCATCTTCATCTTCGAGGTGGCGGGCCTCTGCATCGGCCATCTCGGCCATCTTCACCACAAGCTCGATGACAGCCACTTCGCCCAGATCGGGCGGCTCGACATCGTGATGGTGCCGATCGACGGCACCTACACCATGTCGCTCGACGGCGTCTCCGAGATCACCAAGCGGCTGCGCGCCTCGGTGGTGCTGCCGATGCACCGCTTCGCCACCCCGCTCGACGATTTCATGCAACGCATCGGCCAGCAGTTCGAGATCGACCGGCGCATGGAACGAAGTTTCCGGATGTCCCGAGATGCGTTGCCGTCGAAGCCGACGGTGATCATCCTCGACGGGGTGTGACGCAATTTTCTCCAAGTCGGCTGCCGGCCGGTCGTGCTGATCTCCCGCAAAGGGAGATCGACATGACCGACTTTGCGAGATTATTGCACGCGGACGGACCGAGCCCCCAGCACGCGGCGGCACTCCAGCTTTATGGCCGCTTCGTCGGCGATTGGGACGCCGAGATCACCGCCCATGGACCCGATGGAACGAAACACACCGCGCCCGGCGAAATCCATTTCGGCTGGGTGCTGGAGGGCCGCGCCGTGCAAGACGTCTGGATCATTCCGCGCCCGGCCGGCATCCCGGCCTTGCCGATCTCCGGCAATTGGTACGGCACGACGCTGCGGGTCTACGATCCGACCATCGATGCCTGGCGGATTTCATGGTTCGATCCCGGCCGCTGCATATTCCGCCAGCAGATCGGCCGTCCACGCGATGCCGACATCGTGCAGGAAGGCACGACCGAAGCTGGCGACCTGACGCGCTGGAGTTTTACGGAAGTCACCGAGGATTTCTTCCACTGGCTCGGCGAGGTCAAGCCGGCCACCGCAACCGATTGGCGGCTGGTGGTCGATGTGAGGGCGAAGCGGCGCAAGGGTTGACGCCGGCGCCGCTGTACCGCGATGACGGGCGCGATTGCGCAACGCGCGTTGGTGCATGCGAGGACGAGGTGCTAGGCTCCCAAAACAAGAAGCATACATCAAGGGAGCGCACGCCGATGGCTGCAAGCGGTTTGCCCGCCAACACGAGCGGGCTATTCGTCGAGCCGCGCGAGGACTGGCTCGCGCTGCATCAGGAGGAGATCATCGATCCCTCACGGCCGATCGTCGATCCCCATCACCATCTCTGGAATCGCGGGCACCGCTATCTGATCGAGGAGATGGCGGCAGATATCGCCTCCGGCCACAACGTCATCGCCACCGTCTATGTCGATTGCCGCTCGATGTATCGCGCGCACGGGCCCGAAGCGTTCCGGCCGGTTGGCGAAGTCGAGTTCGCCAATGGCGTCGCCGCGATGAGCGCCAGCGGCGGTTACGGCAAGGCCGCGATTTGCGCCGGCATCGTCAGCCACGTCAATCTGCTGCTCGGCGATGCCGCACAACCGGTGTTGGAGGCCGAGATCGCGGCGGGCAACGGTCGCTTCCGCGGCATCCGGCATTCCTCGGCCTGGGACCAGGATCCTGCTGTCGCCGGCATGTATGCGAGCCGGCCGCAGGGATTGCTGCAGGACCCGACCTTCCGCAAGGGCTTTGCCTGCCTCGCGCCGCTCAACCTGAGCTTCGACGCCTGGCTGTTCCATCCGCAAATCGGCGAGCTGACCGAGCTCGCCCGCGCATTTCCCGACACCAGGATCGTGCTCGACCATTGCGGCGGCCCGGCCGGAATCGGCCGCTTTGCCGGGCGACGCGAGGAGGTGTTTCCGCAATGGCGCGCCTCGATCCGGGAGATCGCCAAATGCGAGAACGTGGTGGTGAAGCTCGGCGGGCTCGCGATGTGCCTGCTCGGCTACGACTTCCATTTGCGCGCGAGTCCGCCATCATCCAAGGAGCTTGCCGCGGCGTGGCGGCCTTACATCGAAACCTGCATCGAGGCGTTTGGACCCGAGCGCGCGATGTTCGAGAGCAACTTCCCGCCGGACAAGGGCCAGTGCAGCTACCAGGTGATCTTCAACACGTTCAAGCGTATCGCGGCGCCCCTGAGCGAGACCGAGAAGACGGCGTTGTTCTCGCAGACCGCGAGCAATTTCTACCGGCTCGATTTGCCTTAAAGGGATTGGCACCATGACGAGAACAGGGGCCGGGATGTTGATCCCGGCCCCTGTTCCGTCGTGACCGCTGGGAAGCGTCCTTGAACTGTTTGAACTCTAATTTGCGCCCATCAGCGAGGCCGGACGGCGCTCGCCGGTGGCGACGAAGATCTTCTTGAGCTTGTTGACGACGCGGATCAGGAAGCCGATCATCACGGGATTGGTCTTGCGGCAGAAGGCGATCTTCTTGACGTGGCCTTCGACATGCCATTTGGCATGTGCGCCGTCGCGGAAGAAGATGACGTCGCCCGGGCCGTAGCGCTTCGGCGGCATGCCGTCGCTTTCGAGCACGATCGATCCTTCCATGATCATGATCGTCTCGTCGATATCGTAGTACCAGTTGAAGCGCCCTTCGGTGCAGGCCCAGATGATGGTCGAAGCGGTGCCGTCGGCGCTGGTGGACAGGATGTGCGAGCGCGACACCGGATTGCCTTCGATAATCCAGGACGGCTCGATCGGCCGGAGCTCGAGATCTACATTGCAATGACTGTTTTCAATCAATGTGCGCGACATCTGTTTCCTCGGGGGATAAAATATGACCTGCCCGGATCTCGGCCCGGATTGTTCAAAGATGGCGGGAACGCTAGTAGCCGATTTTTAATTCTTTCTTACGGAGGGCCCGACAATCAGCCGCAAGTTGCAGACGCGAAACGGTTAACGTCGCAATTTCCCTGCAATTTCGCGCACATGAACCCTTCTTTTCCGGGGTGCGACAAAGTGCGCGAAGCGTCTGAAGGAGCCCTGCCGATGCCCCTCACCCCGGAGGTTCTCAAAGCTCACGGCGAGGTCGTCGCCTGGCTCGGCAGCCTCGATGTCTCCTTCGCAACCGAAGAGGAGCCCTGGTTCACCGTTGGCGGCATCGAAAGCCCTCGGCAGATCGGCAGTGACCTCCATGAGATGCGGCGGGCGGCGGATGCGCTCGAGGCGACACTCGACGACGAGGACGACGTCAACGAGGCCCGCGAGCAAATCCGCAGGGGCCTCGACCTGCCCGAGGCGAATGATCCGGTCGGTGCGCTCTACGATGCGGTGGCGGCCTCCGACGCCGTCGTGCGGGCCACCGATGGCAGCCCGTTCACGACGTTGTTCAACCGCTTCAGCATCGACAACAGCCCGATGCTGCGCAACCCGGCGGCGTAGTTACTTCGCCCATTCGCCCTTGCGAAACACCGGCACTTTGCTGCCGTCGGCGAGAATGCCGTCGATGTCGGTCTCGGCCGAGCCGATCATCCAGTCGATATGGATCAGGCTCTGGTTGCCGCCTTGCGCGGCGATCTGCTGCGGCGTGAGCTGCGCGCCATTGACGAAGCACTTCGAGTAGCACTGGCCAAGCGCGATGTGCGAGGCAGCGTTCTCGTCGAACAGCGTGTTGTAGAACAACAGTCCGCTCTGCGAGATCGGCGAGGAATGCGGCACCAGGGCCACCTCGCCGAGACGGCGCGCGCCCTCGTCGGTATCGAGCACCTTGTTCAGTACCTCCTCGCCGCGCGAAGCCTTCGCATCGACGATCCTGCCGTCCTCGAAACGCACCGCGATGTTGTCGATCAGCGTGCCCTGGTAGGACAGCGGCTTCGAGCTCACGACATGGCCGTAGACGCGCCGGCAATGCGGCGTGGTGAAGACCTCTTCGGTCGGGATATTGGCGTTGCAGCTGATGCCGTTCTTGGAGAGCGAAGCGCCGCCTTCCCATTCATGGCCGTCGGCGAGCCCGATGGTGAGGTCAGTGCCCGGTCCCGAGTACTGGAGCGCGCGGAAACGCTGGCCGTTGAGCCAGTTGGTGCGCTCGCGCAGCACCGCATTGTGGCTCGCCCAATTGGCCGGCGCGTCGTCGCGATCGACGCGGGACGCCGCGAAGATAGCGTCCGCGAGCTTGCCGATCGCGACCTCTTCAGGATCGTTCGGAAAGACTTGCTTTGCCCAGGATGGGCTTGGATACGCAATGATGTTCCAGTTGGTATCGAAATTGACGATCTTTTCCAGCGCCGGCTGATAGGCCATGGAATTGGCCTTGCTGGCGCGCGCGACCTTGGAAGCATCTTCGCCCGACAGCAGCATCGGATTGTCGCCGACGATGGCGAGACGGGCGGTGTTGTTGGAGAACGCCTTGGCCATGCCCTCGTAGAGCCAGTTGGCGGCGCGATCGAAGCTGTCGTCGTGGCCGTGGCGGTAGCGCGCCAGCGTCATCTCTTCGTCGGAGAGAATGGGCGTCACGATGCCGGCGCCGGCCTTGTAGGCATGCACGGCAATCCGCCGCACCAGCGGCAACGCGATCGCAGGTGCCGTCAAGAGCAGATCCTGGCCCGGCCGCAAGCCCAGGCCCACCTTCACCGCCACCTCGGCCAGCCGGTCGAGCTTCACGGGATCGATGGGAGTGGAGGTGTTGCGTTGATCAGTCATGCCGGGTCCTCTGCCGAACGTCTCTTGCTCAATTTAAGTCTAGCATCGCGAGACACAAGTGCGCGAGTGCCTTGCGACACCCCAAAGATACGCAGTTTCGCGCATTTTGGTTTTCAACGCGTTGCCGATTTCAGCACCCGGTCGACCATGGCGGGAGCAAGGCCGAGGTAATTTTTCGGTGATGTCAGCGCCTCGATCGTGGCACGGTCGATTCTGACAGAGACGCGGGCGTCGGAAGACAGCGCGTCCGCCAGCGTAAGACCTTTCTCATTGGCGAGCCGGCAGGCATCATAGACCACGTCATGGGCCTCCTGCCGTCCGATCTGCGGCGCAAGCCCCATCATGACGGCTTCGGCCACGATCAGACCGCGGCTGACGGCGAGATTCTCGTTCATCTTGCTTTCATCCACGATGAGGCCGGCGAGCGCGAATTTCGCCTGGTGCAACGCGCCGGCGGTCAGCACGAAGCTCTCGGGGATCGCCATCCATTCGGCGTGCCAGGGCCCGGTGGCGCGCTCGAAATCCTGCACCATGGCATCCAGCATGAGGCCGGCATGCTGGCGCACCGCCTTGGACGCCGCGAGCATGAGTTCCGAGGAGATCGGGTTGCGCTTCTGCGGCATGGTCGAGGAAGCGCCGCGTCCCTTGACAAAGGGCTCATAGACCTCGGCGAATTCGGTCGAGGCCATGATCATGATGTCGAGCGCGATCTTGCCGAGCGAGCCGGTGACCAGCGCCAGGAAATTCACGGCCTCGGCAAAACCGTCGCGTGCGACGTGCCAGGTCGAAGCGGGGACGCCGAGCCTCAGTTCGGCGCAGAGCGCTTCCTGCACCTCGAACCCCTTGTCGCCGAGCGAGGCCAGCGTGCCGGCGGCACCGGCGAACTGACCGACCAGGACGCGCGGCTTCAACTCACTGATCCGCTCGGCGTGGCGGTCGAACATCGCGAGCCAGATCGCGGTCTTGTAGCCGAAGGTGACCGGCAGCGCCTGCTGGAGATGGGTGCGGCCCGCCATCGGCGTGTCGCGGTAGCGCCTCGATAGATCGGCGAGGATCTTGCGCAAGCCCGCGATGTCCCGTTCGACGATCTCAAGCCCTGCGCGCAGTTGCAACACCACGGCGGTGTCCATGATGTCCTGCGTGGTCGCACCCCAATGCACATAGCGGCCGGCATCGCCGCATTGCTTCACCATCTGATGCACCAGCGGCAGGATCGGATAGCCGACGACATCGGTCTCCTGCCGCAACAGGTCGAAATCCAGCGCGGCAACGTCGGTCCGCGCGGCGATCTGATCGGCCGCGTCCTGCGGAATCACTCCGCATCTCGCTTCCGCCTTCGCCAGTGCCACCTCGACCTCGGCATAGCGCGCGACCGTCGCGATATCGGAAAACACCTCCCGCATCTGCGGCGTGCCGAAGGCATCGCGGAACAGCATGGAATCGAGCACGGTGGTCGACGCATGAAAAGCGGGCATGAGCGTTTCTTCGTGGTTGGTGTTTTGTGTGAGGGCAGCTTACGCACACGGAACTGTTCGGCAATGGACATTCACTATTCGTCACACATTCGATGCCGTCGCGAAGGCCAGGACAACGTCGGCAGCTGCCGCACGCCATTGCCTCAACACCGTCATTGCGAGGAGCCCTTGCGACGAAGCAATCCACGCTGGCTCCGCGGCGGCAGGCTGGATTGCTCGCAACGACGTGAGGAAATCGCGACAATCCGGCCGAAACGGCTTTATTCTAATCCAGGTTGCATTCCTCCCCGTAAACTGCATGCCTGCCATCACGCGATCGTGGTGAACCGGGCAGGCCCCTCGGCGGACTCACAGACATCAGCCGAAATCCGTTTTGCTTTCATTATTGCCCGATGTTGCCTTGAGGTCTGAGTTTTCGACGTGCAGTTTCTGTTCCGGGATCACCTGCTCGATACCGACTTGCGCGAGCTGAGCCGCGAGCAGGTTCCCGTTGCCGTGGAGCCGCAGGTCTTCGATCTCGTCGTCCACCTCATGGAGAACCGCGATCGGGTGGTCAGCAAGGACGAGCTGATCGACAAGATCTGGCACGGGCGCAGCGTCTCCGAATCCACGCTGACCAGCCGGATCAATGCGGCACGCAAGGCGGTCGGAGACAGCGGCGCGAGCCAGGCGCTGATCCGCACCATCTCACGCAAGGGTTTTCGTTTCGTCGGCGACGTCGAAACCAAGCGTGGGGCAACCGCGCCGGAATCCGATTTCGAAGCGAAGCTTCTACGGGCCCCGCTGCCGCTACCGGACCGCCCCGCGATCGCGGTGCTGCCCTTCACCAACATGAGCGGCGACCGCGAGCAGGATTATTTCTCGGACGGAATCAGCGAGGACATCATCACCGCGCTGTCGAAGCTGCGCTGGTTCTTCGTCATCGCGCGCAACTCCTCCTTCGTCTACAAGGGCCGCGCGGTGCACATGAACGAGGTCGCGCGCGAGCTCGGCGTGCGCTACGTGCTCGAAGGCAGCGTGCGGCGGAGCGGCGATCGCGTGCGTATCTCCGCGCAGCTCAACGACGTCTCGACCGGCAGCCATCTCTGGGCCGAACGCTACGACCGCGAGCTTGCCGACATCTTCGCGGTGCAGGACGAGATCACCGAGGCGATCGTCGCCGCGATCGAGCCGCAGCTCTATACCGCCGAGAGTTTTCGCGCCCAGCAGAAGCCGCCGGGAAGCCTGGATGCCTGGGACCTTGTGATGCGCGCATTGTCGCATTACTGGCGCATCACCCGCGAGGACAATGCCGCCGCGCAAGGACTGCTCGAAGAGGCCGTCGCGCTCGATCCCGCCTATGGCAAGGCACTCGGCCTGCTCGCAACCAGCCACATCTTCGGCGCGCATATGGGCTGGTCCGACATGGCCCCGACCGTGCCGGTCGCCGAGCGCGCCGCGCTCGCGGCGGTGGAGGCCGATCGCGAAGATGCCTGGGCTCATCATGGTCTGGCGTATGCTTATCTATTCCGCCGCCGCTTCGACGACGCGCTGGCGGAGTTCGAACTGGCGCTGAACCTCAATCCGAACTTTGCGATGGCGCACGCCTTCTATGGCGTGACGCTGTGCTACGCGGGACGATGGCAGAACGGCGATGTCGCGGCGCGCCGCGCGCTGCGGCTGAGCCCGCGCGACCCGCTCGCAGCAATCTATTGCGGCGTCGCGGCCTATGCCCGGTTCATCGGCCGCGATTACGAAGGCGCCGCACAGATGGCGCGCGAGTCGATGCGGCAGCGCGCCGATTTCGTCGGCGCGCATCGCGTGCTGACGGCCGCCGCCGGTATGTCAGGGGATTCCGCGCGCGCGGCTTCCGCCTTGGAAGGCTTGCGCCGCGCCCAGCCCGGCATCTCGCTGGCCTGGATCACACGCGAGCTGCCGATGCTGCGGGACGAGGATCGCGAGCATTATCTCGAGGGATTGCGGCGCGCGGGGATGAGGTAGCTAATTTCTCGTCTCCCGCTTGCGGGAGAGGAGAAGGGCGCCGCTACTCCTGCATCATCTCGCCGCTGCCGCCGAATTCGGCCGGGAAATCCTTGAGCTTGGGCAGTCCGTCGCGCATTGGCAGCACCGTCTCGGCGTAATTGACGTGGACGCCTGGTGCAAACGCGAGGGTGGGGATGGTGGCAGTGAAGACGTCGATCAGGCCGAGCGGCGGATGGTTGGTCATGAGATGACCGCCGCACTTCTTGCAATATTTGCGCTGGCTGAGCGGCGTCTTCGCAAAGGTCTCGACATTCTCTGCACCTTCGCTGATGCGCACGGCTTCGGGCTTCCACAGGCTGAAGGCGTTCACCGGACCGGCCGACCACGAGCGGCACGAGCTGCAATGGCAATAGCCCATCGCCTCCGGCGCGCCTGTGACCTCGATCGTGACTGCGCCACAGAAGCAGTTTCCAACATGTTTCATTAGGTCGTCTCCGTTGATGATTGTTCAGATTCCTCTCCCCGCTCCTGTTTGCCGATAACTCGGCAAGAAACGAATGCGGGGGTCGCAGCGAGCTTTGCTCGCACTGATAGCGTCGGGATGAGGGGGATTCACCCCGAGAAACGTTGAAGGTTGCGTCCGGCAAGCTCCGATACGCGCCTCGGCGCCGCCGCGCGTCCTCCTTTCGGGGGACGCGACGGAACGACGCGCAAGCTATACCGACTTGCGCCAGGGAATAAGCATCGACACCCGTTGTTTGTACTGCCGGTACTCGTCGCCGAAGAGATCGATGAGGTCGTGCTCCTCCAGCGCGATGCCGACGAAGATGTAGGCCGTGGTCACGGCGGCGAACAGCAGATGGCCCGCGGTCATGACCGGCGCCGCCCAGAACGCGATGATGAAGCCGAGATAGATCGGATGACGGACGAATTTGTAGAGCAGCGGCGTCTTGAAACGCGGCGGCGACGCCTCCTTGCCGACGAGATGATTGGTCACCTGATGCAAGCCGAACAACTCGAAGTGATTGATGATGAATGTCGAGGTGAACACCAGGACCCAGCCCACCAGCGACAGCGTGACGATCGTCACAGCAAGATCCGGGTTCGCGACGTCCCATACGACCCTGGGCAGCGGACGCCACTGCCAGAACAGGAGGAGCAATGACAGGCTCGCAAACAGCACATAGGTGCTGCGCTCGACCGGCTTGGGGACGTACTGCGTCCACCAGGCCTTGAATTGCCGGCGCGCCATTACGCTGTGCTGGACCGCAAACAGGGCCATCAGGAGCAGATTGATGATGATGGCCTCGGCCACGGGCGTGTCGGTCCCGGTATCGATGGTCTTCGGCACCACCAGCCCCATGACGAAACCGATGGCGTAGAGAATGGTGATGAAAAACACGAGATACGCCGCAATTCCGTACAGAAAGGCGATGAACTTGAAAATGCGTGAGCCCGCAACCGGGCCGATAGGATGAACCTGATGATCAATTTGGGTCATAAACAGCTCCGTTGTGCCAAAACGCCGGCACTTCATTGGTCGCTGCACCATGCCGCACCGGAGGTCCCAAGACTTTCGCGGACGGTTGATTTTCGCCTGAGACGACTTTGATTTTTGCTTGAGACGACAAAAACGTGCGATTTTGCTTTGAAAACAACGTGCTCGACGGCGACCTGCGGGAACTCACTTGCAGCGGAGCCGCTGTGCCGTTGCAGCCGCAGGTGTTCGATCTCCTGCTCTATCTGGTGGCGCAGCGCACGCGTGTGGTCAGCAAGGATGACCTGATCAGCCAGATCTGGAGCGATCGGATCATCTCGGATTCCGCCCTGAACAGCCGGATCAACGCCGCCCGCAAGGCGCTCGGCGACGATGGCGCAAGCCAGCGGCTGATCAAGACCATTCCGCGCAAGGGTTTTCGTTTCGTCGGCGAAGTCCGGGAAGAAGTGGCAGCCACGACTGCGCCCGCGCAGCCCGTCGCTGCCCTGCCGCGCGTCCTGACGGACCGTCCGGCGGTCGCGGTGCTCGCTTTCGAGAACATGAGCGGCGATCCCGCACAGGACTATTTCGGCGACGGCATCAGCGAGGACATCCTCACCGCGCTGTCGAAGCAGCGCTGGTTCATGGTGATCGCCCGCAACTCGTCCTTTACCTACAAGGGGCGCGCGGTCCACATCCGGCAGATTGCCGAGGAACTGGGCGTCCGCTACGTCGTCGAAGGCAGCGTGCGCAAGTCGGACAACCGGGTGCGCATCACCGCGCAGCTCAACGACGCCACGACGGGCAGCCATCTCTGGGCCGAGCGCTACGACCGCGAGCTGGTCGACGTGTTCGCCGTGCAGGACGAGATCACGAATGCGATCGCTGCGGCGATCGAGCCGCAGATCCATGCGGCGGAAAGTTTTCGCGCCCATCGCAAGCCCCCCGCGAGCCTGGATGCCTGGGATCTCCTGATGCGGGCGCTGTCGCATTACTGGCGCGTGACGCGGCGGGATCACGAGACCGCACGGGCGCTGCTGGAACGCGCGGTGGGGATCGACCCGAACTACGGCCAGGCGCTGTCGGTGCTCGCGGCGAACCACATGTTCGGCGTGCATCTCGGCTGGGCCGAGCTTGCCATGGTGGCGCCAGCGGCGGAAGCCGCCGCGCTCGCCGCGGTGCGCTGCGACCATGAGGATGCCTGGGCGCACGCCGCGCTCGGCAGCGTCTACTTCTCGACGCGAAGACTCGCGGACGCACTGTCCGAGTTCGAGCAGGCGCTCGCACTCAATCCGAACTTCTCGCTGGCGCAGGGCTATTACGCACTGGCGCTGTCCTATGCCGGGCGGCCGAAGGATTCATTCGAGGCAGCGCAGAGGGCAATGCGGCTGTCGCCGCGCGATCCATCCCTGGCGATCTATCACGGCATCGCCGGCTATGCCCGCTTCACCGAGCGGCGCTATGCCGAGGCCATCGCGCTCGCGCGCGAGGCAATCCGCCATCGCGGCGATCTCACCGGCGCCTACCGCGTGCTCGCGGTTTCTGCCGGCATGACCGGAGACGGCGTGCTTGGGGAGATGGCGCTGGGCGAGCTCCGCCGCACCCAGCCCAACATCTCGCTGCACTGGATTTCGACGCAATTGCCATGGGCCAATGAGGCCGACCGCGAGCACTATCTGGAAGGATTCCGGCGGGCGGGCTTGCGCTAGACGATCCTCACGCCGGGTCCGCGTCGCGCTTGCGGCGCAGATGGACGGATCGCGCGGCGCGGCGGCGCCGGCTTGGCCGCCAAACACCATAACAGGACGCGCTGTACATTTTTTGTGCGAACATTGTCGAGACTTTCATCTTGCGGCGCCGAATGAGACCGTGTGAGCCTCGATCCCGGATGGGGACTGGGATGGGCCGGCCGTAGCTTTGCGCGCCACGACGTGCGAAGCGTTTGCGGCTGGTCTCGCTTGAGAAAGATACGACATGTCAAAACGAGTGTTGCTTGGTGTCCTCCTGGCTTGCGGCCTCGCGGCCCCCGCGCTGGCGCAAGAGCCGAAGGCGGGTGGAGCGATCAATGCCGTGATTCAGCCCGAGCCGCCCGGCCTGATGCTGGCGATGGTCCAGAACGGCCCGGTGCAGATGGTGTCGGGCAACATTTTCGAAGGCCTGCTTCGCTACAGCCCCAAGCTCGAACCGCAGCCGGAGCTCGCCGAGAGCTGGAGCGTCAGCGAGGACGCAAAAACCTACACATTCAAGCTCAGGAAGGGCGTGACCTGGCATGACGGCAAGCCCTTCACCGCCGCCGACGTGCTGTTCTCGCTCGAGATGCTGAAACAGACGCATGCGCGCGCTCGCAACAACCTCGCGCAGGTCGACAAGGTCGAGGCCCCCGACGACTACACGGTGGTGTTCACGCTGAAGCAGCCGTTCGGTCCGTTCCTGGGCATCTTCGAGGTCGGCTCGATGCCGATGGTGCCGAAGCATCTCTATGAAAGCACCGACTGGAAGACCAATCCCTACAACAACGCCCCAGTCGGCACCGGCCCCTTCATGTTCAAGGAATGGCAGAAAGGCTCCTTCATCCGCCTGGTCAAGAACCCGAACTATTACGAGAAGGGCAAGCCCTATCTCGACGAGATCTACTGGCAGATCATTCCCGATGCCGCGGCGCGCTCGGTGGCGTATGAGACCGGCAAGGTCGACGTGCTGCCCGGCGGCTCGGTCGAGAATTTCGACGTGCCCCGGCTCTCCAAGCTGAAGGACACCTGCGTCACCGGCGCCGGCTGGGAGTTCTTCTCGCCGCTGGCCTGGCTGTGGCTCAACAACCGGCAGGGTCCGCTCGCCGACAAGCGGGTGCGGCAGGCGGTCATGTTTGCGATCGACCGCGAGTTCGCCAAGGACGTGATCTGGAACGGGCTCGGCAAGGTCGCAACCGGCCCGTCGGCCTCGACCATCAAATACTACACCGACGACGTGCCGAAATACCCTTACGATCCCGCCAAGGCCAAGGCGCTGCTGAAGGAAGCCGGCTACAAGGGCGAGAAGATCCGCCTTCTGCCGCTCGCCTATGGCGAGACCTGGCAGCGCTGGGGTGAAGCCGTGAAGCAGAACCTCCAGGACGTCGGCATGAACATCGAGACCATCGCCACCGACGTCGCCGGCGGCAACCAGAAGATCGGCGACTGGGACTACGACATCGCCTTCACCTACCTCTACCAGTACGGCGACCCCGCGCTCGGCGTCGGCCGCAATTACGTCTCCAGCGCGATTGCCAAGGGCCAGGTGTTCAACAACGTCGAGGGTTACTCCAACGCTGAGATCGACAAGCTGTTCGCCGAGGGCGCGGTGGCAACGCCGGACTCCAAGCGCAAGGAGATCTACGAGAAGGCGCAGAAGATCCTGGTCGAGGACGTGCCGGTGGCCTGGATGCTCGAGCTGCAATTCCCGACCATCATGCGCTGCAAGGTCAAGAACCTGATCACCACCGGGATCGGAGTCAACGACGGCTTCAAGGATGCATGGCTGGACAAGTGAGAGCTGCCGCCGTCACCTCTCCCCGCTCGCGGGGAGAGGGGATCGCTCCATCTCTGTCGCTCCAGGTCACATCACCGATATGATCCTCTAGATGCTCTCCTTTGTCGCTCAGCGTGTCGCGAAGGGCGTGATCGTCCTGCTTGCGATCGTCGTCCTCAATTTCTTCCTGATCCGGCTCGCGCCCGGCGATCCCGCCGTCGTGATGGCGGGCGAGGCCGGCGCCAGCGACCAGATCTTCGTCCAGCAGCTCAGGGAGAAGTTCGGCCTGGACAAGCCGATGCCCGAGCAGCTCTTCATCTACGTCAAGGGCATTGCTACCCTCGACCTCGGCTTCTCCTTCCGCCAGCAGGCACCGGTCGCGAAGCTGATCGGCGAGCGGCTGCCCGCGACATTGCTGCTGACGCTGACGGCGTTTGCGATCTCGCTCGTGCTCGGCGTTCTCTTCGGCACCTTCGCCGCGCGCTTTGCCGGAACCTTTCTCGACACCGCGATCACCGTCTTCGCCCTGATATTCTACGCAATGCCGATCTTCTGGGTGGCGCTGATGGGCATCCTGCTGTTTTCGGTCACCATGGATTGGCTGCCGAGCTTCGGCTACGAGACCGTCGGCGCCAACCTTTCCGGCCCTGCCCATGTGGTCGACGTCGCAAGGCACCTGATCATGCCGGCGATGACGCTCGGCCTGTTCTTCATGGCGACCTACACCCGCATGACGCGCGCCTCGATGCTGGAGGTGAAGCGTCTCGACTTCGTCAAGACCGCGCGCGCCAAAGGCCTGTCCGACGCCGTGATCCAGCGTCGCCACGTCCTGCGCAATGCGCTGCTCCCCGTCGTGACGCTCGCCGGCGTCCACTCCGGCACCCTGATCGGCGGCGCCGTCATCACCGAGACCGTGTTCGCCTGGCCCGGCATCGGACGCCTGATGTACGACGCCCTGCTCCAGCGCGACTACAATCTGCTGCTCGGGGTCTTCGTGATCTGCTCCGCCATGGTCCTGATCTTCAACCTCATTACCGACCTGGTCTATCGCCTGGTCGACCCGCGCATCGAATTCACCACATGAAACAGTTCTGGAAATCGATGTTGAGGAGCCCGAGCGGCGTCATCGGGCTCATCATCCTGCTCCTTGCGATCTCAGTCGCCTTGTTCGGTCCGATGCTGTTCCCGAACTCGCCCTGGCGCATGGTGCAGCGGCCGTTCCTGCCGCCGTTCACGCTCGCGACCGTGCCGCTCGGCACCGATGCACTCGGCCGCGACGTGTTCGCCGGCATGATCTTCGGCGCACGCGTCTCGCTGCTCGTCGGCATGGTCTCCACCCTGGTGGCGCTGGTCGTCGGCGTTCCGATCGGCGCCATGGCCGGCTATTTCGGCGGCAGGGTCGACGACGCCCTGATGCGTTTCACCGAGTTCTTCCAAACCATTCCGAGCTTTGCGCTCGCGATCGTCCTGGTCGCGATCCTGCAGCCCTCGATCTATTCGATCGTCGCCTCGATCGCGCTGGTAAGCTGGCCGCCGGTCGCGCGCCTCGTCCGCGGCGAGGTGCTGTCGTTGCGCACGCGGGAGTACGTCCAGGCCGCGGTGGTCACGGGCCAGAGCAACACCTGGATCATCCTGCGCGAAATCCTGCCGAACACGCTGTCGCCGGTGATCGTGCTGGCTTCGCTGATGGTGGCGACCGCGATCCTGCTGGAATCCTCGCTGGCGTTCCTCGGCCTCGGCGATCCCAATCTGATCTCCTGGGGCTACATGGTCGGTGCCGGCCGCACCGTGATCCGCCAGGCCTGGTGGATCACCGTGTTTCCCGGCGTCGCGATCCTGATCTCGGTGCTCGGGCTCAATTTGATCGGCGAAGGCCTCAACGACGCGCTCAATCCGCGGCTGTCGCGGGAGGGCCGCTGATCATGACCGCACCGCCCGCCGTCTCCGTCAAGAATCTGCGGATCGCATTGCCCAAGGGCGCCGAGCGTCCCTTCGCGGTCGACGGCATCTCGCTCGATTTGCGGCCCGGCAAGATCGTTTGCGTGGTCGGCGAATCCGGCTCCGGCAAGTCGATGTGCGCGCATGCGCTGATGGGCCTGTTGCCGGACACGGTCACCGTCACCTCCGGCGAGATCCAGTTCGAAGGACGCGACCTGCTCAAACTCGGCGACGAATGCTGGCGCGATCTGCGCGGCCGCCGGCTTGCGATGATTTTTCAGGAACCGATGACCGCGCTCAATCCGTTGATGCGGATCGGCGACCAGATGGCGGAGATGTTCGAGGCGCACGGGCTGCTCACGCCGAGGGAGCGGCGCGCAAAGGCGCTATCGCTGGCGCGCGAAGTCGGCCTCCCCGACCCCGAGCGCATCGTGCGCGCCTATCCGCACCAGCTCTCCGGCGGCCAGCGCCAGCGCGCCATGATCGCGATGGCGCTCGCGCTCGAACCGGCGGTGCTGGTTGCGGACGAGCCGACCACCGCGCTCGACGTCACCACGCAAGCGCAGATCCTGAAACTGATCCGCAACCTCCAGCGCAATCGCAACATGGCGGTGATGTTCATCACCCATGATTTCGGCGTGGTCGCCGACATCGCCGACCAAGTCGTGGTGTTGCGCCATGGCAAGGTGGTCGAGGAAGGCCCCGCCTCGGCGGTCTTCAACGCGCCGCAGCACGACTACACCAAGGCGCTGCTCGCCGCCGTGCCCTCGATGGACCCACCCGCCCGCAGCCCCCTGGACGACCAGGCCAAGGCGGTCGAGGTGATCGGACTGGACAAGACCTACGTCACCTCGGGCGGCTGGTTTCGCGAGGACCGCCGCGTCGATGCCGCGCGCGGGGTTAATTTCAATATCCTCAAGGGCGAGACGCTCGGCCTAGTCGGCGAATCCGGTTCTGGCAAATCGTCGGTGGCCCGCCTTGTGATGCGGCTGATCGAGGCCGACCGCGGCACCGTGAGGATCGGCGAGACCGATCTCACAAAGCTCGCGGGCAAGGCGCTACGCGCCGAGCGCCCTCGCATCCAGATGATCTTCCAGGATCCGTTCGCTTCGCTCAATCCGCGCCGCAAGGTCGGTCATATCATCGCCGACGGCCCGATCGCGGCCGGCACCGATCCGAAAGTGGCGTTCGACCGCGCCCGCGATCTCCTCAAGATGGTCGGGCTCGATGCCGGCGCGCTCGAACGCTATCCGCATGAATTCTCCGGCGGCCAGCGCCAGCGCATCGGCATTGCGCGCGCGCTCGCGCTCGAGCCCGAGATCATCGTCGCGGACGAGGCCGTCTCCGCGCTCGACGTCTCCGTGCAGGCGCAGGTCCTGAGGCTGCTCGAAGACCTCAAGGCCCGCCTCGGCCTCTCGATGCTGTTCATCACCCACGACCTGCGGGTCGCAGCGCAAATCTGCGACCGCATCGCCGTGATGCAGCGCGGCGTCATCGTCGAGCTGAAGCCGACCGCGCAGCTGTTCGCCGCGCCCGAGCATGCCTATACACGCGAATTGCTCGCAGCAGTCCCGGGGCAGAGAGAGCGCGCGCCGGCGTAAGTCAGCCGACGGCGGTTTCTACTTCGTTCGAGGATTCGTGTTGTTCCAGGTGGGGACTGAGTTTGTTACTCCGACGGAGGGCTGGTTGGACGTTCCGATCGACGGCGCCGTCACGGTCCCGACGGTCTGCCCGGAACTTCCGATGGTCCCTTGCTGTACCGGCGCTCCGGTGCGTCCGCTCGTGCTGCTTGGTGTAGCCGTCCCCGATGTTTGTGCGTTTGCAGCAAGTGGCGCGGCGGCCAATCCGAGAGCAATAAGTGCAGCAATGGTGCGTTTTGTTCTTGTCATGGCTGATCCTTTCGGGCGCGGTCTCTCAATCGCAATGCCGTTCGTCGAGGCGCCCGTGCACTGACTGACCTTACAACTCCACGCGCGAGAAAATGTGCCGCAGTGCCATCATCCCGTGGGCTCAACTCTTCATCACGATGCTACGAAGCGGTCCCCGCCGAACGGATGCGCCGTGCCATCGGCGCATCGCTGAAGGTACCCCGTTCCACCTCAGGAACGGAATAGTCACGGGCTTTTTATCCCTCGTGACCGCCCGCACGGCTGCAAAGCCGAGGCCGGGACCCCACATCCAGATGAAATGATTTCCATCATGTGATGATGGATTGAGCATCTATTGGAGCCGACATGGGCCAGGTTATTGAGTTTGTCTCGAAATCCGAGCGCGAGCGCATTCGCCTCATCCAGGAAGCGCGCGCGATCTACGACAGCATCTTCCCGCCGGCTGATCCGGTGAGCGAACGATCGAGTGGAGCCTCCGCGCGTCGCAGCGACGGAGGCAACCTCGCGTGATCAAGATCATTGCCGTGCTCTGCAACCTCGCCTCTCCAGCGAACTGTCATGAGCAGACCGTCACCACATCCGACTTCGCCGACGTCTCGATGCAATCGTGCCTGATGGGCGCGCCGCAGCTCGCCGAATGGATGAACCAGCATCCGGCCGAGCGCCTCGCCGGCTGGCGCTGCGTGATCGGCCAACAGGCCGGGCGGGGAATTTAGGATCGGACGGGCTCTCCCTGAACGATCCGCAATGTCTGGTCCACCGCCATGATCATTGCTGGTCGCACTTTATCATCTTCTTTGGCCTTGCGACCGTCACAGGGTGACCGGCATTGGCTCGCCGGATAGGCGCGCCTACCTGACCGGCGGGTTGGTGTTGCTCCAGGTCGGGACTGCGTTGGTCACGCCGACCGACGGCCAGTTATACGTACCGACCGACGGCGCCGTGACCGTCCCGACCGACTGTCCGCTCGACCCGTAGGCTCTGGGCTGTGCTGCCAACGATCCGGCGCTCCCATAGCTCGGAGCCACCACGCCGGTGCTGTAAGCTCGGCTTGACCGGTGCTTCTTGGCCTCAGCCGCGATCGGCGCGGCAAGCAACCCGACGGTGACTAGGGCGGCAATGGCGGGTTTGATGCTTGTCATGGCTGATCCCTTCGTTCGCTGCGGGCCCCTTGCCATCTGTTCATTCAGCCGCGGATTTCCATAGGCAGCCGTTCATAACTCCGTGCGCGGGCGGAGGCGCCGGGGAGCGGTCGCACGACTAGCACGCCCGCTCGCGTGCCTCGCCTTCGGATGGACCCGAATCAGCGCTAGTGCATTCACCTCATCGACTTCGTGTATTGAGGCGACATGACCGGTCCCGAACTGAAGCAACTCCGCAACGATCTCTCGGAGGTCCTCGAGCGCAAGCTTACCGCGGCCGACATGGCCCGGCTTTGCGGATTGCCGGAGAAGGGCGGCGCCGACACCATCCGGCGCTGGGAAGTGAGCGGCCCGACACCGTCGGCGACCAAGGTGCTGCGCGTGCTCGCGATGGCGAGCGAGCGCTATCCGATCCTGGAGAAGTTCGACGTCTTCGATCGTCATGACGTGCGCGAGGAAGACCGGCCCGCAAAGCGCGCTGCATTCCGCGAACAGATGCGCGATGAGGCGCGGCGCCGTCTTGGTTAATGAGATGCGCGCGCAAGTTAGCCTGATAACGCCGAGTTAAGCTTTCCTTCAGCACTTCTTAAGCCGACATTAAGCACAAAAATCGTTTACAGCCCAATAAGTTACGTTGGCTGCCGCTGTGCCATGGATGTGACAGCATTTTCGTCAAAAGCGAGCTATCTGCAAACCAACGACGGCGCGGAAAGCGCGACTGCCGGGGACTTAAGTGTTGGAGTTTGGACTATGAAGAAGATTCTGTTTGCGACCGTTGCGCTGCTCGTGGTGGGCGCTGCCGCACCGGCGGTCGGTGCCGATCTCGGTAACCGCAACTATTATAAGGCGCCCGCGCCCGCCTATGCCGCCCCGATTTACAACTGGACCGGCTTCTATATCGGCGGCCATGTCGGCGGCGCGTTCTCCAGCGACAACAATTTCAGCGGCCTCTCCACCGGCAATAACGGCAACGGCCGTTTCCTCGGCGGTCTGCAGGCCGGTGCGGACTGGCAGTTCAACCCGAACTTCGTTGTCGGCGTCGAAGGCCAGTATTCCTGGCTCTCCGGCAGCGTCGGCGCGGTGTTCCCAGCCGGCGTCGCCTACACCAACGACCAGCGCGGTCTCGGCTCGATCACCGGCCGCGTCGGCTACACCTGGGGTCCGGGCCTGCTCTACGTGAAGGGCGGCTACGCCTATTCCGACAACAACGAGAAGGTGACCGTCGGCGGCGTGCCGACCGGCTTCATCATCAGCGGCGACCACCGCAACGGCTACACCGTCGGCGCCGGCCTCGAATACATGTTCGCGCCGAACTGGTCAGCCAAGGCCGAGTACCAGTACTACAATTTCGGCGACGCCCACTTCACCGCGGGCCCGCTGGCGGGAACCGGCAACTTCACCACCGACGACCACACCATCAAGGCGGGCGTCAACTACCGCTTCAACTGGGCCAACTCGGCGGTCGCGCGCTACTGAACGGTTATCAAAGCCTTATCATGATGAAGGCCCGGCATCGTTGCCGGCCCTTCTTTTTTCGCTGTGCGGAACGCAACGCAACCAATTGAGCAACTTGCGATTTTTTAACCTGCCCCGAGGATACTCCGCCGCGAAAACATAAAGATCATGCGTGGGGGAATTTCGATGGCGATCCGTCTGGGCCTTGGCCGTTTGCTTGGTGGTATCCGGCCTCGTTTCAAAATGCCGACATGGGGCGTGCGCGGCAGCCTGTTCACGGCCTTCGCAGTGATCGCGGGCATGGGTCTCGTGATCGCGGCCGGCGCCGGCTTCGTCTTCAACCATCTCGGCAGCACTATGATGGACCTGAGCGGCCGCGATATCCCCCGCCTTTCCGCAAGCCTTCAACTCGCATCGCAAAGCGCAACGCTCGCGGCGCAGGGGCCGGGCCTGCTGGCGTCGCCGTCCGACGAGGCGCTGAACGAACGCACCAAGAAGGTGCAGGAGATCCAGCAGCTTGCCATGGCCAAGCTTGGCGAGATCATCGAGCTCGGCGCCGACAAGCAGATCGCAACCGCGTTGCGCGACACCGCCAAGAGCATCGACGAGGCGACCCAGAGCCTGGTGTCAGCCGCGCGCGAGCGGCTCGATACCGGCGCGCTGCATGACAAGCAATATGAAGCACTCCGCAAGGCGCAGCTCACCTTCGTCGGTGCGGCCGGTCCTGCCATGCTGGATGCGCAGACGCGTCTGAACGCGATCCTCGGTGCGGCGGAAGTTTCCGCTGACGATGCCACCGAAGCCGCCCGCACCGTCTCCCAGGTCGCGACCATCTCCGCCAACGGCAATCTGATGGCCGCCGACATGATGGCGGCGCTGTCGGCCAACAACAGCGATACGCTGGAGGCGATCGAGAAGGAGTTCAAGGCGACGCGCGACCGTGTCAAGTCGAACCTCGAGGACCTGCCGAACATGGCCTCGATGCAAGCGGTGCGCGACACCGTGCAAAAGCTGTTCGCCTTCGGCGAAGGCAAGTCCGGCGTGTTCAAGATCCGCCAGAAGGAGCTCGACGCCATCGACTACGGCCAGACCATCCTGGACGAGACCCGCAAGCTCAATGTCGGCCTCGGCATCAGCGTGCAGCAGCTGGTCGAGGGTGTGCAGAAGGAGACCAACGCGTCGACCTTCCAGGCGCGGCAGGAGATCTCGCTCGCGACCACCGCGATGCTGGCGCTCGGCGCACTGACGCTGGTCGGCTCGGCGCTGTTCGTCTGGCTCTATGTCGGCCGCAACATCCTGCGCCGCATTCGCGAGCTTCAACGCGCCATGCAGTTGCTCTCGGCCGGCGACCTTGACACCGAGATCGTCCGCTCCCGGCAGAACGACGAGATCGGCGCGATGAAGGAAACGCTGACGGTGTTCCGCGACAGCATGATCGAAGCCCGGGCGCTTGCGAGCGAGCAGGACAGGGATCGCATCGCCAAGGCCGAGCGTGCGGCGCAGATGGAGGCGAAGATCGCCGGGTTCGAGAGTACGGTGCGCTCCGCACTCGACAATCTCGCGCAGTCGGCCAATTCGATGCAATCGACCGCGCAGAGCATGTCGACCACGGCAGACCAGTCCAATGCGCTGGTGAACGCGGTTGCCTCCGCAGCCGAAGAGACCTCGGTCAACGTGCAGACCGTATCGTCAGGCACCGAGCAGCTCTCGTCCTCGATCGAGGAAATCAGCAAGCAGGTCGTCACCTCGGCCGCGATCGCCAGGAAGGCGGTCGACGAAGCGGGCGCGACCGACGCCACCGTGCAGAGCCTCGCCGACAGCGCGAGCCGCATCAGCGTGGTGGTCGACCTGATTCAGACCATCGCCTCGCAGACCAATCTGCTGGCGCTCAACGCCACCATCGAGGCGGCGCGCGCGGGCGAAGCCGGCCGCGGCTTCGCGGTGGTCGCCTCCGAGGTGAAGAGCCTCGCGAGCCAGACCGCCAAGGCCACGGAGGAGATCCGTAGCCAGATCGCCAGCATGCAGTCAGTGACGACGTCGGCGGTCGGCGCCATCCAGGGCATCGGCCGGATCATCGGCGAGATCAACGACGTCACTACGACGATCGCCGCCGCCGTCGAGGAACAGGGCGCGGCGACACGCGAGATCGCCCGCAACATCCAGCATGCGGCCGGTGGCACCAGCGAGGTTTCCAGCAACATCGTCGGCGTCTCCACGGCTTCGGCGGAAGCCGGCGCAGCGGCGAACGAAGTGCTCGGCGCCTCCGACGCGCTCCGCCGCGAAGCCGACATGCTGCGCGGAGAGATCGACGCGTTCCTCAACAACATGCGGGCTGCGTAAGGCGCCGTTCCGTAGCCCGGAATGACCGCTATGCAGGCCGCGCCAGCGTTCTTTTTCGGCTGGCGCGCCGTGACGGGCGGGTTTAAGCCGGTAGGATGAACGCAAAGACCGACACCGTGCAGTCCTCCGCCGACGCCCTGCGCTATCCCTGGGAACAGCATCCCGGCCCCGAACAGGTCGTCGAGGTGAAGCCAGGAGTGTTGTGGGCGCGGCTGAAGCTGCCGTTCCGCCTCAACCATGTGAACATCTACCTGCTCGCCGATGGTGACGGCTATGCCATGATCGATGCCGGCTTCGGCAATGAGGAGACGATCGAAGCCTGGACGAAGCTGTTCGACGGGCCGCTGAAGGGCGTCAACATCACGCGCCTGATCGTGACCCATTCCCATCCCGATCATGTCGGTCTGGCCGGGTGGATCGTCGAGCGGTTCAACTGCCCGCTCGTGATGTCGCAGGTCGAATATCTGCAATCGGTCTATCACCAGAACCGCGGCACCGAGGAGCGGCAGGAAGCGCAGCGGCTGTTCTTCCGCCGCCATGGCATGGACGAGTCGCTCACCGAAAAACTGCTCGGCCGCGGCCAGGACTATCTCAAGCGCGTCTCGGTGCTGCCGCCGTCCTACCGCCGCATCTCGCATGGCGATGACGTCGTGATCGGCACGCGCCGCTTCAAGGTGATCACCGGCGGCGGTCACGCGCTCGACCAGGTGATGCTGTACTGCGCCGACGACAAGCTGTTCCTCTCGGCCGACCAGGTGCTGAGCAAGATCTCGCCGAACGTCAGCGTGTGGGCGGTCGAACCCGACCAGAACTCGCTCGGCGAATATCTGGCCTCGCTCGCCCGCCTCACCACGACTCTCCCCTATGACGTGCTGGTGCTGCCTGGCCACGGCGTGCCGTTCTACGGGCTCAAGACCCGCATCAAGCAGCTCGCCGATCACCATGAGGAGCGCTGCCGCCTGATCGCGGAAGCCTGCCGCGAGGTGCCGCAGACCTCGCGCGCCCTGGTGCCCGTGGTGTTTAACAAGCACGTTCTGGACGAACATCAGATGGGTTTCGCTGCCGGCGAACTGGTCGCCCACGTCAATTACATGATCGTCGAGGGCCGGCTGACGGCCGAGACGCAGGACGGCGTGTTGCAGTTCAGGACGACCTGAGCGCTGACTTCAATTCAGCGGATGGTGCAGAGCAACATTGCATCTCGCGCGAACTTGATCCGGATCAAGTTTCAAATCGCACGATAGGGCATTTTGCCCAAATGCCCCGCAGGTCCAAATGTGGGATAGCGCATAGACATTGGAGCTGGAAAAGCTCTAAGGATATGCGGGTCTTTGGTCGGTTCCGCTGCAGGTTTGACGATGGATTACGCCCAGTTTTTCAATTCCGCCCTTGATCGTCTCCACACCGAGCGGCGCTACCGCGTGTTCGCCGATCTCGAGCGCATTGCCGGCCGGTTCCCGCATGCGCTCTGGCACTCGCCCAAGGGCAAGCGCGACGTCGTGATCTGGTGCTCCAACGATTATCTCGGCATGGGCCAGCACCCGAAGGTGGTGGGCGCGATGGTCGAGACCGCGACCCGCGTCGGCACCGGCGCCGGCGGCACCCGCAACATCGCCGGCACGCATCATCCGCTGGTGCAGCTCGAGGCCGAGCTCGCCGATCTCCACGGCAAGGAAGCCTCGCTGCTCTTCACGTCCGGCTACGTCTCGAACCAGACCGGCATCGCGACCATCGCAAAGCTCATTCCGAACTGCCTGATCCTGTCCGACGAGCTCAACCACAATTCGATGATCGAGGGCATCCGCCAGTCCGGCTGCGAGCGGGTCGTGTTCCGCCACAACGACCTCGCCGATCTCGAAGCGCTGTTGAAGGCTGCGGGCCCGAGCCGGCCCAAGCTGATCGCCTGCGAGAGTCTTTATTCGATGGACGGCGACATCGCCCCGCTCGCCAAGATCTGCGACCTCGCCGAGAAGTACGGCGCGATGACCTATGTCGACGAGGTCCACGCCGTCGGCATGTACGGCCCGCGCGGCGGCGGCATCGCCGAGCGCGACGGCGTGATGCATCGCATCGACATTCTCGAAGGCACGCTTGCCAAGGCGTTCGGCTGCCTCGGCGGCTACATCGCCGCCAACGGTCAGATCATCGACGCCGTGCGCTCCTATGCGCCCGGCTTCATCTTCACCACCGCGCTGCCGCCGGCGATCTGCTCGGCCGCGACCGCCGCGATCAAGCATCTGAAGACGTCAAGCTGGGAGCGCGAGCGTCACCAGGACCGCGCCGCCCGCGTCAAGGCGATCCTCAACGCCGCCGGCCTGCCGGTGATGTCGAGCGACACCCACATCGTCCCGCTGTTCATCGGCGATGCCGAGAAATGCAAGCAGGCTTCCGACCTCTTGCTCGAACGGCACGGCATCTACATCCAGCCGATCAACTATCCGACGGTCGCCAAGGGCTCCGAACGCCTGCGCATCACGCCCTCGCCCTATCACGACGACGGCCTGATCGATCAACTCGCCGAAGCCCTGCTGCAGGTGTGGGACCGCCTGGGTCTGCCGCTCCGCGAGAAGTCGCTGGCGGCGGAATAGGCTTCTTCGCCTTCTCTTTCGATCTAAGTTTCACCGTCCCGGAGCTTCCCCCTCCCCCCCCTCCCCCACATGGGGAAAGGGAGCGAGAGAGTTGCGCCTCCCTTACGTCGGGGGAGCCCCACAGCGTAGCGGTCGGTCTCGAATTTCCTGCAACGCGGACGGTCTCTCCGTTCCCTCCCTCCTTGTGGGGGCGGGTCAGGGAGGGGGGGTACCACGCGGGGACTCTCTCGGTAAGCCAGAAGCAGCGCAGCTTTAAGACTGCGCACCGCTTAACGACAACTCCGGTTCCCGCCGTGGCACGGCATTTCGCTGTCGCCTCCACCCGTCCAACGCGCTAGATTTACAGGGAAAATGAGATTGGGCGCGGCCAGCGCGCGCCCCGGGAGAAGCACGCTCGCCATGCTGCACGATTGGGGCGTGATCGCCGCCGCCTTCGGCTATATCGGCTTTCTGTTCCTGGTGGCGAGCCATGGCGACCGCCGCTCGCCGGCCGGGCGCGGCCGCGCCTCGGGGCTGATCTATCCGCTGTCGCTGGCGATCTACTGCACCTCCTGGACCTTCTTCGGCTCGGTCGGCTTCGCCACCCGCACCTCCACCGACTTCCTCGCGATCTATGTCGGCCCGATCCTGATGATCGGGTTAGGGGCCGGCGTCCTCCGCCGCGTGATCCAGCTCGCGAAGGCCCACAACATCACCTCGATCGCCGACTTCATCGGCGCGCGCTACGGCAAGAGCCAGGCAGTGGCGGCAACCGTCGCGCTGATCGCTATCATCGGCTCGGTGCCCTACATCGCGCTCCAGCTCAAGGCGGTCGCCTCCTCGCTCGAAACCATCCTGAGCGAAGACCAGGCCTTCTCCCACATCCCGATCATCGGCGACGTGGCGCTGATCGTGACGCTGGCGATGGCGGCCTTCGCGGTGCTGTTCGGCACGCGGCAGACGGACGCCACCGAGCACCAGCACGGCCTGATGCTGGCGGTCGCAACCGAATCCATCATCAAGCTCGTCGCCTTCCTCGCTGCGGGCACCTTCGTCACGTTCTGGATGTTCTCGCCGCACGAACTGATCGAGCGCGCGATGAAGACACCGGAGGCGGTGCGCGTCATCAACTATTCGCCGTCGATCGGCAACTTCCTGACCATGACGCTGCTGTCGCTGTGCGCAATCATGCTGCTGCCGCGCCAGTTCCACGTCAGCGTGGTGGAGAATTCCTCGGACGCCGAGGTCGGTCGCGCGCGCTGGCTGTTTCCGCTCTATCTCGTCGCCATCAATCTGTTCGTGATCCCGATCGCGCTCGCCGGCCTCGTCAGCTTCCCGTTCGGCGCCGCCGATCCTGACATGTACGTGCTGGCGCTGCCGATGGAGGGCGGCGCGGATCTGCTCAGCGTCGCCGTCTTCGTCGGCGGGCTGTCGGCGGCGACCGCGATGGTGATCGTCGAATGCGTCGCGCTCTCCATCATGGTTTCGAACGACCTCGTGGTGCCCCTGGTGCTGCAACGACGGCCGGAGGGGCGCACCGGCGGTGCCGATTTCAGCGACTTCCTGTTGCGTTCGCGCCGGCTCGCGATCTTCGCCATCATGGTGATGGCCTATTTCTACTACCGCGCGCTCGGCAACACCCAGCTCGCGGCGATCGGCCTGCTGTCTTTTGCCGCCATCGCCCAGCTTGCACCAAGCTTCTTCGGTGGACTGCTGTGGCGGCGCGCGACCGCGCGCGGCGCGATCGGCGGCATGCTGGTCGGCTTCGCAGTGTGGCTCTACACGCTCTTCATCCCGAGCTTCATGGATACCTCGACGGCGGGCATCCTGCTGCTCCAGCACGGCCCGTTCGGGATCGAGGCGCTGCGGCCGCAGGCGTTGTTCGGCGCCGATTTGCCGCCGCTGATGCACGGCGTGGTCTGGTCGCTGTCGCTCAACATCCTCACCTACGTGCTGCTGTCGCTGGCGCGCCGGCCGTCTTCGATCGAGCTGGTCCAGGCCGATCTGTTCGTCCCCAACACGCTCGCGCCAATTTCCCCGAATTTCCGCCGCTGGCGCACCACGGTCACGGTGCAGGACATCCAGACCACGGTAGCGCAATATCTCGGGCCTGACCGCGCGCGGCATTCGTTCGAGGCCTTATCCGCGCGGCGCAATGTGCGGCTGGAGTCCGGGGCGCCCGCCGATTTCGAGCTGCTGCAGCACGCCGAGCACCTGATCGCCTCCTCGATCGGCGCAGCCTCCTCGCGTCTCGTAATGTCGCTGCTGCTGCGCAAACGGACGGTCTCCGCCAAGGCTGCGCTAAAACTGCTCGACGATTCCCATGCGGCGCTGCATTTCAACCGCGAGATCCTCCAGACCGCGCTTAACCATGTGCGCCAGGGCATCGCGGTGTTCGATGCCGATCTGCAACTGATCTGCTCCAACCGGCAGTTCGGCGATCTCCTCAACGTTCCTCCGCATTTCATCCAGTTCGGCACGCCATTGCGTGAAATCCTGGAATTCATGGGCGTGAGCGAGCCGGCCGATCCGATCGAGCGCGAGGCCATGCTGGAGCGCCGGCTGGTGGCTTACACCACCGACGGCGAGCCTTATCTCGAGCGCCTGCCCGACCGCCACATGGTGATCGAGATCTTGACCAACCGCATGCCCGGCGGCGGCTTCGTCATTACCTTCACCGACGTCACGCCCACGTTCGAGGCGGCCGAAGCGCTGGAGAGGGCCAATGCGACGCTGGAAAAGCGGGTGCGCGACCGCACCGAGGAGCTGACCCGGCTGAATTCCGAGCTGGCGCTGGCCAAGAGCGCGGCCGAAGACGCCAGCATCTCCAAGACCCGCTTTCTCGCCGCCGCAAGCCACGACATTCTCCAGCCGCTGAACGCGGCGCGGCTCTATGTCACGAGCCTGGTCGAGCGTCAGCACAGCGGCGAGGAGACACGGCTGGTCGAGAACATCGACGAATCGCTCCAGGCGATCGAGGAAATTCTCGGCGCGCTGCTCGACATCTCCAGGCTCGACGCCGGCGCGATGACGACCTCGATCTCGAGCTTCAAGATGGCCGATCTGATGCGCTCGCTGGAGATCGAGTTCGCGCCGATCGCACGCGCGAAGAATCTGGCGCTCGTGTTCGTGCCGTGTTCGCTGCCCGTCGAGTCGGATCGTCTCTTGCTGCGGCGGCTGCTCCAGAACCTGATCTCCAACGCGATCAAATATACTCCACGCGGGCGCGTGCTGGTCGGCTGCCGCCGCCGCGGCGCCACGCTGAAGATCTGCGTCTACGACACCGGCGTCGGTATCCCGACGGTCAAGCGCGGCGAGATCTTCAAGGAATTCCACCGCCTGGAGCAGGGCGCGCGAATTGCCCGCGGCCTCGGCCTGGGCCTGTCGATCGTCGAGCGGCTGGCGCGCGTGCTCAAGCACGACATCGCCATCGATTCCAATGTCGGCGGCGGCTCGGTGTTTTCCGTGACGGTGCCGACGGCGAAGGCGATCACTCACACCGCGGCCGTGACCAGTGCGACGCCGCTCGCACGGACCTCGATCTCGGGTACCCTGATCGTCTGCATCGAGAACGACGCCGCGATCCTCGACGGCATGCGCACGCTGCTGAAGGCGTGGGACGCCGAGGTGATCGCGGTCGCCGATCCCGAGGCCGCGATCGCCGCAATCGAGACTGCGGGCCGCCGCGTGACCGGCCTGCTGGTCGATTACCATCTCGACCGCGGCAACGGCATCGCCGCGATCCGCGACATCCGCCGCCGCTTCGGTGACGGCATCCCCGCGATCCTGATCACCGCCGACCGCAGCCCCGCCGTGCAAATGGCTGCGCGCGACGAAAAGGTTGCGGTGCTCAACAAGCCGGTCAAGCCGGCTTCGCTGCGCGCCCTGCTCGGCCAGTGGCGCACGCAGCAGATGGTGGCTGCGGAGTGAAACTCCGCACTCAGGGCGCAAGCCTCGTAAACACGTAGTCGCGACTCTTCACACGAGCTTCGTGGCACGCGAAGCAGGTGCGATGCTGGGCCTCGTCGACCGGCTTGCCGTTGATGAAGCGACCAAATCCCCAGCCGCCGGTCGAGGCATATTTTTTGGAATCCTTGACCATCACCTGGACGGTGGTGGCTTCACCGGGAATCGTCGCGGACGCAAATTCGGGCGACTGTTTCCGCTTCCAGGCCGGCTTGACCAGAATTGTGCCGTCCGGGAACGGAAGCTTGTTGTCTTGATAAGCATCGATCGCGGTCCTGTTGCCGACGACGGCACGCAGCTCGTCCAGGGGAGCCGCCTCCTCGGCCGGCGCGATCAGCTCCCACTGCTTGTAGCCCTCCGGCACAGTGACGCCGAAGATGGGCGAGGCATCCGCCGGGCCCTGCGCGAAAGCGATCGTGACCAGATAGGGCACGCAGGTCAGGACAACGACGAGGAGGAGCACGGCAAGCACGATCATCGTCGTAGAAGACGGAACTTTTGACTTTTCGGATTTCATTTTCGCTGACGCTTCATTGAACTGCGTTCGCATGTCAGGCCTCGGGGGGGGCGGGGGGGGCCGCGGCGCGGGCCAAAAACACAGGCGCCCCCCGCGGCGGGGGGGGCGGCCGGGGGAAACGCGTGGGGTGGGTGGGGGGGGCGAGTGTGGGCGGTGGCCCCCCGGGTAAGGCGG
>NZ_JBVVPP010000055.1:21306-51982 GCF_055811315.1 Bradyrhizobium sp. MI1.4 | reverse complement strand
AGCGCCGCCGTGGTCGCCAGCAGGTCGTGGAGCGCGATCATGAAATTGCGCAAGGTGAGATGCGAAAGACGCGTCATTAGTTCGCCCATCTCGGATCTCGTTATCTTAGCGCTGGTACGGCTGCTGCATCCGGGAGATGAAGGTGCCTGAGAGCTGACGTTCTTGTTGATACAACCGTGTAACTGATCCTTTGCTCCACTGATAGACCGATCCGAGCCAGTCTCTTGAAAACAAGTCATTGAACCTGCAAGACCCTTTCTGCTAACTGCACTGCTTCCCAAATGCCAGTACAATCTTCTTGGTCGTCGATCGTGATTCCTAATGGTGGTAACGGCGTCTTAGCGGACATATTTCGGCCCAGCTATGTAACACAGTGAAGTCTCATGGGACATATTGCCACTTTCCCTGAAAAGAGCTAAGCGATGGATGAGGCTTGGACGCCTGCGCTTCACGCTGGTCAGCCTTTTTCTGTTCTTGCAACTCGTGTCTTGCAACTCGTGCGCTTCTTGCCGGCTATGACCAAGGCTTGACGGCGCTGCCGCAATCTTCAAATGATGCGAACGACACTTTATGATCGTTCGCTACGCGGTCGCCTGAAGTTTGGAAAAGGGAAAGTATGACGAAACGCGTGGCTTTAATCTCCGGCGTCACTGGCCAGGACGGCGCCTATCTGGTCGAATATCTGTTATCGCTCGGTTATGTAGTCCACGGGCTCAAGCGGCGCTCGTCCTCGTTCAACACCGCGCGTGTCGATCATCTCTACCAGGATCCGCACGTGGGCGACGTGCCGTTCCTGATGCACTACGGCGACATGACGGACTCGAGCAATCTGATCCGCCTAGTGCAGCAGATCCGCCCGACCGAGATCTACAATCTCGCGGCCCAGAGCCACGTCGCGGTCAGCTTCGAGAGCCCTGAGTACACCGCCAATGCCGACGCCATCGGCGTGCTGCGATTGCTTGAAGCGATCCGTATCGTCGGCTTGGAGAAGGAAACGCGGTTCTACCAGGCCTCAACGTCCGAGCTCTACGGTCTCGTGCAGGAAATCCCGCAGAAGGAAACCACGCCGTTCTATCCGCGCTCGCCTTATGGCGTGGCCAAGCTCTATGGCTACTGGATCACAGTAAACTATCGTGAAGCCTATGGCATGTTCGCCAGCAACGGCATCCTATTCAACCATGAGAGCCCGATCCGCGGCGAGACTTTTGTGACCCGCAAGATCACGCGCGGCGTCGCCCGCATCGAGCTTGGTCTCGAAGAGACGCTATATCTCGGCAATCTCTCCGCCAAGCGCGACTGGGGCCATGCCAAGGATTATGTCGAAGGCATGCACAAGATCCTGCAGGCTGACAAGCCTGACGATTTCGTGCTCGCCACCGGCGAGATGCGCTCGGTGCGCGAGATGGTCGAGCTGTCGTTCGCCCAAGTGGGCCGCCGCATCGAGTGGCGCGGCGAGGGCGTCGACGAGACCGGCGTCGATGCCAAGAGCGGCAAGACCGTGGTGCGGGTCGATCCAAGCTATTTCCGCCCGACCGAGGTCGATCTGCTCGTCGGTGATGCCAGCAAGGCGCGCGACATGCTCGGCTGGACGCCGAAGCGAAGCTTCGCCCAGCTCGTCGAGGAAATGGTGGCGAGCGATCTGGCGGACGCAAAACGGAACGCGGCCGGTGGCAAACGTACCTTTTGAGCTGACCGGCAAGACGATCTACGTCGCCGGCCATCGCGGGATGGTCGGCAGCGCGCTGGTGCGCCGCCTAGCGCGGGAGGACGTTAAGCTTCTCACTATCGGCCGGCGGGAGGTCGATCTCTGCAACCAGGCTGCGGTGTTCGAGTGGTTCGGCAGGATGCGGCCGCAGATTGTGTTTCTTGCCGCCGCCAAAGTCGGCGGCATCGTCGCCAACAACACGCTGCGCGCCGAGTTCATCTATGATAACATCGCGATCGCGGCCAATGTGATCCATGCGGCGCATTTGAATGGTGCTGAGAAGCTGATGTTTCTCGGGTCCTCCTGCATCTATCCGAAACTAGCTGCTCAGCCCCTGCGCGAAGACTCGGTGCTGACCGGCCCGCTGGAGCCGACCAACGAGCCCTATGCCATTGCGAAGATCGCCGGCATCAAGATGGCGGAGGCCTATCGCAGCCAGTACGGATGCGACTTCATCAGCGTGATGCCGACCAATCTCTACGGCCCAGGCGATAATTATCATCGCGAACTAAGCCATGTGGCCGCCGCGCTGATCCGCCGTTTCCACGAGGCCAAGGTCGCAGGCGCCAAGAGCGTTGTCGTGTGGGGCACCGGAACGCCACGGCGCGAGTTCCTCTATGTCGACGACATGGCGGACGCCTGCGTGCACCTGATGAAGGCCTATTCCAGCGCGGAGTTGGTCAACATCGGCACCGGCGAGGACATCACTATTTCCGAGTTCGCCCGCATCGTCGCCAACGTCGTCGGCTATGGGGGCGAGATAACCTTCGACCCCTCACGCCCTGACGGCACGCCGCGCAAGCTGCTCGACGTCGACCGCTTAGCAAAGCTGGGCTGGCACGCCACGACATCGTTGGATGAAGGGATCAAAAGAGCATACCTCTTTTTCCAGAGTGAGAAAGGATGGATTGACGTTAAAGGAACCGCGTTGAATCCGGACAGTTTCCTACATGAGTAACTTAAAAATGGGATCGGGCAGGCTGTTCGTCGCAACCGAACACTATCCACCCGACCAAACTACGACAGCAGTGTATTTGGGGCAGATTGCCCGGGCGTTGACGGCCGACCGCAAAGTGACTGTCGTTTCCGGGACAGTGGGATCACGCTCGTTCGGCGCAGAAAACGAGCCGAAGGTCATCGAGATCAGAAGCTGGCGATCGGCGAAACATGCTCTGGTACGCCGAGCGATTGCAATGTGCGCATTCGCCGCCGGCATGTTCCTCGAAATCCTAGCACGAGTTAGGCAGAATGATACCGTCTTCTGCGTGACCTCGCCGTTCACTCTGCCTTACGCAGCGGTCCTTGCGGCACGGCTGCGGGGGGCTGCAACCGTGTTGCTGATCTACGATCTCTACCCGGAGGCGCTCGAAGCGGCGAAGTTCATCAAGCCAACTTCAATCTCAGCGCGTTTGCTGCGCTTTGCCAATTCTCTCTTGTTCAGGGCGCTCGATGCCATCATCGTGATCGGACGTGACACCCCGTCCCTCCTTACAAAATACAGGGGCGTTGCGCCTGCGAAGATTCACTTCATCCCGAACTGGGCCTTGATACCGAGCGGTTACAGGGAACTCGATCCGGACAACCCGTTTCGCTGCGGCTTACGCGACAAGTTCGTCGTTGGTTTGTCGGGCAATCTTGGCTTCACTCACGATCCCAGGGCCATTTTCGAAGCGGCGAAGCTGCTTGCCGGCAACTGGGACATCCACTTCCTGTTTTCCGGATGGGGCGTGGGATGGGGCGAGCTCAGCGAATTGGCGGCCGCCGAGCAACTCCCCAACGTGACGATGATGACGCCAGTCGCTGACAGCCAGCTAGTCGATTTTCTCTCGGCGGCAGACATCTGGGTGATCCCCTACCGTCGCAATATTGCAGGCGTCTCGATTCCGAGTCGACTCTACAATCTGCTAGCCGTTGGCCGACCGATCATCGTCTGCTCCGAATCCTATTCGGAGGCAGCGATCGTGCTGAGCGAGGAAGCGATCGGCTGGGTCGTGCCGCCGGAGGAGCCAGCCCAACTTGGCAGGGCGATCTCAAATGCAGCAATGGATCGTGCGGGCACCGCCGCCAAGGGACGCCAAGCGGCAGTCGTTGCCGGCAAGTACAGCGAGGAAGCCGCTACCAGCCGCTATCGCGAGGTCATCGGAGCCGCGGGAAACAGGCGCCCTAACCGTTGAACTTCCGAATCAGCGTGACGACGTAATCCTGCTGCTCCGGACTGATCTCGGCGAACATCGGCAGCGAAAGTATTTTGTGCTGGTCGCGCAAGGCGTTCGGAAACTGCTCCGGCTTGTGCTCATATCGGTTATACGCGGGTAGCAATGGCAACGCTGTCGGGTAGTTGATTGCCGTCTGCACGCCGTTTGAATTCAGATAACTGGCCAACGCATCGCGCTTCGGATGCCTGACTGTATAGAGATGATAGACGTGCGTGCGACCGGGCGCGACCTGCGGCACCTCAAGATCCTCGATCTGCTTGAGGCCATCATCATAAATCAACGCCGCCTTCTGCCGGGCCTTAGTCCACTCTTGCAGGTGGGGTAGCTTGGTCGACAGGATGGCCGCCTGCATGCCGTCTAAGCGGCTGTTGATGCCTTCGATATCGTGCCGATGCTTCACCACACCACCATGCCGGGCGAGCTTGGTCATGTGTTCGGCGAGAGCGGGGTCATTCGTGACGACGGCACCGGCGTCTCCCATGGCACCCAGATTCTTGCCCGGGTAGAATGAATAGCTAGCAGCAGCGCCGAATGTGCCGATGAGCCGACCCTTGTAGCGCGCCAAATGAGCCTGCGCGCAGTCCTCGATCACCCACAATTTGTGCTTCCGCGCAATCGCCATGATGGCGTCCATGTCGGCAGGCTGACCATACAGATGCACCGGGATGATGCCGACGGTATGGGGCGTGATCGCCCGCTCGATTGCCGCCGGGTCGATCGTGAAGGTAGCGCCATCAGTATCGCAGAATACGACCTTAGCGCCGGAATGGCTAATCATCGCGGACGTGGAGATCCAGGAATGCGCTGTTGTAATCACTTCATCACCAGGCTTCACCCCCAGCGCAACCATTGCAAGGTAGAGAGCGTCCGTGCCATTCGCACAGGAGATGCAGTGTTTCGCCTCCGCGGCCTTCGCGAACTCCGCCTCGAAGGCATCGACGAAGGGCCCGCGAATGAATGCACCGTCTCGGATGACGGCCGCGATCGCGCCGTCAATTTCGAACTTTAGGTTCTGATACTGAAGATGCAAATCGGCAAATGGTACGCGCATCAATACTCCTTTCAAACCCGAACCGAATTGGCAGCAAATCTCTCCTTGTAGCACGGAAACTGCGCGATCATTTCTCGCTCAAGGTCGATGGGCATACGCCTGCGCGCTGGATTACTCGGATAGTGAGAAATTGCGCGATTGGGCTTGTTTAAGATGCTCATAAATTCGCACAGCACCTCAAGTTCAAGTTCATAGTGACGTCGAGCAAGCACCTCCAGATCATCGTCCGGGAACAAAGGCGTCTCGACGATCTCAAGCGTTTGGCCGGCGTCCACCTCCGCGTCGATATAGTGTAATGTGACGCCGAGTGGAATCTGGCCAAGAATCGCCCATTTGAACGAATCGAGACCGCGGGCGCTTGGAATTATGCCTGGATGGCAATTGATGATCTTTTTTTTTCCAATTGCAGCGTTGGAGAAAATCCCGGCACCCGCGACTAGATAGTAGTCGGCCACATCTGGGATCGAGTCATACGTGCACGACAGAAATTCAAAGTCGTGGAACCGCGCTAGTTCACGAGTACTTGGCGCCCGACTCTGGTCCGGCCGATGCTGGAACAATACATTCCGTTCAGCGCGATGGACGAATGGCAACGCCAGTAGCTTTATATCGACACCCGGTCCATGGGAGAATTGCGCTCTTAGGGAAAGGCGATGAAGGATTTGCTCCGTCTTTAAGTGCGAGTGGTCATAAGTGATGATGCCGACAGAAGTTGAAAGGTTTTCCATGGCTCATCGCTGCCCTAATCGAACCTTCTGGGGCGAGAACCTTAGCGCTACTTCGCTGCCTGTTTCGATCGACTCATAGAGCGCCGAAATCAGCTCCAGGCTCTTTCGCCCTTCGAGGCCATCGACCAGCGCGGCGCGTTCGTGCAGGAGGCAATCCACGACGTGAAGGTAATACGCTTGATGGCCAAATCCATAAACGTTGGGCGGATTAACCGAGAATTTTTCGACGACCTCCTTGTCGCTCGGAGTCTCGTTGACGAAACGCCAATGCCTGATTTGATTGACGGCAAAGCCGGCGATTTCGACGGTGCCCTTTTCGCCCAGGATCGAAAGGGAGCCTTCGAGATCGGTTGGACGTGCGGCCGTCGTCGCCTCAATGATGCCGAGGGCGCCATTGCGGAATTTCAGCGTCGCAACAGCCGTATCCTCCGTCTCGATGTTCGCGAGCGCGGTAATGGCCCGGGCATGAACGCTGACGACGTCCCCGAAGAACCACTCGAGCATATCCACATGGTGGCTCGCCTGGTTTGTGAGCACGCCGCCATCGTAGGCCCAGGTGCCGCGCCAGGGATCCTGGTCGTAATAGGCCTGATCGCGGCACCACCGTACCCGGACCGTTCCAAGCAGCAGTTTACCGAAGCGACCTGCGTCCAGGGCCTCACGTGCCTTGACCACGGGTATATTAAAGCGGTTCTGCTTGATCACGAATAGCTTTACACCGAACTGGTCGCAGGCTCGAATCATGTCGTCCGCATCCTGAAGCCGGAGCGCCATCGGCTTTTCGACGACCACATGCTTGCCAGCTTTCGCGCAGGCTATTGCATGCTCGGGATGCATACCGCTCGGCGTCAGAATGGCGACGACATCGATGTCTTTCCGGGCGAGGAATGCTTCGATGTCGTAGTCAGGGGATATTCCGAATTTCGTCGCGAAAGCGTCGGCGCGCTCGCGCACGCGATCGCAAACCCCCACCAGCTTGGCATTTTCGATCTGATTGGAACCCAGCAAATCCGCATGCCGTTTGGCGATACGTCCGCAACCAAGCAACCCGAATCTAAGCATGAAACCTTCCCCCGAATGCGCGTTAAGGCCGGGACGCCCCCATACCGTCGTTGCGGCATAGAGGTCTATACGCGAAAGCTCTTTTAGATCAAGCCAATTCAACCTACCAAGTCGCGATCGAGAGTAGTCAAGAGACGCTCTTATCGGAACGCCATAGTCGCAGATCTGAGGGGGACAAGAGCCAAAGGAGTATCAAAAGCGCAAAGCCATTTGTAGTCGTAGCAATCGAAAGGGGAACGTTCAGGAGGGTCACGGGTATCATAGCTCCTGAGATTAAAACGAAGCGAGCTGGCAAATGAGCTGAAGCTAGGTTTGCAAAAGTGAACACGATACCGCACGCGAATGAGACGAGAGGTGCAAATACCGGTCCGACCGAAGCAATGCCCTCGGTTGCGAGCAGCGATGCATTCATGCGTCCCATGTCGTAGGCGCGAGCCATCACGTACGCCAACGGCTCGTTATAAGGGCACGCCATTAGCCGTTTGAGGAACCCGATCTGGCAGAAATGGGTCAATGGATGATCGTGGAAAAATGCCAGATAGTGCTCGAGTGCCAGCGAAGGGAAAGCAACGAATCGGAAAGCTGGGATCATGAATGCTTCCCATCGCCACTGGGATGTCTTAATCATCTCCCAGTCCACACCAGCGATCGCAATAACGCCGATCATTAGTGGCACTAACAGAGACACCACCACGGTTTGCCGAAGAGTCAGCCATCGCGAAGCAACTGCAACGAACACCAAGAATGGAGCGGCGAAGAGTACCGTCTTGGTTAGTGTAACGGGGTAGTAGAGCAACGTTACTACGATTAGAACTGCGCATATTGCCCAACGCCGTTGTTCGATAAAGCAGGCGAATGCGAACGGTATTGCCCCACCGATCATGTTACCTATGATATAGTTCATTCCGGCGGATCGGACGATGTCATCTCGGTGCTCGATCATTCCCTCGATGCCGACCAGATAGAAGCCATGAAAGGAGCATACTACTAGGACTCCGGTAGTAATTATCAGAATGGCTTCAGGCGATCGCTTGGGCAGCACGAAAGGACGCCACTCGATGGATACCTTTCTCGTTGCTAGCGCTGGTATCAAGAACAAAACGAGCGAGAACGCCATCAACCAGAATGCCGCCGCTTGATCATAGTCAAAGACGCTAAATCTGTTAATCCATAAGTAGCCCGCGACAATTGAGAACAGATAAAATCCGACAAAATATCCGAAGTTAAAGCCCGCAAATATGAAAGTCGAGCCCAATAGCATCGCGACACAGACTGGAAGCGCAACGGCCGCGCCTCGATGCTGAGGGACGCCGATATGATAGTAGGCGATCAAGTACTCCGCCGAACGCCATAGTAAGAAGTACAGTGCTCCTATGAAAGAAGCGATAAGCACCGAGAGGTAGAGCCGGTCCCGATTGATTAATCGGCAAGTGACAAGGCTTTCAGTGGTCAAGTTGCCGCTCCTTTCGCGCCAGCCCGATGAGCTGGGATCCGTATCCTGCGAATGCGAAAAACAAGATTTCATTTATAAGGTGGCCATGGGCCATGTCGATGACAGCCACGAACGTGAAGCTGCAAAGCACAAAGTTGACCTCAGATGCCCTATCATCTCGAACCATCCACAGCCCTCGCACAACGGATGCGATAACAAGAGCTAGAAAGATTCCTCCGAGGGGACCGAATTCGACTGCTGCTTGCAGGATCGAATTGTGCGGATCTCGCATCAGGCAGGAAACACCTGCGAAAGACGACAATCCAATTCCGAACAGACCCGCTCTTGGGAGGATTTGAAGGGATTCGCTTATTAAGGTTCTTCGCATCGAGATCGAATTGTTAGTTTCCTGGCACTCGGCGCCGGAGCGTTTTAGATTCGCATTGATTTGACGAGAGGCTGCAGCATGGGCGATGGTCGCAGGGTCAGCAGCATTCGCGAGAGATTGAACCGGGGGGGTGCTGACGATCGCGGGAGCATTCGATGAGGAGCCTGGAACGATCGCTTGGAGCAGAAATTGTGTACTGACGTTCTGACGACAAATTAGACCGAAAAGCGTGGAGAGTACTACCGTCCCGAGGATAGCAAGTACATACAACCGCTGCTGCCTCCTGACGACCAACCAGCCCACCAAGAGTGCGAAGCCCAGCGCAACGAAAGTAAACCGGACCTGTGCCGCCGCAAATACGGCGATCGGTATTGCTATCGCGACGGCTACGAAGGCCGCCTTATGGGGTGTAAGAGTGTTCTCGACCACCAAACTGATGATAAGGATTGCCAAAGAGAAAAGAAAAGCGGCGGCTGCGTGGTCGAATAGACCGAATATTAGAGGTTTGCCATGTGAATCGTTCCATTGGCTGATCAGGGCAATTGCGCTTGCGCCCGTGCCAATCAATACAACTATGGATGTTAGAGCAATGAAAGCATTAGGTTCGCGCAGCTGTGGTCCGAATCGACACGCCGGGTAGGCCGCAAGTGACAACGCGAAGAAGCTCAACGATTTTGGCGGCGGAAGCCCATTGATCATTATTGACGCGATCGCCACTGCGCCAAAGGCACAGAAATACATATCAACTTCGTTTTTACGAAAATTCGACCACTGACTGAAACCGAGTAGTCCAATAATCGGTCCCACAAGAAGCGCAGCGGTGATTGTTGGATTCCGCGCATTGCCCAGTAGACCCGCAACTAAGACGGTGAGTGGCACACTCGAGACCAGCAAGGCCAACGAGATTTGCCAGGCCACGGATTTCAAGCGGTCTCGCCGAACCGTTAGACGATACAACTGAATGCCCCCAGTTTCTGCGAAGGAAAAACCGTCTAGCACCGCATCTCGACTGTCAATAAGGGGAAAGTTTGCATCGCAACACCCATTCGAGTTGCTTTTTGCGTGTCTCCTCTCGGCCGGCTCCGAAGCGCAAGATGGCCCGCTTGGTTCCCGTCCTGGACGAACATGGAATGACGGGACTCTTGCTGCGTCTATCGGCTCGTCCAGCGGGATCGCCCCCACTTGCACAGCTTCTCCTGCTCTGGTAGTGAGTGGCCATTCTTTGGCAAGCCGGCATGAAAGCTGCGGAACGAACCCTCGAACCGACCGCGGCCTGCGGCCTCGTGTCTGCTTCGGCGTGGCGAGGCCGCCTGCTTTTACTTTGGGTACACCTTTTCGTGTGCTGCCTGTCGCTGGTCTATGTCGCTCGGTTCTATGGTTACACCGGAGCGGTGGCCTTCACACAGGCGGGGCTGCCGACAGCGACTCTAGTTGTCCCTTTGCTGGCGGCAATCGCCGTCTTCTTTGCGCTTGCTCGGTTCAGTTTTGGCTATTTCGTTGGCTTTTATCTCTACACGCTGGTCGCCGGTTATGCATGGCTCGGTGTGTTCTCGAAGTTTCCTTACGACCGGACGCTATCTCTCGCTTCGGCCATTGCTTCGCTCATCGCGTTCCTGGTTCCGGTGGTTTTCATCACTTCTCCCATCAAGCAATTCGTCGTGCTGAGCGATGCCGCGGCGGACACGTTGCGAGGAGCTATCCTGATTTTCGCGGCAGCGACGATCGCAGCCGGCACAACCTATAACTTTAGGCTGGCGGGCATCGACTCGATCTATGGCTTCCGACATACCCTCGAATTTCCTGCCCCGCTCCGATACGCAATTGGAATAACCTCGAACGCGCTGCTGCCGTACGCCTTTGCCAGCTTCGTCATGAGCGGCGAACGACTGAAAGCCGCGGTCGCTCTGCTGCTGCTGCTTGCCTTCTACCCAATCACCTTGACGAAGCTGACCTTTTTTGCCCCGCCGTGGCTTCTCTTTCTTGCGATAGTCGCCCGAGTGTTCGAACCCAGAGCCACCATTCTCTTGTCCCTACTTCTGCCGATCTCAGCCGGACTCTTGCTGGTCATTCCTTACGAGTTCGGAGCGATTCCATACGAACTGTTCATCAAATACTTCTCAGCGGTCAACTTTCGGATGATCGCCGTTCCCTCAATTGCTCTCGACGTCTACAACGACTTCTTCTCGACCCATCAGGTCACGCACTTTTGCCAGATCAATCTAATCAAGTCGCTCGTTGGTTGCACCTATAGCGATCCGCTGTCGGTTCTTATGTCTAAAAATTATGAGCTCGGCAACCTGAACGCCTCACTGTTTGCCACTGAAGGCATCGCATCGGTTGGGCCCCTTGCGGCGCCTCTCGCCGCGGCTGTTTGCGGGCTCGTTGTCTCTTTCGGAAACCGGACTTCAGTCGGCCTACCTCCGAAATTCATTATTCTGTCTGGAGGACTGTTGAGCCAGGTGTTCCTGAACGTACCATTGACTACTACTTTGGTGTCGAACGGGGCTCTGCTTAGCTTTGTTCTCTGGTATGTCACGCCGAGGCCGGTTTTCACGGCCTGGTCGGATTAACTGAAAGCCTCGGCGGGCGCCTCCTTATTGAGAAAGCCCATGCCCCTTCGTTGACGTGTTGCATGCAAGATAGCTCGTGGTCCTGGAAGGGCCCGGCTCACCGGAAACATCTAGTGGGTTCGGAAGCGCATTGCGTCGCCAGAAATGTTCCTGAATGCTGAGTTGTTGCCTCACGTAAATTGCCCCCAAATGGCAAGGGAGCGCAGGACCACGATGAGCCGATTGAGTACGGCGACGCTGAAGGAACTGAAGTCTGCTTTGGCGCGGCGCTACAGGGTCTCGAGCCGCGTCGAAAAGCGCCGCATCCTCGATGAGTTCGTTGCGATCACGGGCTTCGATCCGAAGCATGCGATGCGGTTGCTGCGCTGCGATTCTGAGGGCCAGACAGAGGGTCGCCGCAATCGTCCGCGGATCTACCAAAAGCGGAGAGAAATGCGCTGATGCTGCTTTGGGAGGCTGCAGACTGGGCGTTGCGGCAAGCTTCTGAAGCCCCTGCTGCCGATCTTGATTGAATCGGTGGAGCGGCACGGCCATATCGACCTGGCGTCAGACATTCGGGCTAAATTATTGTCGATGAGTGCGGCCACGATCGACCGGGCACTTCGATGCGTTCGTGAGCAAGGTGGTCGGCCGCGTCGTCGCTCTGTAGCAAGTGCTGTGCGACTCAGCATCCTATCCGTACTTCAACGGATTGGGAAGATCGCGCCTGGGTTCGTCGAGGCCGAGCTTGTTGCCCACAGCGGTCCTTCGGCGCGCAGCAGTTTCGTCCACACGCTCGTTCTCACGGACATCGCGACCGGCTGGACGAAATGCGCGCCAATTCTGATGCGTGAGCAGAAGCTGTTGAGCTGTTGAGCGCGGTTCTGATCGAATTTCGAAAACAGCTGCCGTTTGCGCTCGTGGGTCTGGACACCGACAACGACTCTGTGTTCATGAATGAGACCTTGAAGGTGTATTGTGAACAGGCTGGTATGGTCTTCACGCGCTGTCGCCCCTATCGCAAGATCGATCAAGCCTTCATCGAGCAGAAGAACGGTGGTCGTCCGACGAATGGTCGACTACCGTCGGTTCGACCGGCTCGAAGCGGCTGCTTTGCTGGCTCAGCTTTACCGGTCGGCCCGCTTGTCCGTGAACTTTTTCCGGCCGTCCTTCAAATTGATACGAAAGGAGCGCGACGGAGCACGTGCCCGCAAAACGCATAGCGCCTCGCGACCTCACATCAGCGGTTGGTTACCAAAGCAAGTACACCTGATGCCGTCCGCGCCAGCGTCAACGAAATATATGCCCGCCTGGATCCGGTCCCCTGATTCCGCGATATCCGAGGCGTGAGAGGCCGGCCAGTCTCACCGACGGCGCCCCAGCAAGCCGTCCAACTGCGGCGCCACCGATCGAATAGTTTTTGTCGAGGATCGCGTGGAAAGAAGGAGCGGTCCCCGCGACCGACAGGCCAATTGCGAAGCCGAAGCGTGAGCGACGACGCCCTGATCCGCTCGTCAAGACTACGCCGCAGCTGCGCGAATGGTTCGAGGCCGAGCCGTGGCGAACCGGCAGCGAACTCCTTTGCAAGCTTCAGGCATAATGCCCCGGGCTCATTACCGAGCAGGGTGCTCCGAGCGCACTGTTGTTTAGCTCGCGGGAAAACACAGCACAAACCCATGTGAGACACATCACCGGAACGCCCGTCGCTGCTGGATAAAGGAACGGCGGCGTGAAGTAGACCGGCGATCGACCGTGCTCAAGGCTAGCGCGTTGCGCCACCGCCTTCGGCGGCTGGCGGCCTTGATCGCCCCCGATGACCGGCCCGTTGGCTTTACAAGCGCTCGGTCGAGGACCGAGCGCCACTAGCCACGGTACAACCGCTTGGCGTAGAGCGACAGTCCAGCTCCGTCGTGCCACAAGGCCTTAATCAGCGAACCGCCTCGGCCGCGGAACACGAAAAGATCTCCGGCAAACGGATCACGACCTAAAGCGTGATGGCATTAGCTTCGATAGCCTGAGTTTTTGAGGTAGTTGGCGCATTCTTCAGATGTAAATGTGCCAAGCAGTTCGCCGATGGCGGCGTAGACCGTATCGACGGTTCGTGCTGCTGCCTTTCGGAGCAGATGTTTGAGCTTGGCAAGACCTGTTCGATCGGGTTCAGGTCGGGTGAGTATTTCGGCAGGAAGAACAGCTTGGCTCCGGCGGAGTGGATGAGCAGGCGCGCGGCTTTGCCTATGTGGCTGCCGAGATTGTCCAGGACGACGATATCGCCCGGACGAAGGGTCGGCAGGAGAACCTTCTCGACATAGATCCGGAAGCTCACGCCACCGATTGGTCCCTCGATGAACCATGGCGCATCGATCCGGTCATGGCGCAGGGCCGCCAGGAAGGTCATGGTTTTCCAGCGGCCGTGAGGGACCTTGGCGGTGAGTCTATGCCCGCACGGGGGCCCATCTCAGCAGTGGTGCCATATCGGTCCGGTCCAGGTCTCGTCAATGAAGACCACCCGCTCAGCTTCGACCGACCTTGGTACTTTGTCCATTGGGCGCGCCGCCGTGCCACGTCGGGACGATCGCATTCGCCAGCCACGCTTTTTTTGAAGTCAGGCATGCACGAAGTCCCACACCGAGTGATAGTAGATCTTCAGGCCACGCCCGGCAAGCTCGGCAACGAGCCCGCTATGGTGAAGTCGCCGTCCTTGATCCGTTGCGACAGCCAGACCGCGTGGTCTCCCGAAACCGCCTTCGGCTTGTGACCGCCCATCTGCCCAGGAGCAACGCTGCCGGTCTCATCAACCAGCTTCATCCAGCCGATCGCTGTGCTGATCGCCACTCCAAACTGCTTGGCGGCCTGATTGCGGGACATTCCGTCCTCAATCGCCGCCACCACGCGCTTGCGCAGATCGAGAGAGTAAGGCTTGCCCATCCATGCTGGCCTCCGCCCAGCCAGCATGGTGAATCAGAAACACACTGATTTGGGAATCCCAAATCGATTCAGCCGAATCCCATACCGCTTTAGACCTTCCTGCACCAATACCGGCAATCCCCTGCATGCCCGTGCGCATGTCGGTGTAGCCGGTCGCAATCCGCATCCGTGCGTTCGAAGAGATCGGGATCATCGACCTTCAGCACCCCCAGCACTGGCGCCCGCCGCCGCATCGACGCTACCGTCGACAATCACTCGACGATCCCTGCCAATGACGATCACCATCTGCCCACTCGTCCGTGTGCCAGCAACCGCCGGCTCGACCTCAGCGGCAAGGACGCCGCCGCAAAGCCGGATTGTTCGGTTTGAGAGCTGATCGGCTCGAGACCGAACGACCGAACGCGCGACCCCATGTCATCGGCAACGAACTTGATATTCCGCGGCGCCGTGCCGTCGAATATAGCGCGCACCGCTTCAAAGCTCTCGGTCATGATCCGCAGTTTCCCGTCATCCGACCAGCGCCGACGACGACCAGTCTCGACCGCCTCAAGCTGTTTCAAGCCGAGTACTGCGCTTATCGCTGTCCATAAGGACTGTTACGCACCAATTGGACTAATCCGACAAAGCGGCCCTCGCCGGAAGAGACGGCGCTGACGCTCAGCGCCCAATACCTTCACCTGCATTCGCCACATGACCTTAAGGCTAGATTTAAGATCAAATCCTGAGAAAGGCACTCGAATTTGCACGAAGCGACCGCCGCCGAAGGGATACGTTCGTGCGGGGCTCCACTAACAAGAACCTAGACGCACAGATCGCGCCGCATAATCACCGCTGCTGCAGATCAGTATTCCTCTGACTCATCGCCTGCAGCAATCTTTCGAGGCTGCCGCAATACAACTCCGGCGTCAGGGCTCGCATCCGCGCATAACCTCGAGCACGCAACACCTCCCTAAGTTCAAAATCACTCACGATCGTCGCAATGCTGCCCGCGATTGATTCAGCTGAATGCGGATCAAATAAAAGTCCAGCGTCTCCCACTTGATCGGGCAACGACAGAATGTTTGATGCCGCCACAGGCGTACCCAGTTGAAATGCCTCAAATATTGGTATGCTTACGCTCTCGTACAGTGACGGCATAATGAGAGCTGTCGCAAGCTGATAGGTTGCGTCCAAATCGGTCTGTTCAAGAAAACCTAAATGCCGGACGCTGGAATTCAAGCCAAGTGCACTGATTAAGCTCACAATCGAATGATACTCGTCTCCTTTGTTGCCCGTCAGGAGCAGCTGCACATCGGGATATCGAGAAACGACCAATTTGAAAGCCTCAATCAATCGAACATGGTTCTTGTGCGGCCAGAACCGCGCCGGATAGAAGACGAACTTCTCCGGCAACCCGTGCCGGCTTCGCACATTCTCCAGTTCGACGCGGGTCATCGGCACCGTCATCCGAGCGAAAGGTGGAGCAATCAGCTTTACTACTCTGTCCTGCGGAACGCCGAAGCTGGCCACAATGTCTTCTCTTACGTGATTAGCCTCACATATGATTGCGCTGGCTCGGCTGGAAAGTGCCTTATGTACCTGATGACGCCATTGCCGTTGCTTCCACGAAAAGCGCTCCGGAAAATGATGCTCCTGCAGGTCATGCAACGTATACGCAAACGGTCGCTGGGTGTGCAGTGTGGCCAACGAGTAGATCGGAGCGAGCAGAATATTTTCTTCCCGGAACGGATCATTCAGCGGCAGCCTTAGCTGGTAAGACAGCAGATACGCAGCCTGGCTGAGACGCCTTTCAATGTAAGGTTTAACGGGGTGACCCCATCGTCGCAAATCGCGGTTTGAAGGATCTCCGTAGATCGTGACCTGAAATCGCTTCGTGTACTGGAGCGCCTCAAGCGTGGACAGGCTGTATTGATAAGTCCCGCCGAATTCGGGTCTCGACAGTAAGATCACGCCAAGCTTGATCAAGATCCGCTCTTCCTGCGCAGAGATTGAATAACAGAGTCCAGATGCTTTCTGTTGCCGTCCGACAGGAAGTTTGACTTCGAGAGGCCCAGACCAGATTGAGCGTAAACGCGCTCGGCCGCAGGAAACGAACTGGTGTTGTTGGCCGCGACACGATCAATGTCGCCCCGCAGGATCCAGTCACGCCACGCATCACCGCGGAAGAACGACAAGGTGTTGATCAGCTCAAAATTGGCGTGCCAATGAGGAATTCCACTTTGGCCCAGAAAATCCATAAGCTCCCTCTTACTTAGGCCGAATGCGTTCTCATCGAGTCGCAGAACCACTTGAGTAAATGCAGAACACGACACCGAGTCCGTTGCACCAAGTACCATCGAAAATCCCGGACATTCCGCGTAAGCGCTCCGGAACTCGGCCACTCTGGCGCGCAGCTCCTGGAGATGCCCTGGATAGCCTCGCAACTGTTCCCGGGCGATTCCGGCGAGGATCTCTGACATCCGCCCATTCCAAGCGAGCTGTGTGACATCCCGCGCGCCAAATTCGATCGTTCGATCGCCCCAATGTCTCAGGGATCTCAGTTCTTTTGCAAGCGCCCCATCATTGGTGACGATCATTCCTCCTTCACCGGTTTGGATCGGCTTAAGGCATCCGAACGAAAAGACTCCAACGTCGCCCCAACAACCGGCCGGCTTTCCCTCTGCTATGGCACCTAGGGCGAGACAGGTATCTTCCACAAATTTGAGGCCGTTATCTTGCGCTACTTGCCTGAGCTTCGACACATCTTCCGGATTTCCCCACATGTGGGTTGCGATGAGCGCTTTGGTTTGGCTTCCTATCCTCCTATGAACATCGGAGCAATCCAACATGAATGTCTGCTCGGAAATGTCGGCAAATATTGGGGTAACACCAGCGTTCATGACCGCCATCGCGGTCGCCGAACAGGTGTCGACCTGATGGATGGCTTCGTCGCCGGGCTTCAGGCCCAGCGCTCGCAAGGACATTTGCAACGCCATCCCCCCGCTCCCTACTGCGATGGCATGCTTCGTACCTACAAACTCTGAAAATTCGGCCTCAAGGCGCTCGTGCACGAGACCTCGCCCGTAGGCCATGTTCCATTGCGAGCTGCGCAGAATATCGGTAACGGCCTCAATCTCGTTGGCCAATACGCGCGGGAAAACTCCAAGCGTCTGGCCGAAGAAGCGCTTCGCGAAGCGCGCCAGGAAATAAAATATTCCGGGATGCCTTTTGCGAATCTTTACGGCGAGGGGAAGAAACCGCTGAAGCATGTCTGGCACTTCTATGGAGCCACAGCGACAAAGGAGTAGAGGCGTCCGGGTCGCTTTGAGCGCCGCAGGTACCACATCCCAATCCGGTTCACGATTGACCTCGGCAAGATAAGCCCAAGAAGTTTGCCTGGACGTGAGTCCGAAACTTTATCCAATAGAATTTCCTCCGTGTTCGGATGCAGATTTATCTCGGAATCATACGGCCCGAACTGCGCTACGATCGTAAAGGCGGCCCTTGAAAGAGCTTCACGGTAGTCCGCCAGGGTGAACGCGTTCTCGCCTCCGTACAGTTGATGGTCGACTTGCGAGTCCAGAAATGCCTGGAGGCCGGGTCCATAATCGTCGACGACATGTTCGCGGCACGCCAAAAGCAGCCCGCCCGGACGAAGCACTCGAGCATATTCCGATAGCATCGCCTTGAGGTCCTGAGCGTGGTGGAGACCTTGCCGGACGTACACCACGTCGAAGCTGTTCTCCTCGAAGGGGAGCTTTTCGCCAAAGGCGTCGATAATGCGTGCCTTGAGCCCCTCCGACTTGAGAGCCGTAGCGATCGCGCCGCGACCGACAGACGATGAAGGATCAGGCTCAACGCCGACAACATCGAACCCAAGTTTCGCAAACGCAAAAGTCGCGATACCGTTACCTGCGGGGACATCCAACACATCCCGGCTCCCTGGGCGATAAGCTTCGATCAGCCTGACCACCTCGGCGAATTCTCGGCTTTCCGAGAAGCGGCGACAGTTCCCCGTTAGATCGGCGGTCAAGTAAGCGTCGTAGACCAATTTCTGATGAAGCGGGTCAGACCGGAGGATGGAGATCGCTTGTTCCCAGGTGTGGTGAAACTTTCTGTTTGGCTCGGGCATCAAAATACCGTTAGCTCATCCGATGAGGTAAGTGTTAACTGGGAGCTTCCGAACCATTTGCGCCGGGTTACCGGCAACGATGGTATAGGGCTCAACGTTCCGCGTCACAACGCTTCGGGACGCTATGATGGCCCCCTCACCGATAGTCACGCCCTTGAGAACTGTGACACCAAAACCCATCCAGACACGGTCCTCAATGACGATAGGCGCCGATCCAACGTTGGTCCAGTCAAGTTGATCAAAGCAGTCTGCGTAGCCGTAGCGCTCATAGAACAGCTTCACGGCGGCCGCCCGATCACACCAGTTCATTGAATGAGAATCGTGGTCATAGATGGTGACGTCCCATGCGATCGTGACATCATTGCCAATCGTGACCCGATTTCTACTTAGAATTGTGCTGTCGGCACCGATGTAGCAGCGATCACCGATGTCGACCTGTCCGGTGCGCGCCTCAAAGACGATAGGCCCGTTCAACAGACAGTTTTCGCCGACACGCAGATATGCTCTCTCATCAACACTGGCAAGAAATCGCACGGAAAATCCACGCAGCATTCGCACCGAACGCGACATCAAGACTCGCGATCCTAAGGCTCGCATCTTCCGGTGTTGCCACGCATTCAGAATCTTGTAAGCGAGAGCCTTCATTGTAGGCCATCTGTCGGTTGGGTTTCACGGACCAACGCAAAGAAGACCACGCGATAGTCGCCTCTGGCTATGACTGGCAATTGCTCCAAATTGACGAAGCGCTGGGATGCATCCCCTCGAGAAAACACTTTCGGCGAGGACCAGCTATCGGCAACGGTCTCCACAATGCGCCAGCCGGCAAACAGGCTCCGGATGGTGGCGAGATCAAGATACCAGCCATTGTTGAACGCAAGCAGGTTCGGACCCACGGTCATACTAATGAGGAGAATTGCGTCATCGGACATGATCCGCCCAAGCTCGGACAGGAGGTTGGGAAGACTATCCCCGTCGAGTCGGTCACCGTACCTTCCAAGCCCGATCAACGGCAGAGCAACCGTGGAAGTAAAGCAGTCGAACGCGCCAGCAGGGAAAGGAAGAGGTAGCGTGACATCGTGCTGGACGTATCGAATCGCGCTTAAGCGATCATGACAATCGGCGAGCACAATAGCCGTTACGTCGTGGTATGCAGCAAGGATGGCATTTTGCGCTTTAGGGCTTCCGATATCGAGAATGCGGCGCTTACGTGTTTGGCGCGCCAGCCTAGCGGCGACCCAGTAGCCAAAGGCGTCATAGTGGTCGAAAAATTCGGTGGGATCAGCGGATGCATCGCCGACGATCTTCGTAGGCATGCCGCGCAACGGGTTGTCCGCCGACATCGAACACAGGTAGTCTTGAAGTTCTGATCGCATGAACAGCGATCTTGCCTTCCTCATGATCCGATTTGCAAATGGGGGCGGCGCGTCCTTCATTGAAGAGACGCATCCGCGAGCAACTCATTCACGACCTGGCCAATTCGCTCCACGTCCGACTTGCCGAGATCGAAGAACGACGGCAGGTTTAGTCCGATCCTGGACTTACGTGCCGCTACTGGCAACGACTCCTGCGAGTACATTGGCATCGTCGACAGAGGATAGAAATACGGCCGAGAATCAATGCCGCGTTGCTTCAGGGATTGGATGAACGCGGCGCGACTATCGTCGTCGAAGCGGTCAACCTCCAGACAGACCATCCAAAATGCGCTTCGAGCCCAATTCTGCACGCGATTTAGTCGGACGACATCACTGGTGCGAACGACGGATCGATACCACGCCATGATCTCAGCACGGCGAGCGAGAAATTGATCAATTCGCTCCATCTGCGCGACCCCAAGGGCCGCTTGGAGATTGGTCATGCGATAGTTGAACCCTCGCTCATCGTGGAAATAGCGGCGGTCTGAGCTCATGGCGTGATCACGAAGTCGCTTCGCTCGACGATAGAATGCGGGATCGTTCGTCGTCAGCATGCCACCTTCGCCAGTGGTCACGATCTTGTTTCCATAGAAACTGAAGACTCCGCAATCAGCGAGCCCTCCAACGCGCCGCCCCTTGTATTCGGCGCCGTGCGCCTCAGCCGCATCCTCAATAACAATAATGCCCCGCGGCCTCGCGATCGAAGCGATCGCATCCATGTCCGCGGGATGACCGTAAAGATGAACCGGCATCACGGCTTTCGTTCGCGGCGTGATCAAGGCCTCGACAGAACCGGGATCAATGCAAAGCGTCTCCGGATCGACGTCGGCAAGAACGGGCTTCGCGCCTGTGTAAGCGACCGCGTTGGCGGTAGCGACGAATGTCAAATCCGGAACGATGACCTCATCGCCGGGCCCGATTCCGAATGCGGCCAACGCAAGATGAAGACCGGTTGTCCCATTGCTCACCGCAATTGCAAATTCTGTTCCGCAATACCGTGCGAAGCTATTTTCAAACTCGTCGATGAATCTTCCAATGGAAGATACCCAACCGGATTCTACCGCGGCAAGCACGAGCTCCTTTTCTCGGACCCCAATGGAGGGCTGTGAAATGGGAATGAACTTGTCCGCCATGGTGTCGCTCGATATCCTGGTCCGGACCATCAAAGCAGCTTCTGAAACGCCTGCCATTGGTCTTCCTTCGAATAGGTGGTGGATATCATTTTGTGACCTTCGCGCGCAATAGCCTCACGATGCCCGTCATCTGCCAACAGGCGACGTATTTGAGCGACCGCGTCAACCCCGCTCGTGTAGGTGACGAGTGTACGTCCGGGCATCATTCCGGCCGGGTATTTTCCTGCATCAGAGAGCAGAAGGGCCCCGCATCCCATGCCCTCGAAGCAACGCATGTTCCCGCGCTCTTCTCCTACCATGTCGATGGCCCCGTTCAGAACGATCTTGGCCTTGGACAAGACTTGATAGAGCTCCAGGCCAAAGACGGGTCCTTGCGAAATCGAGCGCACTTTCGCCGGACGGCGGCTCCTGTTCAGCGGCGGCAAGATTCCCAGGGGGGAATCGGCGAGACGAGACAACCGCGAGGGATCCAGATGGAACACAACGCGCAATTGGTCAGCCAAGCCCGCAACTGCATTCAGTACTTCGGCTCGACGCCTGTGATGGCGCGAATATCCGCCGACGAAAACCACATCAACTGGACGATTGTTGTTTTCAGCAAAGCGATCCATAACCGGATCGTGGCTGGGCGCGAAATAAGCAGTGCGGTAACCGCGACGACTCATCTCGTTGAGAATGCCGGGAAAATTTCCCACGACAAGATCATATGTCGAGAAATCAACCTGCCCAGACGGCGCGCTGCGCCAAGCGATGCTTTTTTTGACACACCCCGGCAGCCGCCGAAGAAATCCGTTGGCGAGACGAACGGGATCCAGATTGTAGAATATCTCGGTGCGATGCGCTTCGATTTGCGCGAGTAAGATATCGTCCAGGGACAGCCTCTTCGGAAGGCCCGCTTCTCGGGCCCACGCGAGCTGTAAGGATGGGTCGTCCCAATTCGTGAAGAATGCATCGTCCTGACCGCAACTGATCGGCAGCAGGAGGTGGGAGGCCCCGTAGCGATCATCGAGAAATACTTGAACTTGCTCCTTGAAGGTCGAAGCATTTGCTGCAAGCCGCCGCAGGCGCCGCGCATATGACGGATAGTAACCTGAACTCTGAAATATCCTCATTCTCTATCTCGCACTACGCCGTCAAGACCAAAAAGCAACTCAGCCTACCGTGCAGGCGGTCCCGTGATGGTCCTGCGGGGTTTGGGGGACATTGATCATACCGCGATCCAACCGCGTTCCCGCGACCTCGGATGCATCGGCGACCAGCGGCAAAAGACGCGGAGGTCGAGGGCGATGAGCGCGCGGTAACAGACCCGCTGAGACAAAACACCCACCATTGGACGCGCCGCATATCGTTGCAGTGACTGACACAGCAATGCCCCGCGGCAGGTAGCTTTGGTCAAAGCAAGTGCGGTTGGACGCGCTTCGCCATGCCTTGTCAGTCAACCGCAGGAGACGCGGCACGCAGAAGTGCCATGACGTCACCGCACCCTTCCTAGCCCAGCGGTGGAGGCCTAGCAATGCAGCTGCCTCCCCCAATGATAAGCCACTGAAAGGGCTACATTTTTTAGAAAGCATCAACGTGACCGGCTCCGGCAGGCCGGACTCTCTGGCGAACGTTGTCCTGCCCGCGGCCGACCGACCGCTAGTCGGGAATTGACGTCATGAGCGCCTTGCGGGCGCGGCGTGTCGAGATGATACCGGCCAGCAGCCCCACCGCGATCAACCACAGGAGGCATTCCGTGACAAGGCGCGGGAAGCCCGCAAGCGGCAGCCATGCCCGGATGACCGCGCCGAGACCGTACCCCAGGAGGAGGATCGCCACGGCCCCCGCGCCGATGAACAGCAGGTGGCGAAACGTGTTCAGCAGGGTCTGTCGCATGACGATGATGCCGAGCACCCCCATCTGAATCAAGAGATCGCTCAAGACGATCGCGATGGCCGCCCCCAGTGCGCCGAGCGGGGGAATCAGCGTGACGGACAGAACCAGGAACGCGACAAGCTGCAGGCCTTTCGAGCGAACGAGAAGGTCCCGGCGATTACTGTAATTGGCGAATGAGAGCGCGAGCAGCGACGGCGCGGTGATCACGGAGCCAAGCAACAGGGTCGCGGTAAGAGCGGCATCGTAGGGCACGGTGCCATGTGTCCACAAGGCAAAGAAATCCGGCCAAAAAGGCAGGAGGCCTGATACGATCAGGCTGCAAAGCGCCGTGACGAGCAACGAGCCCCGCGCGAAGAGCCGGCGCAAACGCTCCTTGTCGCCGATCGCGTAGTCGTGCCCAAGTTCCGCGGCGAGCGGCAGGCTGACCTGGGCACACAATCCTCTCAGGAGACCAACAACCACCCTTGTCAAGCCCCACTGCGCGACCGCTATCCGGTCGACCAGGAACGCGCTGACCAGAAGCACCGGTGCATTGAGCAGCGCGAGTTCGGTCACATTGGCCACCGCGAACGGAAATGCGAGCCGGAATTGACCGCCCGCCCAGCGCCAAAACAGGCGCGAGGACACCGGCGCCTGCTTGCGGCGCAGGAATGGAAACAGGCGCGGCGCATCGATCGCGACGAGAAAGACTGCCGCGGCCACCTGCATCGAGACGAACGCCACACAGACGGCGATCAGCGTACCAAACGTCAGGATGGCGACGAGTTGCGCAAGCTGTGCGGCGAGCAAGGCTCCATTTTGAAACCACACGACGCGACCATATGCGCCGCGCACCCGGTACAACCCCGATACCAGGGTGGACGGCAGGAGCGCGACCACCCCGATCGTCATAACGAGCAAGGCGGCATCGAACTGCGCAACACGCTGGAATCCCAGCATGGCCGCCGGCGGTGCTAGCCACGCGACCGCCAACAACACCATCATGAGCGCGCCGGTAAGAGTAAAATAGATCCGTCGCATGCGCACGTAGAAGCTTGCCGTGCGTCCATCGGGGTCGACGCTCGACTTGAAGGTCAGGAAACGATTGATCGCATGGAGCTGCAGGCCGGCATCCGCGACTAGCATGAGGTTTCCCGCGGCAACGATAGCCAGCCAAGCCGCGAGCACCTCTCCGCTCCAGAAATGCAGGAAGACAGGGACAAGGAGAACCTGTTGCGACACGCTCAGAGCGAGCTGGACGACACTCGCCGACCAGCCTTGAACGAGACGCCGAAGCCGGCTATGACGCCCGGAGTCGGCCGCCCACAGGTTTCCGCTCGCATCGGCTTCGTAATTCAAAGGCTACCTCCCACCCGAGAGCGGGCTAGCAGCCTCGCAGATGGATGTCGATATGGTTTGGGGCGAGGTCGACATGTGTGTGAGGGATCGGATCCGAATTCATACCTCCAATCGGCCCCGAGGATGAACCTCTAAATGTGCCTTCCGTCGCGGAAAACTCTAAAGTAGCACCCCATCGGGAGACTAAGGTGTTGTGATGCCCTTCCAATATCAAGGCGATCGCCTATGCGCTCGACCTCGGTCTCGATTCCTTTGTGTTCCTCGATGATAACCCGGCCGGAAACGCGTCCGCGATGCGCTGCCGGCGGTCGCGGTGCCCGATTTGCCGGAAAATCCAAGCGACTGGCTGCCGGTATTCCAGGCTGCGGGATATTTCGCTTTTCAAAAGAGGACCAGCTGCGCGGAGGGTTTTACAAAGCGAACGCACTCCGGGCTGCCCAGCTCGAGCGGATCGGTGATCATAACGACTATCTGCGTTCGCTCGGGATGACGCTCGATCGCGCCGTTCGACGGCGCCGGCCGCAAGCGGATTGCCCAACTGATCTCGAACTCAAATCAATCTAACCTGACCACCCACCGCTACAGAGATGCCGAAATCGCTGCCCTGGAATCCACGCCAGACGTCTTTACGATACAGGCCCGGCTTGAGTATTTCGGCGACAACGGAATGATTTCGACCGTTATATGCTGTGAGACCGGTCAGGTTTGAGAGGTCGACAGCTGGATCATGTCGTGCCGCGTGCTCGGCCGACGCCTGGAGGAGGGCATCCTTCAGTACCTGGTCGAACAGGCTCGGCTCAGGGCGATCAGTGCGATCACGGGGCGCTACATTCGGACCGCCAAGAATGGCCTCGTTCGCTATCATTTTAGTAGGCTCGGCTTCGTTCAGGTCGGCACGCGAGAGGATGGTGGCTGTAGCCTCCTCGCGCTTCGCAGGCACTTCCCTTTTCACGGTCCTTGACCCACCAGCGCAACAGGCGCGCGATGACGCGGGAGTCTGAAGGGCTCGAGCCTTGAGTTATTTCTTAGCGGCTCACAAAACAGGCCGATATCGTAGTCGAATTCAATCCCGACGCCAAAACGGAGACCGACTAAGAGAGCCTGCGCAGGATCAACTCGCGCAACTCTTGCGGCAACATTTTCGGCTTCGGCCAGGAAGCCCCTACCACACGCGCCCGGTTTCGAGCCCAGCGAAATTCAATGCGTCCGACGACCTTAGGATCGAGTGACCAAGTACAGATATCGCCGAATTGACGGGAACCCGCGGATGTGAAATATCAGACAAATGACCTGACCCCACGATCGATTGCGGCTATTACCCGACATCCGATGTGTTACTCTTGGAGCTGCTTGGGCGGCTCTTAAGCGTCATCGGGAAAACAGCAAACGAATCGCGCCATCCTTCCGGCTCGATCCAGTACAAAGCGTAACGGACTCGGGGCTATCAGAACTTCGTCATGGACCATACAAGCCACGAAAACTTCAGCCGTGACACGACGCCGGAAACGGGCTCCGACCGTACATTTGGGTTGGTAATGGCTGCCGCGTTTGGATTGGTGAGCCTTGTCAACGGATGGCATCTTGGCGGCCTCTGGCCCTGGACGATTGCCTTGGCTGCGCTGTTTCTGGCGCTGGCGTTGGTGCGGCCATCGTCCCTCTACCCCCTCAACCGCGCATGGATGAAGTTCGGCTCGCTGCTGCACCGAATCGTCAACCCGGTCGTGATGGGCCTGTTGTTTTACGGCGCGGTTTTTCCCACGGGAGCCGTGATGCGGCTTCGCGGCAAGGATCTGCTCCGGATGAAGCGCGAGCCCGACGCCGAGAGCTACTGGATTGCACGGGTGCCGGGTCCGGCGCCGGAAACCATGAAAGATCAGTTTTGATGATGGATGTTCTCGCTGAGCTTTGGCGCTTCATGCGCGTTCGTCGAAAATTCTGGCTGACGCCGATCCTGATTATGATGGTGCTGTTCGGTGGCCTGGTCGTGCTGACCCAGGGGTCGGTGTTTGCGCCATTCATCTACACGCTGTTCTGAAGAGAGATGCGCGTTCTCGGCATCTCTGCCTTTTACCATGACAGCGCCGCAGCCCTGATTGAGGACGGACGCATAGTCGCGGCGGTCCAGGAGGAACGCTTCACGCGCAAGAAGCACGATCCGTCGTTTCCGCATCATTCGGTCCAGTATTGTCTGGAAGCGGCAGGCGTCGGGCTTGCGGGAGTCGATCAAGTCGCCTTCTACGACAAGCCGTTCCTCAAATTTGAGCGGCTCCTCGAAACCTATGTCGCGCTGGCTCCGCACGGCTTTCGCTCTTTCAAGATGGCGATCCCGTTATGGATGAAGGAGAAATTATTCCAGAAGAGCTTGTTGAGAAAATACCTTAAAGAGTTCGACGCTGAATTTGCCAGCGAGAAACTGCTGTTCACCGAGCATCATCTCAGCCATGCTGCTTCGGCATTTTATCCGTCACCCTTCGACCACGCCGTGGTTCTGACCATGGACGGCGTCGGCGAATGGGCAACGACCTCGGCCGCGATCGGCAAGGGTAATGCTCTTGAAATCTTCCAGGAGATCCACTTCCCGCATTCGCTCGGGCTGCTGTACTCGGCAGTGACTTACTACACGGGCTTCAAGGTCAATTCCGGCGAGTACAAGCTGATGGGGCTCGCGCCCTACGGCGAGCCCCGATTTGTGAAGCTTATTCTCGACAACCTGATCGACCTGAAGGCTGACGGCTCGTTCCGCCTGGACATGTCATATTTCGACTATTGCATCGGGCTCACAATGACCAGCGACCGGTTCGAAAAGCTGTTCGGCGCGCCGGTGCGGAAGCCCGACCAATTACTGACCCCGTTTCATATGGACGTCGCAGCTTCGATCCAGGCAGTGCTGGAGGAGGCGGTCTTGCGGCTAACCCGTAGCCTCGCCCGCCGCACCGGCTTGCCCAACCTTTGCCTCGCTGGCGGAGTAGCGCTCAATTGCGTCGCAAACGGCAAGGTGTTGCGCGACGGCAAATTCGAGCGCATTTGGATTCAACCAGCAGCCGGCGATGCCGGCGGTGCGATAGGCGCAGCGCTGGGCGTCTACCACCAGTTCAAGGAGCAGCCGCGGACCGTCGCCGGCGCGGACGGAATGTTGGGCTCATTTCTCGGTCCAGAATTTTCGCAATCCGATGTCGAGCGCAGACTCACAGCCGTGGGTGCGCGCTTTACGGTGTTAAGCGAGGAACAGATGATCGAGACGACGGCGCAGTCCCTCGCCAACCAACTTGCGGTCGGCTGGTTTCAGGGCCGCATGGAATTCGGCCCGCGCTCGCTCGGGGCGCGTTCGATCCTCGGCGATGCACGCTCCCACTCGATGCAGAAGAACCTGAACCTCAAAGTCAAGTACCGCGAGAGTTTCCGTCCCTTTGCGCCGGCCGTGCTGCGCGAGGATTTGGCAGAATGGTTCGACCTCGATTCCGAAAGCCCCTATATGCTGGTCGTCGCGGGCGTACGCGAAGACAGACGACGCGCCACCACAGCGGAACAACAGGCGCTGTTCGGCATCGACAAACTGAACGTTGCACGCTCGGAAGTTCCGGCCGTGACGCATGTGGACTACACTGCGCGCATCCAGACCGTCAGCCCAGAAACCAACCCGCTGTTTTACCGCCTCCTAAAAGCGTTCAAGGCAAAGACGGGATGTCCCATGCTCGTCAACACCAGCTTCAACGTGCGCGGCGAGCCGATCGTCTGTACTCCGGAGGACGCGTTCAACTGCTTCATGGGTAATGAACTCGACATGCTCGTAGTGGGCAATTGCGTGGTCCGGAAGTCGAAGCAAAATCCCGACCTCAAGCGCGATTACAGCGCCGCGTTCGAACTGGATTAGCGTTCTTTAACTGACGCGCCACCCACGACTGCCAGCGGTTGGGTTGGGGATGGAGTGCTGCTTGCGGCTATGGATTCCTCTGGGATTGTGTAACTCGGAGCATCTAAGGAGACCGTGTTGCATGTTGCCATGCCCTTCCTCCCATTCGTTGATTTTCTTTGCCCGATTACCGCTTGGTGAAGCGCATGTCAGCCTTCCCGGCGGGCGATATACAATACAATCGGATCCAGAAGCGGTTGGCAGCTATCAGGATGCTTTGGATTTTAGGCCGCGCGACTAATGCTGAGAAACTTCTTAGAAAATAAAATCATTCCAATCGGAAGTAGGGTTTTGGGCACATTAAAGGGGATCGGAGTATGAAAAAAGGGGCATCTTGGCTTGCGTCGTTCATTGTTGCCGCAGTGAGCATTACGCTCGGAGCTGTAATGCTGAACTATGGAGCAAAGGTAATTTACAGTTCTGATAACTTTCAGAAGACGCACCAGAACGGTATCAGGGCGGTTCAATACGTTGTAGGGCAACGACCCGATATTTACGGCGATGACTCTCAAATTATTCCTCATCCCTATTTGTTGTATACGAACCGACCTGGGTTTTCTGGGAAAGGATTCGTTCAGCACGACGAGGGGGGGTATCGAGTTGTCCCGCAGCCGAACCAAGCCGTCCATCTAACACCAAAGAAGATTCTTATTCTGGGAGGATCGACGACCTATAGCTACCCCTATGTCGCTGATCCCGCGCATTCGTGGCCAGGGGTCTTACAGAGTCTGTTGGGACCTGGATACCAGATCATAAATGCCGGTTTATCGTCGGCCACAAGCGCCGAACTCTTGGCTGATTATATATTTCGTCATCGCTATCTAAAGCCGGATATCGTGGTTTTTCACGAAGGCGGAAACGATGTATTGGCGATGATGTTTGCGAACTACAATCCGGAATACTCGCATCTTCGAGCTCCGGGGACGCGCCCAATAGCGGGAACAATCGACAAACACATTTTGGCTCGGGGTGGATGGCCTGCAAGACTGCTGTATGCGCACAATTGGAATGAACTCACCAGCGTATTTTCACCTATGCCTTATGATTTGTCCGGAATTTCACCGGCGGACGCTTTGACTAGGGCTACTAACGCGCCAACGACGGGTTTTGAGCGCAATTTAGATTTGCTTGTGCGAACGATTCGAGAAGATGGGGCGACGCCCGTATTGTTTGGGTTTGTACAGGCGCGTGAACAATTCATTTCGCGAAATCGCCCCGATCTTTTAGGCCGTGAGCACGCGTGGATCGTCGGTGTCGGCCGAAACCTTGCCATTATGGAAAGGATCGCAAAAGATCAGCGATTACTCTACCTCGATCCTAAAGATTTTGCGGCGAGCGACGATTGGTTTTTGGATAACTGCCATCTAAACGAAGCCGGCGAGGCCGCCAAAGCAAAATTTGTTGCCAGCGGAATAAAATCATTGCTAGGAGCGCGGGCCGAGACAGCAGTTCCTTAAAGCGTGAGGGCCGCGCGCTGGCTGATGAAAAAGGACGTGACCAAACAGGCCGAACCAAAGTAGATCGCGCCGCACTAGCCGGACCGATACGATGGCCTCGACCCGCTAGCTGGATTTCAACAGAAACAATGCGTCCCGGAGCACCGGTCCGTGTACCCCAGCCGGAAAATTGCGGTGGCGAAAGAAACGCTCGTTGGCACGGCCTGGCTACGCGCATCGAAGATGTTTGCGAAAAGAAAGAAGCCGCCTGTCTCACAAACCGGGACCACCTCACTCCGATGGCGGTCCCAAATATCAGGCCACCATCACCTCCTGATGAAACTATAATTTAAACGACTCGATCTGCTCGCCAGCCGTGTCTTCCGATTTGGCTCGAGGCGTAACGTCAGGTTTTCAGCTTCCGCGTTCACACGATTTGAAAATCGTTAGCCGTCAAGTTGACCTTCAACACGTGGTTGAGGGTAATTGTGTCGTTGGCATCATAGGTGATGACCGTATTGCCGTGGCCATCGTCAGCAGTATGGGAGAGCACGCTCGCAAAGTCCGCGAACAGCGCGTGATCAAACTGGATCACGTCGCCGACAGCCGGGCCGGCCTGGAAATCGGTAATGGTATCCTTGCCGAAGTTGGCACTGAACACAAACGTATCGTTGCCGGTTCCGTCGCCTGAGCCGGGGCCTTTGCCCCAGGCGGCATACGGAGCGAAGGATGTGCCGTTGGAAAGCCACACGTAAGAGGTGTCGCCTGAGAACTGAATAACGTCGGTTTTACCGTCGCCATTGAAGTCGCCAAACTTGTCGTTGGGCGAGAAACCGCTGCCCCAGAGGGCGTAGTTGTTGAACCCTGCACCGTTGGAGATCCAGACATAAGCGTTGCCGCCAGAGAATTGAAGGACATCGGTCTTACCGTCGCCATTGAAGTCGCCAAACTTGTCATTGGGCGAGAAACCGCTCCCCCAGAGGGCGTAGTTGTTGAACCCTGCGCCGTTGGAGACCCAGACATAGGCGTTGCCGCCTGAAAACTGAAGGACATCGGTCTTGCCGTCGCCGTTAAAGTCAGCGAACTGATCGTTGGGCGAGAAGCCACTGCCCCAGAGGGCGTAGTTGTTGAACCCCGCACTGTTGGAGACCCAGACATAGGCGTTGCCGCCTAAGAACTGAATGGCATCGGCTTTATGGTCGCCATTGAAGTCGCCGAACTGGTCGTTGGGCGAGAACCCGCTGCCCCAGAGGGCGTAGTTGTTGAACCCCGCACCGTTGGAGATCCAGACATAGGCGTTGCCGCCAGAGAATTGAAGGACATCGGTTTTACCGTCGCCATTGAAGTCGCCAAACTTGTCATTGGGCGAGAAACCGCTCCCCCAGAGGGCGTAGTTGTTGAACCC
>NZ_JBVVPP010000055.1:0-21206 GCF_055811315.1 Bradyrhizobium sp. MI1.4 | reverse complement strand
TGCGCTGTTGGAGATCCAGACATAGGCGTTGCCGCCCGAGAACTGAAGGACATCTGTTTTACCGTCGCCATTAAAGTCGCCAAGCTTGTCGGACGGTTGAGACCCGTTGCCCCATTGAGCATAGTTGTCCAGCCCACTCCCGGTCGATAACCACACGTCCAGCATTCCGTTCTGGTTGAGTTGTATGACATCGGCCTTGTTATCGCCATTAAAGTCGGCAATGCGATCGACTGCGCCGTTTGAGCCGAATGAGAAGACCGAGACATCACCAGATAGGATGTCGTTGCCGCCGCCGCCGGTCAGCGTATCGTTCCCGGAGCCGCCGTTTAGTACGTTGGCGATGGCATTGCCGATGATGGTGTCGTTGCCGGACCCTCCGGTGGCATTGTCGATGTAGGACCGCGCGTCGCCGTTATAGAGATAGGCATTGTAGACGTTGCCCGACGCGTAATGGCCGTTGCCGAGATTGGCGAGTTGAACCGACGAGAACAGAGACGACGCACCTGGATTGAGGTTGATGCTCAAGTTGGTCGTGTAGTTCGACAGGTCGTAGGTATCGACGCCGCCACCATCCCAGATCGTCTCGTAGATGCGATTGGCCGAGCCACCGACACCGCCATTGTCGGCCGGGTGGCCAGCGCCGTTGATGAACTCCTGCCCGGTGGTCGGGCTCCACGTATAGACGGTGGTCCCGCCCTGGGTGGTGTAGTTCGCGCCGTACATCGTCTGCAGCGCGAGAATATCGTTGGCCATATAGGTCTGCGGATACCCATAGGCTTCGTTGGTATAGCCGCTCGTCGTGGAAGCACCGACATAGCTGCGATAACTCATGACGGTGTATTCGCTGTCGTCATGCGCGCTCGGCACCGCGACATTGGCGGGGCCGCCGGCTTCCTGACTGTGCTTCAGGCCAAGGGCGTGTCCGAGCTCGTGCAACGCAGTCGTGAAATAGTAGTTGCCGAGCGCCGCCTGCGAATAGTTGTAGGCGGTGCCGAACCAGATGTCGCCGCCGACCGCGTAATTGCCGGGGTAATAGGCGTAGGATGTCGGATTGGCCGCTGGCGACTGCGCGACCATGATGTCGGCGCCGTTCGTCCCGGCATACTGGATGTTGGCGTTGGTGTAGCTGAGGATCAGTCCGATCGCGTAATTGATCGCCGCCTGCATCTGACTCGGCGCCGAGGCAAAACCCGACGTCGTCGGCTCGCTGCTGCCGCCGCTGTAGGGAATGGCGTAGTCGCTGGGCGAGTCGGGAAAGCTGTACGTGATCGTGCCGGACCATTTGTAGCCCGATAGCAGGCCGTCGATGTCGGCGTTGTTGGTCTTGGTGACCGTGACCGCGGTGGCCAAAGCGAATCTCCGAAGCAGGTGGCCCATATGATTCGGGGCCCAGACAGGTGATTCTAGCTTGAGAGTTGAACGTTTGGTTTAATTTGGGCGAGGAGGTCCGGACTCCTTCCATAAGACCGTGTTAGCCATCAATTCCCGTAGTCATACGGGCCAGGACGAGGATGCCGGTTCCGGCTAGCTGCCGTGTTGCGAGTGAAATCATGAAAATACGTTCCCTCCCGGCCGGCCTGTTCGGCGCTCTGATGGCGCTCGCCGGGCCGGGCCATCTATCCTTCGGAGGACAGCCTGTCATGGTCGGAAAAGCCAACGCGGATGAGTGCGGCAAGGAAAGCGCCAGGCAAGGCGTCACAGCGGGGCGCGTCCCCACCGTTCCAATGGCCCGCGACCCCTCGGCTGCGGTGGCGGAGGAGTACGAATCCGCCCGTCGCAAGGGAACGCGGGAGGCGTTCGAGCTGTTCATTGCGCGTTACGGCGATGACCCGCTGGCCGAGCAGGCGCGCGCCGAGCTGAAGCGGCTGGCGCGCTGATCCTTCGCAGGCGCCCGCAGGCGTTGCATTTTCGACAGCCGGCATCCGCGCGGCCCTGACCTGCCGCGTGATGTCTTGCCGCATGGTCATTCGGCACTATGGTAGGCCCGCAATCTGTCCCGGAGCCCATCAAGATGCCCTTTCCGCATGCCTCGGAAGCCCTGTCACGCTTCACCGTGCTCGATCTGACCCGCGTCCGGTCCGGACCCACCTGCGTGCGGCAGCTCGCGGACTGGGGCGCGAACGTGATTAAGATCGACGCGCTCACCGAGGATGCCGGCGGCGAGCAGCCGGGCGGCCCGCGGCGGGGCTCCGACTTCCAGAATTTGCATCGCAACAAGCGGGCGATGACGCTGAACCTGAAAGACGAGCGCGGGCTCGCCGTGTTCAAGCGCCTCGCCGCCAAGGCCGACGTCGTGGTGGAGAATTTCCGCCCGGACGTGAAGAAGAAGCTCGGTATCGATTATGAGGGCCTCGCCAGGATCAATCCGCGCCTCGTCTACGGCAGCATCTCCGGCTTCGGCCAGGACGGGCCCTACCACAAGCGGCCGGGCTTCGATCAGATCGCGCAAGGCATGGGCGGGTTGATGTCGATCACCGGCGCGCCGGGCGAAGGGCCGATGCGGGTCGGCATTCCGGTCGCCGACCTCACCGCCGGTCTATTCTGTGCCATGGGCATCCTCACCGCACTGCTGGAGCGCGAGGTCTCGGGCAAGGGCCAGTGGGTGCAGACCTCGCTGCTGCAGGCCCAGATCTTCATGCTCGACTTCCAGGCCGCACGCTGGCTGATGGAGAAAGAAGTGGCAAAGCAGGCCGGCAACAACCACCCGACCAGCATTCCGACCGGCGTGTTCAAGACCTCGGACGGCTACATCAACATCGCAACTACGGGCGGCCGGATCTGGGAGCGCTGCGCGCAGGCGATCGGCGCGCCGGAACTCTACAGCCATCCCGACTATCTGACCGCGCCGGCCCGCTCCAAGAACCGCGACGCGCTCAATGCCGAGATCGAGAAGCGTACCTTGACGAAGTCAACCGAGACCTGGGTCCGTGAACTCAACGAGGCCGGCGTGCCCTGCGGGCCGATCTACTCCATCGACCAGATGTTCAAAGACGAGCAGGTCAAGCATCTCGGCATTGCGCAGGAGGTGCCGAATGACGAGGGTCGCGACATCCGTCTGGTCGGCCAGCCCGTGACGCTGTCGCGCACGCCGAGCAGGATGGTGGCGCGGCCGCCGGAATTCGGCGAGCAGACCGACGAAGTGCTTGCAGAACTCGGTTTTGATCAAGAAGAAATTGTAGCTCTCAGGGCGACGAGGGTCGTGTAGATTCAAAGTGAGCGCGCAAAAAGCGACATGAAAAAGCACGCGAAAGCACGTCGTCTCAGGTCGCCTAGTGAACGCGCTCGCGCACAGTCCGGTACCCGGCGCGTGTCGCTTTGGAACAAGGTGGTCAGCAAACGGAAGACGCTCGTTCAGCCTGCGTTTACTGACCGGCTCCTCGTTGAAGGTCGCGAGTTCACAATTGTGTTTGGGGGACGCACCTGGGGACGGCCTTGTGCTTATGGGTGAGGCCGTGCTTTTGGTGGGGCGGATGCTCGAGCGGTACGGTCCGGTATGATTCTAAGTACACACGCGATTGTTGGCGGCGCCATCGCTTATATGTTGCCCTCACATCCAATCGTGGTCGCTGTCACGGGATTTGCGAGCCATTTTGTGATCGATGCAATTCCACACTGGGACTATCCCCTTCAAGCAATCTCAGTTCGCAAGAATGCCGATAACCGACTGTTGAAGGCGGATCGTCGATTGTGGATGGACCTGCTCACGATTGCGACCGATGCATCGACCGGATTCGCCCTGGCGATCCTTCTATTTTACCAAAGCGCGCCGATTTGGGTGATCGCGCTGGGGGCGGCCGCCGGCATGCTGCCCGACCCGCTCCAGTTCGTGCATAGCCTCTACAGGCGAGAACCGCTCGTGACGCTTCAACGCTTCCATGTCTGGATACACACCAAACGTAAGATGAACTGGCAGATTGGTGTCGTGTCCCAGGCCGCCTTCGCCGCACTCGTCGCGGCAACCGCGCTAGTCGCAAAGCCATAAGCGAGTAGAAGACCAGCAGTGGGAACTTCTTCGGAACTTTTATGCGGTTTTCTAGCGCCTACTCGATTTCAGATGTCCGAGGAGACGATCGATCACAGGCCAAAACAGCAGCACGATCGCCAGCGTCGTGATCGAGCCGACCAGGCCGTTCGACCAGAACACCTTGAGGTCGCCGCCGGCACCGATCATCGACAGACGGAAGGCATCCTCGGCGCGGTTGCCGAGCACGAGCGCCAGCGTGAACGGTGCGAGCGGAATGCCGATCTTCTTGAAGACATAGCCTACGACGCCGAAGCCGAGCATCAGCCAGATATCGAACATCGCATTTTGGATCGCATAGGCGCCGATCGCGCATGACACCACGATCATCGGCGCCACCGCGGCGAACGGCACGCGCAGGATCGAGGCGAAGATCGGCACCGTCGTCAGCACCAGCACGAGGCCTACGACATTGCCGAGATACATCGAGGCGATCAGACCCCAGACGAAGTCCTTGTGCTCGACGAACAGCAGCGGCCCCGGATTGAGCCCCCACACCATCAACCCGCCGAGCAGGATGGCAGCGGTGCCGGAGCCGGGAATGCCGAGCGCCAACATCGGCAGCAGCGCCGCGGTGCCGGAGGCATGTGCCGCCGTCTCGGGCGCGAACACGCCCTCGATGCGGCCCTTGCCGAAGCTCTCGGGATCCTTGGAGAAACGCTTTGCCAGGTTGTAGCCCATGAAGGAGGCCGCGATCGCGCCGCCCGGGGTAATGCCGAGCCAGCAGCCGATGAAGGAGGAGCGCAGCAGCGTCGCCCAGTATTTCGGCAGGTCCTTCCACACACTCAGCACGACGCGCAACGAAATGCTCGCCGCGTGTCCGCGCAGCGCCAGGCGCTCCTCCATCGTCAGCAGGATCTCGCTGATGCCGAACAGGCCGATGACGGCGACGAGGAAGTTGATGCCGCGGAGCAGCTCGGACGAGCCGAAGGTCATGCGCAGATTGCCAGACACCGTGTCCATGCCGATGCCGGCGAGCAACAGCCCCAGCGACATCGAGATGACGGTCTTGTGCTTGGCCTCGCGCCCGAGACCGACGAAGGAGCAAAAGGTCAGCAGATACACCGCGAAGAACTCGGGCGGGCCGAACTTCAACGCAAAGGACGAGATCATCGGGGCGAGGAAGGTGATCAGGAGCACAGCGACCAGCGAGCCGATGAAAGAGGACGTGAACGCAGCCGTCAGCGCCTCCGCCGCCCTGCCCTGCTGCGCCATCGGATAGCCGTCGAAGGTGGTCGCGACCGACCAGGCCTCGCCCGGGATGTTGAACAGGATCGAGGTGATCGCGCCGCCGAACAGCGCGCCCCAGTAGATGCAGGACAGCATCACGATCGCCGAGGTCGGATCCATCGTGAAGGTGAGCGGCAGCAGGATCGCGACGCCGTTGGGTCCGCCGAGCCCGGGCAAGACGCCGACGAAGATGCCGAGCACCAGCCCGACCATCATCAGCACGAGCGTTTTCCACGTCAGCAGGACCGCAAAGCCGTGAAGCAAGAGACCGAAAGCTTCCATTGCGGCTCGCCTTAGTGGCCGAAGGCCGCTTCGAGCGGCCCTTTCGGCATGATGACGTCGAAGGCGACGTCGAAGGTCACGAACATGATCGCCGTGAATACGACAGCGGTGAGCAGCGACTTCCACAGCGCGATCTTGCCGACGAGACGCATGAAGCTGGCGATCAGGAGGAAGCTCGCGACATAGAGGCCGAGAAACTGCGTCGCCAGGCAGAACAGCAGCGTCGGCACGAACACCGCCATGACGCGGCGGGCCTGCGCGCGCGTGACGAAGGTGTCGGGTGCCGCGCGGTGCGCGACCAGCGCCACGATCAGACCGTAGAGGCTGGCACCACCGAGAATGACGGAGAGGTAGAACGGGAAATAGCCGGGCTCCGGCCCGGTCGAATCCCAGGAGGCGCCGGTGCGCCAATTGTCGTAGCCGAGCGTGGCGGCCAGCGCGAGCAGCAGCAGACAGACGAATATCTCGATCGTGCCGGAGGAGACGACGGAAGGCGAGTCGTCTTCGGGCGCGGTCGGATCGTCAACGACGATTTCAAGATCGGTTTGGGGCATGAGCCGTTGGGGACGGAGTAAGTTCAATTCCCCCCTCTCCCCTTGCGGGGAGAGGTTGGGGTGAGCGGGAGTGTCCGCGATGACGGTGAGGATTGGACTCGCGGAGAGAGCCCTCACCCAACCCTCTCAGCGCGAGCGAAGCTCGTCGCGGCCCCGCAAGAACGGGGCGGGGGAGAAGAGGCGGCTACTTCGCGACGAATCCGGCTTCCGTCATCAGCGACTTGTTGACTGCATCGTCCTCCTCGAGGAATTGCACCATGTCCTTGCCGGTGAGGAAGATCGGCTTCAGCGCCTGCTTTTCCATGTAGTCCTTGTATTCCGCGGTCTGCGTCACCTTGTGGAACAGCTCGACATAGAACGCCTGCTGTTCCGCCGTGACCTTGCCGGGCAGGAACATCGCGCGCAGCATCAAATACTGCACATCGACGCCCTCCTCCTTGCAGGTCGGGATGTCGGCCCAGGACTGCGTCTCCGTCACTTTGCTGGTGTAGGAGATTCGCTCCTTGTCGAACACGCAGAGCGGACGCACTTGGCCCGCGCGCCAGACTTCGAGATTTTCGGATGGATTGTTGACGTTGGATTCGGTGTGGTTGCCGACGAGTTGGGTGGCTGCCTCGCCGCCGGACTTGTAAGGCAGATAGGAGAATTTCGCGCCGGTCTTCTGCTCGAGGAACACAGTCAGCACATGATCCTCGCGCTTCGAGCCGGTGCCGCCCATCTTGAACGGTGCGCTCGCCGCCTTTGCGGCTGCGACGAACTCCTTCACCGTCTTGGGACCCGCGCTGTTGTCCCACAGCACGAACTGGTCGAGTGCGATCACCGAAACCGGGGTCAGCTCACGCCAGTTGAACGGGATCTTTGCCGACAGCGGCAGCATGTAGATCAGCGAATAGGCGATCAGCACCTTGTTGGGGTCGCCCTCGCTGGATTTCATGTACATCAGCGCTTCGGCGCCGGAAGCCCCGCCCTTGAGCGAGACCACAATCGGCTGCTTCATCAGACTGTTCTTCTGGATCGCGGCCTGCATCATCCGCGCCATCTGGTCGGAGGCGCCGCCCGCGCCAGCCGCGACCACGATCTCGACCGGTTTGGTCGGCTCCCATCCCGCAAAGGCCGGCGTGCTCAACGATAGCGCCGCTGCGACGCCAACAGCTTGCATTAGAATTCGCACGAGTTTCGTCCCCTGGATTATTAGCTTTGCTTCTCGACGCATTGTGCGGACTAATGCGAGCGAGTTCAAGCACGCGGGTATCCCGCTGCCTATGACTTTCGGCTGACGAAGCCAAGCCGCAGATGTGCTACTTGCCCTTCCAGTTCGGCGTGCGCTTGTTGAGGAAGGCGTCCATTCCCTCGCGGAAATCCTCGCTCATATAGGCCTTGAGGATCAGATCCTCGCCCTCTTCGCGCGACAGCGTGCGGCGGATGCGGCGCACTGCCTCCTTGGTCGCTTCAAGTGTCAGCGGGGCATGGCTCGCCACCAGCCTGGCGGTCTCGTCGGCGCGGCGCTGCAGCGTCTCGACGTCCGGAACGATTTCGTTGAGGAGGCCGAGCGCCAGTGCTTCCGGCGCCTCGACGAGGCGCGCCTTGAAGATCAGATCCTTGGTGCGGGCGGGGCCGACCAGCGAGACGACGCGGCTGATGTTCGACATCGACAGGCAGTTGCCGAGCGTGCGCGCGATCGGAAACCCGATGCGCGTCGTTTCAGTCCCGATGCGGAGGTCGCAGCACGCCGCAATTCCCGCGCCGCCGCCAGTGCAGGCCCCCGCGATCGCCGCAATCACGGGCACGCGGCACTGCTCGAGCGTGCCGAGCACGCGGTCGATGCGGGCCTCATAGTCGAGCGCATCCTGCGCGGTTTTGAACGCACGGAACTGAGAAATGTCGGTGCCGGAGGCAAACGCCTTGTCGCCGGTGCCGGTCAGGATCAGCGCCTTGATCGAGCGGTCGGCATTGATCTCCTGGCAGATCTCCGCCATGCGCTCGTACATGGCGAAGGTCAGTGCGTTGCGCGCCTGCGGGCGGTTGAAGGTGATCCGCGCGATGCCGTCCGTGACGGAGTAGAGCAGGTCTTCGTTTGCGGTCGTCGGTGCGTTCATCGCGCGCTCGCTTTTCTCTAAGTTGGCTCAGGCAAGCTGAGCCTTCGGGCCACCCGAGCCTTTAAGCCACCTGAGCCTTGGCCATCGGCACCACCTCGCGTCCCTTCAGGACGTCCATGGCCGCCAACACCCCGCCGCTCCGGTGCGGGATCTTTGCAAGATCGAGGCCCATCTCGACGCCGGCGAGCGTGCCCATCAGCATCAGGTCGTTGAAATGGCCGATATGGCCGATGCGGAACACCTTGCCCTTGACCTTGTTCAGACCAGTGCCGAGCGACATGTCGAAGTTTTCCAGCACCACCTTGCGGAAGGCGTCGGCATCGTGGCCGTCAGGCACGCGCACCCCGGTCAGCGCCGGCGAATGCGCGGCAGGATCGGCGCACTGCGTCTCCAGGCCCCAGACCTTGATCGCGGCACGCGTCGCCGCGCTGTGGCGCTTGTGGCGTGTCCAGACGTTCTCGAGCCCCTCCTCTTCCAGCATCTTGATCGCCTCGCGCAGGCCGTAGAGCAAATTGGTGGCCGGCGTATAGGGGAAGGTGCCGAGCTTGTTGAAGCCGATGACCTCCTGCCAGTCCCAATACGAGCGCATGCCGGGGTTGGCTTTGGCCACCGCGAGCGCCTTCTCCGAGACGGCGTTGAAGCCGAGGCCCGGCGGCAGCATCAGGCCCTTTTGTGAACCCGCGACCGATACGTCGATGCCCCAGGCATCGTGCTCGTACTCCATCGAGCCGAGGCCGGAGATCGTGTCGACCATCAGCAGCGCGGGATGCTTGACCCGGTCGAGCAGCTTGCGCACCTCCAGCGGCGGCGTCACGCAGCCGGTCGAGGTCTCGTTGTGGACGACGCAGACCGCCTTGATCGCGTGCTGCTTGTCGGCGGCAAGGCGCTTCTCGATCTCGGCGAGATCGGCACCATGGCGCCAGTCGCTCGGGATGAAGTCGACGTCGAGCTTGAACTTGTCGGCGATGCCGCGCCACAGCACGGCGAACTGGCCGGTCTCGCACATCAGCACCTTGTCGCCGGGCGCGAGCACGTTGACCATCGCAGCTTCCCAGGCGCCGGTGCCGGACGAGGGGAAGATGATCACGGGCTGCTTGGTGCGGAACACCCGCTGCATGCCGGCGAGGACGGCGAACCCGAGCTCGGCGAACTCCGGACCGCGATGGTCCAGCGTCGGCATGTCCATCGCCCGCAGCACCCGGTCGGGCACGTTGGTCGGTCCTGGAATCTGGAGAAAATGCCTTCCAGTATGCACGGTCATCGGCGTCCTTCCCGGTCTTTGAGTCTGTCGGCTGCGCAAGCCGCTCGAATATCACTATTCGCCGGGCTTGTCCCTCGCCCGGCGGGGGCCGTCAATGCACAAGAAGCAGGGCTCGCCTTGCCAAGGGACGTGACCGGAGGCAAGACGGGGGCGGCGAACAGGCAAGAGCGGATCATGGCGGCGGAAGTGCCCGGGAAATCACAGGAATCGGCCAAAAAGGACGGCCTTGCGGCACGTCTGGCCCGGGAAGTGACCGGCGACGTCCTGTTCGACGCTTTCAGCCGGGGCCGCTACGCCACGGACGCGTCCTTCTACCAGATCATGCCCACTGGCGTGGTGGTGCCGCGCACCACGGACGCGGCGCTCAAGGCACTGGCGATCGCGCGCGACGAGGGACTGAAGGTGACCCCACGCGGCGGCGGCACCTCGCAATGCGGCCAGACCGTCAATGACAGCCTCGTTGTCGATCTCTCCAAACACCTCAACCGGATCTTGTCGCTCGACATCGAAGGGCGCACCTGCGTGGTCGAGCCCGGCATCGTGCTCGACGACCTCAACCGCCAGCTGAAAAAGCACGGCCTCTGGTTTCCGGTCGACGTCTCTACAGCCTCGCGCGCCACCATCGGCGGCATGGCCGGCAACAATTCCTGCGGCGGCCGTAGCCTGCGCTACGGCACCATGCGCGACAACACGCTATCGATGGAGGCCGCGCTCGCCGACGGCACGCTGAGTCGCTTCGGCGAGGTGTCGCGCGATCTCTCCGATCTCGATGCGAACGACAGCGCCCGCGCCCTGTTCCGCGACATGCTCGATCTCGGCGCCCGCGAAGCCGAGGAGATCGCGGCGCGCTTCCCAAAGGTGCAGCGCCGTGTCGGCGGCTACAATCTCGATGCGCTGGTGCCGCGCAATGCCCGCAACAACATGGCGCACCTTCTCGTCGGCTCCGAGGGGACCCTTGCCTTCACCACCAAGGTCGAGCTGAAGCTGTGGCCTGTGATCCGCAACAAGGCGCTCGGCATCTGCCATTTCGGCAGTTTTTACGAGGCAATGGACGCGGCCCAGCATCTGGTCAAGCTGAAGCCGATCGCGGTCGAGCTGGTCGACCGCACCATGCTCGCGCTCGGCCGCGACATCGCGATGTTCCGGCCAATCATCTCCGCCGCGATCAAGGGCGATCCGGATGCGGTGCTCGTGGTCGAGTTCGCCGAGGAGGATCAGGCGGACAACCTCGTGCGCCTGAAGCAGCTCGGCGAGCTGATGGGCGATCTCGGCTTCGGCTGGAACAACGACAAGCGCAAATGGGGCGGCGTGGTGGAAATCACCGCCCCCGCGCTGCAGAGCGGGATCGCCGATTTCCGCGCCGCCGGCCTCAACGTCATGATGTCGATGAAGCAGGAGGGCAAGCCGGTTTCCTTCGTCGAGGACTGCGCCGTGCCGCTGCCGCATCTCGCCGACTACACCGCGCGGCTGAGCGAGGTGTTTGCCAGGCACGGCACCAGCGGCACGATGTATGCTCACGCCTCCGAAGGCTGCCTGCATGTGCGACCCGTGCTGAACTTGAAGCTGGACAAGGACGTCAAGGCGATGCGGGCCATCGCCGAGGAAGCTTTCGAACTGGTGCGTGAATACAAGGGCTCGCATTCCGGCGAGCACGGCGATGGCCTGGTGCGCTCCGAATTCCACGCAACGATGTTCGGCGAGCGTCTCGTCGCCGACTTCCGCGAGGTGAAGCAACGCTTCGATCCCGATGGCGTGCTCAATCCCGGCAAGATCGTCGATGCTCCCAGGATGGACGATCGCTCGCTGTTTCGCTTCAAACCCGATTATCGCGTCGCTGAGCTCAAGACAAAACTCGACTGGTCCGCTTATCCCGGGGCCGGCGGCGGTTTTCAGGGCGCGGTCGAGATGTGCAACAACAACGGCGCCTGCCGCAAGCTCGAGGGCGGCGTGATGTGTCCGTCCTACCGCGCGACGCGCAACGAGAAGGACGTGACGCGAGGCCGCGCCAACACATTACGGCTCGCGATCTCCGGCCAGCTCGGCGCAGGCGCGCTCTCCTCCGACGAGATGATGGAGACGCTAAAGCTCTGCGTGTCCTGCAAGGCCTGCCGCCACGAATGCCCCACCGGCGTCGACATGGCCAAAATGAAGATCGAGGTGCTCGCCGCGCGCGCGGCCTCGCACGGCCTGACCTTGCGTGACCGCCTCGTCGGCTACCTCCCGCGCTATGCCGGCCTCGCGTCGCGCTTTGCGCCGCTGGCGAATTTGCGCAACCGCAGCCCGCTGCTGCGAAAGCTGTTCGAGCGCTTTGCCGGCATCAGCGCCCGCCGCGCACTCCCGGCCTTCCGCAGCGACGTATTCGTGCCGCCGGCCGAAGCGGTCGGGCCGGAAACCGGTCGCGAGGTCGTGCTGTTCGCGGACACCTTCAATCGCATCTATGAACGCGAAAACCTTGAGGCCGCGTTGCGCGTGCTCACAGCCGGCGGCTATCGCGTGCATCTGCCGCAACCTGCAAGCGGCGGCCGTCCGCTGTGCTGCGGCCGCACCTTCCTGTCGGCCGGTCTCGTCGACGAAGCCAGATCCGAGCTCGATCGTCTCGTCGCCGCATTCGCGCCCTTCGCCGCGCGCGGCGTCCCGATCGTTGGCCTCGAGCCAAGCTGCCTTTTGACCCTGCGCGACGAGCTCGCCTCGCTGCGCAAGGACGATGACGCCAAGGCCGTCGGCGCCCACGCGCTGACCTTCGAGGAATTCCTGGTGCGCGAGGCCGAGGCCGGCCGGCTGAAACTGCCGCTCGGCCCCCTTGCCGACAAAGCGCTGGTGCACGGCCATTGCCATCAAAAGTCCTTTGGCGCCTTCAAGCCGGTCGAGCAGGTGCTGCGCCTCATCCCGCGCCTTGAGGTCGAGACCATCGAGTCGAGCTGCTGCGGCATGGCCGGCGCCTTTGGCTATGGCGCGGACACCTACGATGCCTCGATCGAGATGGCCGAGCTGTCGCTGCTACCCGCCGTGCGGCGCGCTGACCAGAATGCGCTCGTCGTTGCCGACGGCACCTCCTGCCGGCACCAGATCCACGACGGTGCCCAGCGCGAGGCGCTTCACGTCGCGCGGGTGCTGGCGATGAGCCTTGATCGTGCCGAAACCCAATCTACAACCCCTCCCATTGCAAAGGAAACCAGCCATGGCTGACCTCTCCCTCGACGCTGCCCGCAAGATCCTCGACGCTGCCTTCGCGAAATCCACCGAGCTGAAGCTGAAGCCGCTGGTGGTTACCATCCTCGACGCCCGCGGGGTGCTCAAGATCGCCGCGGCGCAGGACGGCACCAGCCTGATGCGCGCCGAGATCGCGCACGGCAAGGCCTATGGCGCGCTCGCATTGGGCATCGGTTCACGCGCCCTCTTCCAGCGCGCGCAGGAGCAGGCCTATTTCATCGATGCTGTGAACACCATGGCCAAGGGCGCGCTGGTGCCGGTCCCCGGCGGCGTGCTGATCATGGACGGCACGACGCTGCTCGGCGCCGTCGGCGTCTCCGGCGACACGTCGGACAATGACGAGGCGTGTGCGGTGGCCGGCATCCAGGCCGCGGGGTTGAAGGCCAACGCGGGATAGGGATCATCCACGAACCCGAAGCTCGCACGCTCGCCAAGACCTTGTGGAGTGGGCCGCGGGGGTTGCTTGTCGGGGGTTGGAGTCACTAGACCGCTACCGCTTTTCCCCACATGACGCAAATCTGCGATATTTCATGCGATCTTGCGCCTAAGCGGTGAGTTTAGCCGGGACGCAGAGGCGGCGGTGCGCGAACATTCCCGATTCGCGGCTAGTATGGCTCTAGCGACGACGCTTGCTCAGGTGCAGGTAGTTGGGATCGAACTCGGCGAACTGCTCAAGGCGCCGGCGGTCCAGGATAGTGAGCCGCTTGCCGGTCAGCGTGAGAAGACCATCATCCAAGAGCTGCTGCAGCATCCCGATTCACGTGGACGCTGACAGGCCCAGCGTGTCCCCGAGCTCCGCTGCGTGGCCGGAAAATCGGAGCTGTCGCCGCTCGCTGCATTACGCTCGCGAGACCCAGGTGCACTTCGCAGAACAGATGTGCTATCCGTCTGTCGGGAGGCCGCCTGCCGATGCCGACCAGCCACTCGCGCATGACGGCCTCGTCGACGAGAGTCGCCCACCACAGCGCTCGAGTGAGCGTTCCGCCTCCCGATGTGAGTTCCTCGATGACGTGCCTCGGCAGGGAAGGCGATCTGGCAAGGCGTGAGCGTGCCAATCGCATGATCCATCTCGCCGAGGATGGAGACGTGCAGATCGCAAATGTCGCCTGGCACAAGCCACGCCATGATCTGGCGGTCGCCGCTCCGCAGGAGCTTGTAGCGGCACGCGAAGCCGGACAGGACCAGGTGAACGTCCGCCGGACTGTCCCCCTCCTTGATGCGTCTTTGTAGCCCCGATCGTTCTTGCCTAGTAGGCCAGCTTGCTGAACTTCTCGCAATCCGTCCGACGGCTCCGCCCCGATCTCGAGTTTGCTAATGAAAGGTTCTACGTGATCCCTTTCGTGTCGTCGGGCGGTCGCAAAGCAACCCACGTTAGGGGGCCGCGGTGTGAAGTTCCGTTACAAGGGCTGATCACTGTTCTCTGAGCGCAGGCGCTGGTGCTGGGGGCATGCCGCCGCCTGCGGGAAGGGAGCTTCGAAGCTTCCTTCGGTCGCATCGCGGACTAATCCGCCGTCCATCCACCGTCGACGATAAGCGATGAGCCGGTCATTAGTGCAGAGGCATCGGAGGCGAGAAACACGATTGCTCCCATCAAATCCTCGACCGTGCCTACGCGTCCCAGCTTAATCCTCGAAAGGACGTCCGCCTTGAACTCGGAGTCCTCGAACAAGGGTCTCGTCATCGGGGTCTCGATGAACGTCGGGCAAAGCGTGTTGACTCGAACGCCATGGGGAGCGAACTCAACCGCGGCCGCCCGCGAGAACCCCTCTATAGCCCATTTGCTTGCACAGTAGATCGACCGCCGCGCGCCTCCGACGTGCCCCATCTGCGAAGACATGTTGATGATCGAGCCGGGGCGGTTCCCCTCCATGAGTCTTTTGGCGACAGCCTGTACGACGAAGAATGCCGCCCGCACGTTGAGACCCATGACGGCGTCAAAATCATCGGCTGTCACGGCTATCATGGGCATCGGACGGTTGGTGCCGGCATTGTTGACTAAAATGTCAAAAGGCTCGCTGGATCCGATCCTCAGACGCGCCTGCTCCACCTCCAGGACATCCAGAACCATGGTATCGGCAGAGAAGCCTTGCGCGCGCAAGCTTCCACAGAGAACGTCAAGCTCGTCGCCGGTGCGGGCCGCAAGCGTGACGTGCGCTCCCGCAGTTGCCAAGGCGACAGCGGCCGCCTCGCCGATTCCCCTGCCGGCGCCGGTGACTAGGGCGCGCCTGCCATCGAGCCGGAATGAGGGTGTCTGTGGGAGAGATTTCATGAGCTGGGTCCTTGCACATTCGCGGCGGAAACCGGAGCGCGCTCGGGGGATGTCGAGCTGAGCGCCTGTAGCTCCCACTCGAGATCCTCAATCGTGCGCCCCTTTGTTTCGATTCCGAAAACCGCGAATGCCAGACCCGCCAGCGCGTACCAGCAGGCGAAGTAGATGAACGCGGTGGAAAACGAGATGCCGGAAGATGCGGGAACGACATCCGACGACGCGCCGACGATGAACGCCAAGCCCATCGGGCCGATCACCTTCCCCAAGCCGCCGAAACCGTATGCCGCACCCATCCCGGTCGCTCTGAGCGCTGTAGGCCAGACTTCGGCCGAATACGGACCGACGACGGCAAAACCTCCTTCCCCGAACAGGAAGGTGAGCGCCAGCAGTCCGACGAAAGCGACCAGGACCGAAGCCAGCGCATCGCCGAACAGAGCCGCGGCCAGCAGCATTGCCGCTGCGCCGAACGTGGAGATCAGTCCCGCGGGGCGCCGTCCCATCTTTTCGGATAGAACAGAGAAGCCGACTCGCCCGAGCAAGGCGGCGCTGGTCACGAAGATCATGTAGAACGCGGCGGAGCTAGGCGGCACGTGGAGGACCTGCACGAGCAGCGTCGGCGCCCACAATGTGAGCCCGTAGTAGCCGGTCTGCATACCAAGGTTTGAAAGGAAAGACAACGCGACGCTGCGCGGGTATCTTAGCAGCGCGCCGAATCCAAGTTTATTCTCGGGCGCGCTGTCGATTGTCGAAGGCAACTCGGACGGGTCGACCTCAAGTGCCCACGCGATCGAGTTTCGGGCTTCAGAGGCTCGACCGTTACGCTGTAGCCATCGCGGGGATTCCGGTATCCAGACGCGCAAGAGAAGCGCCGCCGCACCGAGGCCGACGCAGATGCCCATAAGGCCACGCCAGCCGACCGTGGGCGCGACGAACGCGACCATCGCAGAGCCAAGCAAGAAGCCGAGCGGAACGGCTGCCGTCACGAGGCCGCTCACCTCTCCCCTTCGGGATGCCGGAACGAACTCCTGGATCAAAGGCAGATCGACGCAATAGAGGCCGCCCGCGCCGAAACCGATGAGGAAGCGGAACAGAGTGAGATAGATCCAACCGTATTCGGCGCTATCGGGCGTGAACACCAAAGCGCCGGTACCCAGCGAAAAAAGAGCTAGCGTGGTCAGGAATACTCTTCGGCGGCCGATCCGATCGGCTCGCCATCCGAAGAACGCAGCTCCTGCCATCGCACCTAGTCCGGACGACAGCAGAATTATCGAGGATGCTCCGAACGTCAGCTTCCATGGCTTCGAAACGAAAGTCAGGACAAAGCCGATTAGGAAATAGTCCAGAAATTCGAGGACCAGTCCGAATGCGCCAGCAAATATCAGCTTCTTCTGATTGAACGTTAGGTCCGAGCGTAGATCAAGAGCAGACAGCATAATGCATCCCATCCCGCCTCGAGGGCGAACAAGCCATTGCACGATTGATTGAATGGGCCAGGGGCCCGACCCCCGGCACCTCGACTTCGGCTACTCCGCAGCCCGGCCGTAGGGCACGTTCCGGCCGCCGTAGCGACGAACACGCACATTGGCCTGCTCGGCATGCCCAACAAAGCCTTCGAGCATGCACAAGCGTGAGCAATATTCGCCGATCATAGCGGAGGCCGCGTCGGTCGTGACCCGCTGATACGTCACCGTCTTCATGAACTTGCCGACCCAGAGGCCGCCGGTATAGCGGGCAGCCTTGAGTGTAGGGAGAGTATGATTCGTTCCGATCACCTTGTCCCCGTACGCCACGTTGGTGCGCGGTCCGAGAAAAAGGGCGCCATAGTTTGTCATGCGGTTGAGGAAATAGTCGGGATCTCTCGTCATGACCTGGACGTGCTCCGAGGCGATCCGATCCGCTTCGGCGACCATCTCTTCGTCGCTTTCACACACGATAACCTCGCCGTATTCCTCCCAGGCCTTGGATGCGACGTCGGCGGTCGGCAGGATCCGGAGCAACCTGCCTATCTCATTCATCGTATCCTGCGCGAGTTTACGGGATGTGGTGAGCAGGATGGCTGGAGAATTCGGCCCATGCTCCGCCTGGCCAAGGAGGTCGGTCGCGCACAACTCACCATCGACAGTGTCGTCCGCAATGACCAAGGTCTCGGTCGGCCCCGCAAAGAGATCGATTCCGACACGGCCGAAGAGTTGCCGCTTCGCTTCCGCCACAAAGGCGTTGCCGGGGCCGACGAGCATATCGACCGGGGCAATGGAGGCCGTTCCGATCGCCATCGCGCCGACGGCCTGGATGCCGCCCAGACAGTAGATCTCGTCGGCACCGGCAAGGTGCTGAGCCGCGACGATCGCGGGCGCGGGTCGCCCCTTATACGGTGGCGCGCACGTCACGATCCGGCTCACCCCGGCGACCTTGGCCGTGATGACCGACATATGGGCCGACGCCAGCAGAGGATACTTGCCTCCGGGCACGTAGCAGCCGACCGAGTTGACCGGTAGGTTCTTGTGTCCGAGAACCACGCCAGGGAGGGTTTCGACCTCCACGTCGCGCATCGATTCCCTCTGGTGCCGCGCGAAGTTGCGGACCTGTTCCTGGGCGAACTTGATGTCGTCGATGTCCCGCTTGGACAGCTGACCGAGGCACCACTTGATCTCTGCCTCCGTAAGGCGATAGTAGCCCCGATCCCAGCCGTCGAATTTCGTGGAGAGCTCCCTGACTGCAGCGTCGCCGCGTTTTTCGATGTCGGCAAGAATTTCCTCCACCGACGCGCGGACCTTGGCCGCATCCTCGGCCCGGAGTGCCGCGTCGCGGCCACGCTTGAGATATTCAGCCATGTCGATCTGCCCCGTTACTTGATGGCTTGAGGATTGATCGGAGAGCCTGCCCCGCCAGGAAGGTGCAGCGGGGGCGCGCAAAAGAAGAACTCATAGACCTCGTCCTGTGCGCAATCCTCTGCCAGGTCCTTCACATAGAAGATCTCCCCCATCGAGATTCCCATCGCGGGAATCACGACCCAGTGCCACGGCTGATTGGCTTCCTTGGTTTCGTTGGGGCGCACCTCGCAGCCCCAAGTATCCGAACAGATCGCGGCAACGTCCCTCTCACGGAGCCAGAAACAGGTCTCGAAACCGAATCCCGGCGCGTTCCCTCCGGCATAGCCCGACCAATCCTTCTTGGCGAGGCAGCGCTCCTGGTGACCGGTGCGGACGATCACGAAGTCACCCTTCTTGATCGCCACTTTCTGTGCTTCAGCGCAGCCTGTCAGGTCTTCGGACGTGATCGCGTAGCCATCATCCAAATGATCGACGCTCTTGAAACGGGCGACATCCAGAAGAACGCCGCGGCCGACCATCTTGTCGCGGACATGCTCGATGCCGAGCTTTTTCGCCCCTCGCACGTCGACGAGAGAAGCGTCGTACCCGTTATACATTTTATCGTCGAGGAAGACGTGGCAAAGCGCATCCCACTGCGTTGACGCCTGACACGGCATGTTGATCGCGTCGTCCGCATACCGCAGGTAGGGAAACGGCTCATCCTGATTTCCGAGCTTCGCATCGGTGCCGGTCGCGAGCATCGTATGGATCGGATTCCATCGGCCACCGAAGAGACCCGACTGAATAGGTTCCTTCAACGACAGCCCGAGGGAGAACACCTTGCCCTTACGGATCAGCTGCCCAGCGCCGACGATGTCGGTCGGCGTGACGTTGTTGAGAGTGCCTATCTGGTCGTCCGCTCCCCACCTGCCCCAATTTGAAATCTTGTCCGCGGCCTTCAGAATGGCCGCCCTGTCCAGCTTCACGATATCGCTCCCTCAAGCTTTGTTATCGTTTGATAACTTAGCGGCGCTGGCGCATTTGTTCAAGGGCATTCTCGCTATAAACCTATTGCGATACGTTATCCGTCGATTACTTAGCGATGACCGAGTCCGGCGGATTTATTGCGCTGAAGTAACCGCATGGGTATAAAGCTAATTCGAAGTTCCACGCTCGGAGCAGGCGCGAAGCTGCAGGCAAGACGATGAAGAAGAGCGACAAGCAAAAGCCGCTTGCCCGAAAGCTAAAAGGAAAAAAGGCTGCGGCGAAGCGGATGCGCTCGCCATCCCGCTCGTCGCAAACTACTACCCGCCTTCCGTTCGAAGAACGCCGTCGATTGATCGTAAAGAAGGCAGCCGAGTTCTTCGCGGAGTCAGGCTTCAGCGCCACGACGCGGGAGCTGGCGGAACACTTGGGGACCACGCAGCCTCTCATGTACAAGTACTTTAAGGGAAAGGAGCAATTGATTGACGAAGTCTACCGCAGCGTGTTCCTGGACGTGTGGAGCGACCACTGGGACGAGCTTTTGGTCGACAGGACGCAATCCATCGAAGCTCGATTGATTGAATTCTATATTAGCTACACAGACATCATCATGAACCGCGGTTGGATGCGGATGTACCTGTTCGCGGGACTTAAGAACGTTGGGATTACGAGTTCGTACATAAAGCTCGTCGAAGAACGCGTCATACGCCGCATCGCAATCGAGGTCTGTTTCGCTCGCGAGGTGGTCTTCGATTCGAGCAATGAAGCTCGCTATCTGGAGATAGCATGGGCTCTCCAGGGAAGCATTTTCTACTACGGGGTCAGAAAGCACGCATATGGGCTTGATCCTCACGTCGACAAGAACAGCCTGATCCGGGATACCGTCCACATCTTCCTTGGATCATGGCCATGCGATCGGAAATTGTCGTCATCAGCTTTGGAGGTCGTCTCTTAGGGGCACCTCTCAACCATATCCGGCTAAGAGGCGCATCTTCATTGAAGTCTCAGGCATGCTCGCCGGCATTCGCCCCTGAAAGCTCTCAGCACGTCGACAGGAAGTGCACCGGTCAAGTCATAGGTACCATTCGAACCATCGCCCTTCGCCAGCAGAGAGGGCGCGCACACTGTCGGGTGGTGCGAATGCGATAGCGAAGGCGCTCTGGAAGGCCTTTGGAGCGGGACCGCAAGCGCCGTCAAAACCACTTCGATCACGGTCGGTGCGCCACGAAACTTGGACATGGCGGTGCGCATCCGCTCCGTTGCCCCGAAGACAGGCCACGAGGTCACGTCGACCCTTCACCCGGCTTTCGACGCGACCCAAGTAGCGAGGCGCGAATTCACAGCCCCCGACTTCCGCCCAACGACATCCCCGAGACGGAAATGAGCTCGTTGACGTAGCTGCTTCTACGATGGTCTTGGCCCAATCGCTCGCTCTATGCGCGACCGCAAAGGGACGAAAGTCGGTTCGCAGCGCAATGGCGACATCGTCCCACGTACGGGTGGAGAGCGAGCCGCAGTGCAATGGGATAGCAGGTGGACCCTCGCCTGCCCAACAACGGACGCGGATATCGAGGCGATCCTTCGCGCTGACGTGTTGCGATTGCGGCACCTTGAGATCGACAATCGCAATACCAACCCGATCGGCTATTGTCACCGACGACTCAGAATCCCAATCGTCCATGATCAATCCATTACTTAGGACATACTAAGTAATTCTGACGAGTGTAGAATGTCAATGGCCAAGAGACAGCGTCGTACACCGGAAGCAGCAAAATTTGCCATTCTCGATGCAGCAGAGCGGCGATTACACGACGACGGTCCTGAAGGCGTGCGCATCCAACGCATTGCAGCTGATCTGAACATCACGGACGCGGCCGTGCACTATCATTTCGGCACTCGCGAAGCGTTGATGGACGCCCTCCTCCGGCGCATCGGGCGGCGGCTGGTGGATGACATTGAATCTACCATTCAAAAATGGGCGCCTGACCAGATTGACGTCGCCGCGCTCGGTCGGCTTTTTCAGCGCACCTATGCTGATGAGCGAGCCGCGAAGCTCGCCCTCTGGCTTAGCGTCGCTGGCCACCGGCCAAAAGGATCGGGCATGCTCAAGCCGCTGGTCGAACGAGTTCATAGAGCGCGGCTCGAATCGGCCCGGAAGGCCAGGCGAACTGCGCCGCGGATCTCCAGCACCCAGTTCTCTATAGCCCTCTTGAGCGCTGCCCATATGCTTGCGGCGATGTCCGGCGAAGCCTTGATGGCAAGCGTTGCCGAAGATCCGGCTGGCCTTGACCAGCGCGACTTTCTCGACTTTGCAGTCAAGCTGATCGCTCGCCATCTTGCGGAGGGGTGACCAATTGCCAGCTTCGCAGAAATTCGAAATCCTGGCGCCGGGAATGCCAAAGCCGTACTGATTGTCAATCGGCGTTCGACTGGGACCCCCTATCGGCATCCAAAAGGGACCCCTTTGATCGGCGTGCTCTGCTGGTAGC
>NZ_JBVVPP010000054.1:1004-52593 GCF_055811315.1 Bradyrhizobium sp. MI1.4 | reverse complement strand
TAAGCTCGATCTCCTTCAGGCTAGGCTGATTGGCGCGCCATAAAAACAAACACGATCATCGAATATGCGTCAGAGCCAGCGTTCGACGCACGGGGTGAAGTTGCTCTCCGATTCTACAATGTGACGCTTGCCAACACGCTCGACTATCTGGGATCGCTGAGGTCGTAAGAGCGGCAATGTGTGGGTGAGAGATGGGTTATTGTTCGATCTGGCATCGTCAAGCCTCGAGCAGTCCACCGGTGACGACTACAGGCGCCTGGAATGCCGCGAGTGCGGCAGGTACCGGATTACGGGTTCGGTATTGCAGATGCTGGACTCGCGACTGAGTTGAGCCATGCGACGCGTGCGATGTCGAAGGCGGAGTTCGAATCGCCGAGATAAGCTCGTTCAACATGGACGACATGATCAAGGTTTTACAGACGCTGTGCGGTGATCTTCGCCGATCATGATTTGTGCATTCCAAAAAAACCGTAGCTTCGTAAGATTGGCAACAGCTCATGAAGGTTGTTAATCGTGTAGTCTGGATGCGCCGCTTGCAGGCGCGCCTCGGAAACAAATCCCCCGGTAATGGCTATACTTATCAGTCCGAGATTCCGTGCAATATCCGTTTCGATCGGCATATCGCCGATGATGAAAGTTGACGCTGGTTTCAAGTTGTTCTTCTGCATGTATAGACGAAGTCGCTCTCCTTTGCTTGTCGATTTGTATTGCGTGTCGCGGCTTTCGAACGCGAGCACATCGTCGATGCAGTCATTGATTCCAAGTCTTCTCAATTGGTAGCGCAGAGGGTCGACTATATGGTTGCTCACGATGATGGACGAAGCCCCTTCTCGGCGCGCCAACTCCAAGACTCTGCGCGCGCCCTCGCGTAGATCGGCTCTGCCCGCAAGAGCCTCATAGGCGTCGTGAAACATTGCACTCCCATCGCGATCCACCGTCGCAAGCTCGTCTCGCGATAGTCCGAGGCTGCGATAAAGAAGAGACAGCGGAACGTCGCAATGTTCCCGAAGCGTCTTCATGTCGATCGTTGTACGACCAAAGCGATCTAGAATTGCATTGGTGGTTTCGAGCAGTGCGTATGCATCATCGAGCAACGTTCCATTCCAATCGAAGACGAGAACCGGTTTCATGATCTGACCTTAAGCATAGATTCCGTGCGGGTGCCACCGTCGTTCGCCACGTATAGTAGCACCGAACTACTACGGCATGGGCATCGACACACTAGATGAGATGAAATGCTGGCGAGAATGGAGATGATTGACGCCCGCGATCAATCGAGCAAGTTTCATTTGGACTCCTGGGCCGGCGACTGCGAGGCCGTCATGATCGTACGGGCTCTTTTCGGTGTCCCAGCAATCCACGTGCCACCAAAGCCATTTGCGAGCCCCGCTTGAAGAGGGCAAAACCATGTTCTTCGGCTCAGGCGACGGAATACTCGCGCGTTAGTGTCTGGTCTCCGACATTAACGTCTTCAGCCGGATACGGCTGAACACGACAACGCGAAATGTTGAGTATGAAGGAGGCGCCATTCGCAAGTGTTCGCGGGCGGCGCTCCATGGAGACGGGGCCTTTGCGCTGAAGACGCTCCGGTTGGCATGGGGAAGTCGGGCTTCAGCAGGCGACTGCCTGAGCAACACGCGATTTGAGGACCGCGAAGCGATCTTTCGTGGCGAGCACTCGCGGTCCTTGGCAGACTCGAGCTTCGCTGAATGCGCCTCAGGTCCGCTCATCATCCGGCTTGGGGACGCGGCCCTTGGCATCGCACTTATGTCAACGGTTACATCCAACGCACGGGCAGGGCGAAGAGGCTAAAGCCCTCGCACAATTCCCGCCAGAATATCTGCCCGCTTAAGACATTTTCGACCGTAGCAGCGCAGAACCTGCATCGCGTGTCGCGCACGTTACGTCATCCAAAAGCGCACGTTCCTGCGACCTACGGTGATCGCGAATCGCTTCGCAAGACTAGGTGGCCGACAGTTGACGAAAGCAACAGGGGCTCAGACAGAAGAAGTTGAGCTGCTGCAAGAACACGCAAGGCTTAGAAATATGATCTAACCTGGGCATCTCCCTGCCGGGTTAACTTTGTAACTGGCCGCCCGGCAGCGCTCCTGGCAGCCTTATTGTGTTCCGGCTTGTGGACCGTGGAGGATGGTGCGCGTCAAGACTTCGACCCGTTCGGCAATTTGGCGAATTCGCCTCGCCACGTCCTCGACTGCGGTCATGTCCACCGGCTGCGTGCAGGAAATTGAGCTCATCTTCGCGTTAAGGTCCCTCAGCTCAGCCTTGCAGCGATCTAACTCCGCGTTGAGCATCGTAACTTCATTCATCGCCGTTGCCCGTATTGCCGTTGCTTCCGAGAAGATGTTTGTTCGGAGCATGCACCTGATTGCAATCTTTGTCGCGCTCGCGTGGTTCACATGGGTAGGGCATCTCGAAAGGCACAGAACGGCCAACCCAAACACCGACCGGGTCGTTCACGCGCACAGCTGCAAATGGAGTCCCCATAGCCAATTTATATAAAGGAATGAATTTCAATGGCACGCGCATGCGTTCCTCTCAGCAAAGCCCGGGCGACCGGCCGCACTCGCAAGAATCCAAAACGATTTTCGGGCCGCAAAGAGCCAAACGGCTTGGGTCCGTTAGGCGAACCGCCGAAATGCTTAGGCAAACCGCACGAGCGCGAGGCGCGGCGAACGCTGTCTGATGACCTTCGATGGTTCAACCCGGAGCCACCGGACGCTAGTGGCAATGGCAAGTGGGCTGGTTGCGCGGCAAATCGGAGGCGAAGACGTTTGCGAAAGCTCTGAATCTTCTCAGAATGATGCTGAATTCCATTGGCGGCTCGCTGTCCGATGCATCGAAAGTAATGATGCCGGAAGTGGAAGATGCTGAAGACCCGGCCGCGAAATACTTCTAGCTCATTCTCAAGTACTCTCGCCTGAATGGGCATCTCCAAACAAGAGTGTAGAAGCCCGGCTGAACCGGACTTCCGCTGTTGTCGGTCGCTCACTTCGGATTGTGATCTGCCCATACGATCAGACGCCATCGAATGGTGCTTGTGCTGACGTATGCGCATGATTGCTTTGCGGAGGCAATGTGTGGCCTGCTGCAATTCCGATTTCGCGATGACAGCCCGTGCATCGGTAGAGAGCGGCAAAGGGAGCCGCGACTCCCGGCCCCTGATCCTGATCGAAACAGTCGCTGTTAGATTGCGGTAGGTAGTTGGCGTTCTTATAGGTAGCCATTCGACTTCTGTCACTAGAGTAAAGCCGGACTTGACCTCTCGGGGCTTACCGAATGTAATGCTGTTGCTGCTAACATCAGCGTTTGGCCCGCAGTCCGCAGCGTTGCGCGGGCAATCGGGGCCGCCAGTCGCAAGCTGGCGGTTCTCCCCGATTCGTTACGAGCAGTGGAACACGTTTCCCGGCGTGCAACCGCAAATAGCGGAACCTTACGCCGGCTATTCACAGCTTCCTGTGGACAACCTCATTATTCGGAAGAGATTTCGCCGCGCACCGCACGCGCTCGGCGCATGGATTAATTATGACACCCCAACAGAAAGCCGCGCTGGCATCTAGCACTACGATGCCGGGATAAAGCAGGGAGGCGAAGTTGCCCTGTCCATCATAAGGGAGTTTCCAGACGGGTTCAGCGAAACGAAATGACGCAGAACTCGCCTCACAGGCTGGCGCTTCCCTTTCGACCGCCGTGACGGCGACTCATGAGCGCTTCCAGTTTGGAGTGGGCCTTCGCGCTGGTGTCTCGCGATATCGAGAAACCCTTTTAAAGTGCGGCTTCGGTCACTGCCGGCTTTTGCGTTGAGCGCGTCTTCATCGAGCGATCCGTCGGGGAGATGATCCGCCTCCACGGTGCGGACTGGCATTCGGCGGAGAACCGACAGCTCGAGTCATGAACGTCACCCGTCGCAAGCTCGTCGTTTCACCATCCGATCGTCTACCCGAGGTATGCTAAGTTCCATGACGGCGCCCTTGAACACATCATAACAACATCACGAGGACCGGCATGCTTCGAGCGAGGGCAGCTTGTGAAGCCAACCGGGTTGCTGGGGTGATCAGAACCAGGAATCCATCAGGTGAACAAGCTGGGAGCCCGCCGTATAAAACGCCTCCTGCGCTGCACGAAAGCGCTGGGCTTCAACGGCGGTGACCGGCAACGGCAGGTCGTTCTCCGCGATCTGCCCCAATACATACGAAGCCAAAACACTGCCAAACACAGTGCCTGGTGCGATTCCGCGGCCGTTATAGCCACTGAAACCGATGACTTGGCGGTCCAGCTTGTGAAGCCGGGGCAAGTTGTCGGAGGTCATTCCAATCATGCCAAACCAGCCGGTTTCAAACTGGACGCCCCGAAGTCCTGGAAAAAGCTTGTGCAACGATCTTTGGGCCCAAGCGCGGTGAATAGATCGCCCAATCCCCTCAAGCGCACCAACACTGCCAAACACGAGTCGCCCGGAGCGATCGAGACGAAACGAAGAGAGGACTTCTCGAGTGTCCCACACACCCTGCCGCTCAGGCAGGATCGACTTTCTCAGATCATCGGGCAGACATGGCGTGCCAAAGTTGAAATAGGGCAGTTGAATCTGTTCCTGCCGTACCTCAGACCAAAGTCCCTTGCTATAAGCGTCCGTCGCGACGACCACCCAGTCGGCCTCTACAGATCCGCTTTCGGTGCCGACTCTCCAGCGGAAACCATTCTGTTGCGCCATGACGGCCTCACTATGCGTAAATATCCTGGCTCCCATCGCAAGCGCGGCCCGCGCTAACCCTCGCACATAAGCCAATGGCTGTATGGTGCCGGCGCGCTTATCGAGCAGCGCGCCGGTGTAGTCGCCACCGCCTACTTTGCTGCGTGTTGCCTCCGCATTTAGCACCAGGACGGGCGCTCCACGCTTCTGCCACTGTTCGGCACGGGCCTCAACCTCCTCCAAGCCCTTACGTCCGACCGCACAATGCAAGGTGCCGGCACGTTCGACTTCACATTCGATGTGGTGCTTTTCGATGAGCTCGAATACCGTCTGCGGTCCGCGGCCGAGCTGTTCAAGTAACCGTTCTCCAAAAGGCGCGCGGAGCGCGGCCGGAAGCGACTCAGGCATGAGCCACATGCCCGCATTCACGAGTCCGACGTTCCGCCCGGACCCGCCGAATCCTATTTCAGACGCCTCCAAAAGCGCAACACGCGCTCCACCTTCAGCTAGATGAAGGGCCGCCGACAGCCCGGTATATCCACCGCCAATCACGACGATATCCGCTGCAATTTCATCAGTAAGTGGAGCAGTTTGTGGCGCTGGTGGCGCAGTCAGCACCCACAGTCCGTGTGATCGTCGATTGTTTCGCATCCGCCAATCCTCTTACAAGTAGCTTCTTGATCGACCCGAGCTCCAGCAGCCATCGTGAATACCGCTAAGTTCTGGCGGACCTCTCTAGTATCCAAGCGGACCTCCCTAGTATCCAACACTGACGTGCCAGCGCCACACCGGCAGGCAAATCGCAGGCCAAAAGGGCAGTTCGTCATCACCCCGAAGATCAGGCCGAGCTACTAAGTTGTTGATCTGTTGAGGGCACGCGCAGCACCCACGCGGCGGTGCGCCGGAGCTCCGACTGCGCGAACAAAGCCAAAGCCCCTCGGCGCTTGCTCTGGAACGCGCCTTTGTGCGAGACAATGGGTCCCAAAAGGGCAGCAAGGGGACCACACCGTGAGAGCCTCTCTTGATGGCGAAATTCGCGACGGCCGCCATCATATGCAGATCCGGGTCTATTTCGAAGATACCGACTCCGGCCAGATTGTTTATCACGCAAATTTCTTGCGCTTCATGGAACGCGGCAGAACGAACTACTTGCGCCTGCTCGGAACGAATCAGCAAGCATTACTCAAAGAAGCCAAGAACGATGCGCCCGGTGTTGCCTTCGTTGTGCGCTCGATGACGATCGATTTTCTAAAACCGGCGGTCTTGGATGACATTCTTGACGTCGTCACAGTCCCGCAAGAGGTGAGGGGCGCGTCGATTGCCTTGCTGCAGGAATGCAGGCGTGGCGACGATCTCCTGGTCACAGCACGTGTACGGGTAGCGTTTATCTCAGCTGGAAAGGCGCAGCGCATCCCGAAGTCGCTGCGGCTCGCTATGGAAGGGCATAGATAAATCTGCCGCCTCATTCACGCGTTTGCCTTGCAGCGCTCCACCGAAATCAAGTCATCATGGCGGCGTAAGTTAAAGCAAATGGGCTGCGGCAAACCCGGGGCGGCTCAATTGCACAGTCCAGCCGAATGAATCAGAAGCCGGCGAAGAACGAAAATAAATCGGACTTCGTCGGCCGCTTTGGTCACAGCGACCACAGCGAAACCCACGTCAAGGATGACGGGCCGATTGGCGACTGGCGCGGCTATCCCGGCGGCGCTGCCGTGGCGAACTTGCGCGATCGCATTTCGCGGCTCTTCTCAAATGGCGGCACCGTCTCCATTGCCCCATGCTCCATCTGGCTGACGGCAGCGAGGCGGATGGTTTCCGGGCTGCGCGCCAACGCTCGGTGCTCTTGCCACTCCGGATAAAAAATCATGGAAGAGGGCGGAACCGAGCGCGATCATTTTCGACGAGATGGTCAAGACGGTCCAGGAGCCGGCCCAATCGAAGGCGGCCGGCGGCCTCGTCCTTGGGTCTGAAAACATCAAAGGCACGTTTGTCGGATTCATTAGAAGGTACAATCTTTATGTTGTTTTCTGGAATGCGGATCAGCACGATCGAGCGATCGTCATTCACCGTCGCTCAAAGAGGATGGATATCGTCGCGGAAATGCCGCTTACGTTCGAGACCGCGCATCGGCTAGCGCTCTTCATGCCGCGTGCCGTGCCGACAACCACATTGCGCCGGATGCGCCGCCAATCGAATGAAGGGCCGCGCGGCCATTTTCGAAGTTGGTCCGGGCCTCCAATAGGCAAAACTGTTTCGTGGGGCGCCCACTTTATGTCAGCGAGTGCCATGATATCAGAATGGCAACCGGTGGCCTGTGGGCTGCCATACCTTACTTCACCGCTTGAACGCGCGAGGATAGTGCCGTGGCTAATGACGTAGAGCTTCTGATCTCGTATTTCGCGCTTTCGGGGCACGTTTACCCGCTGGGGGCCTGCTGAGGTCACTCCATTCCAATTCAAAGGCAGGGTCGAAGGGGCAGCGCGCGCGGGGTTCAACGGGTTCGGTCTTCACTACGAAGACACGATGGTCGCGCAAAGCAAGATTGGTTTTGCGGAAATGAGACGCATTCTTCAAGACAATGGCATCAAATATCTGAAGATTGAATTTCTGCTCGATTGGTACAGGACTGACGAGAAGCGAATGGAATCCGACAAATTCCGTCAGCAAACTGCTCGATGTCTCCGCCGAACTTGGAATGCGGGATATCAAGGTGGGCCCGGGATTCCAAGAAACGCATGCCGATGTGGCGCTCCGCCCATGGTGGCCTCCGTAAGGGGACACTTGGGAATGATCTGCAACGCAGAACCTAACGCAGCGTCCGGTTCACGCATTTCTTTCGGCACGAATGTTGTGACGCAGCTACAGCAATTCGCGCGCACGTTGTTAAGACGCATGAGGCTCGGGGCACTCAAGACATGAGAGTAGAAATGAAGAACTTCTTGCTTACGACTGTGAGCATTGTGGCGCTTGGCGCAATTGCGTCCGCATCCGGTGCAGACCTGGCTGCGCAGCCCGTCCAACCTCTCTACTCCAAAGCTCCGCCGCCTGTCGCGGCTGCAATTTACGACTGGAGCGGCCTCTACGTCGGTGTGAACGGCGGCTTGGGCTCAAGCTCGAATTGCTGGGACTACAATGGTCGCACCCCTGAGGGCTGTCATGATGCGACCGGCATTACCGTCGGCGGGCAGATCGGCTATCGATGGCAGATCGGCCAGATCGTGCTGGGCGTTGAAGGTCAGGGGAACTGGGCTGATCTGAGCGGATCCAACGTCAGCATTGCGTTCGGCGATGTCGACCAGAGCAAGATTGGTGCGTTCGGTACGATGACTGGGCAGATCGGTTATGCGCTCGACACCGTACTGTTTTACGCCAAGGGCGGCGTCGCAGTGGCGAGCAACACGTATCTAGTCAACTCCGCAGTCACGGGCGCGCAGTTCGCGGGCGCTGATAGCAGCCCTTGGGGTGCTACTGTGGGCGCCGGGATCGAAGTCGGTTTCGCGCCGAACTGGTCGGTAAGCGTCGAGTACGACCACTTGTTCATGCGGGATGCCGACGTGAACTTTGTCGTGGCTGCTGGTTCGCTGGGCGGCGACCGCATCCGCCAGGATTTCGATCTTGTGACTGCGCGGCTCAACTATAAGTTCGGCGGCCCGATTCTGCTCAAATATTGATCTGAAGTCGGACTGGTGAATCGAAGGCCCCGGCTAGACCGGGGCCTTTCAGGCATCGCGCGTGCGACGCGACTGGCGGGTGACCGGAAGTCAGGAACAGTTAGCGAAACCGCGGCGAGTTCATCTTCTGAGCTGAAGTTCTAAGTCGATAAAGGACGGCGAGCATGTTCGTTTCATTCTTCCTTCGACCAAAGTTGTTCTTTGCGTCGTCAATTCTTTGGACGGCGTTGGCGATGGCGTTTTGGTATGTATTTGCCGGCAATCTCTTTCCGGCCCCGGAGAAGCCGGTCGGGCTTGCGACGTTCTGGTCGGCCTCGGCGCTGTGGTTTGATCTCTATTTTGCGCTGACCGTTACGGCGTTCGCGGCGGCATGGATGTTATTTGCCCCGCATCCCTGGGCGACGTGGTCCATTCTTGGTTCGGCGTTGATCCTGTTCACCTCTTACTTTCAGGTCCAGGTCTCGGTCGCGATCAACAGCTGGTATGGACCGTTCTATGACATGATCCAGGCTGCGCTTTCGAAGTCGGCGCCGGTCACGGTCGAGCAGTTCTACAGCGAGTTGTCGACCTTTGCCGGCATAGCGCTCGTGGCCGTCGTGGTCGGCGTGATGACGCGATTCTTCGTCAGCCACTACATCTTCCGCTGGCGTACGGCGATGAACGATTTTTATGTCGCCAACTGGCCGCGGCTGCGCACGATCGAAGGCGCCTCCCAGCGGATTCAGGAAGACACCATGCGCTTTGCCAGCACCATGGAAGGTCTAGGCGTCAATCTCATCAGCGCGGTGCTGACACTGGTGGCCTTCCTGCCGGTTCTGGTGAGGTTGTCCAGTAACGTCACCGAGCTGCCTCTGTTCGGCTCGATTTCCTATCCGCTGGTGTTCGCCGCGGTCATCTGGTCGATCCTGGGCACCGGCGTTCTCGCGCTTATTGGCATCCGCCTGCCCGGAATTGAATTTTTCAACCAACGGGTCGAAGCGGCCTATCGCAAGGAGCTCGTGCTCGGCGAGGATGATACGGCGCGTGCCAATGCGCCGACATTGAGCGTACTGTTTAGAGACATTCGCAGGAATTACTTCCGGCTCTATCTGAACTTCATGTACTTCAATATCGGCCGGATCGTCTATCTGCAGACTGACGTCATCTTTCCTTATCTGCTGCTTGCGCCCACAATCATCGCGGGCAGGATCACCCTCGGCGCGATGAACCAGATCCTCAACGCGTTCAAGCAAGTGCGAACCTCGTTTCAGTATCTCGTCAACTCCTGGAGCACGATCGTCGAACTGATCTCGATTTATCAGCGCCTGCGGAGCTTTGAGGCAAAGATCCACGGTGGGCTACTGCCGTCGATCGAGATAAGGAAGCAAGCCACATGATTCCTATAGCTGTAGGGTGTTGACGGACACCTGACCTTCCGTTCCGCGTCAATCGGTCGCAACGCTGCTGAATTGCTTAAGTTGTGAGAAGGGGCACTCGAGAGAATGGCGCTCGGCGTGGAGGAACTTAGCAGCTGCATATCGGAACCCCCGTGACGTGTTGTTGTGGATGACGGCTAGCGCGCTGTTGCAGCGCGCGGACTGAGGCAAAGGGGCGGCGGATGGCTGTAGGGGCCATTACAGCCGCCGCGGGTAAGCTACAAAGCAGCCGCGTCGCGTTCGACCTCCGGTCGACCCAGCGGGTTCATGACACCGAAGACTTGCTCCGAGAAAACAGCCATGAATCTGATTTTCTCCTGGAAATGGGTTCTCAGAGTCCACACCGCCTAGTTCTACAAATAAGTACCACCGTGTCGTAAGTTCGACAGTGTGAGTCAGACACGCCTCAACGGTGTTGTCCCGCGAGCAATCATAATTGTGTCACACATGGCACCGGACAGTGACTGACTAGCCAGAACGACCATGCGGGATGCTTCAAACTTGATCCGCTCCATGGAATACGGTGCTAAACAGGGGGGTAGGCATTATGTGGGGCGGCGAGCCCTGGTGACCGCCGGATGTGTTGGTGTCCATTCTGGTTCTGGCGGAACGGTAATCGAGCCCAGTGGCACCCAAGCACGTTCTAGCGTCACTGGATCGCGCAGCTGGGCGAAAGTTTCGGTGCGAATATCGAGCCACTCGAACCAGCGATCCTGGACGGCGACAAGCTGGGCTGGCCGGAGCACGCCGAAATTATCTCGAAGAGAAATTCTTATCACCGTAAGCTCAACTGTGAACCGTGCCAGAAGAGTTCAAGATGATGTTGCGTCGTGTTTCAACTACCAGAACCGGGATTTGACAACTCTGAGCCTGCGGACCAATCCGTTTCCGCCGAGCCGGAGCTCTGGCCGTGAACATGACCGCCAGATTGAGCAGCGTGGATTCACAAGCGTGGCTCGCCGACTATAGCAACCGCGCCGCACATCCGGCTCAAAAGGCGCGACGAGCTCCTAAGCCGGAATTGGCGCGATCGGAACAAGCAATCCACTAAGGCTGCCCAATTCACGGCTCGGCGATCCTCACCAAATGCTTTACGAACTTTTGTTGATAGCGTCAGCAAGCGTCGACTTGAAAACCAAAGGACCTATCCGCAGGATGCTTTCTTAAGCCGTCATGCATCCAGAATGAGCGGAGCACGAACTGTCACATTACCGAAACCTAGCTCTTGTACTAAGGCTCGGCCGTCTCCCTTATTCCTCCCGCTCCCTGGAGCGAAGAAGGTTTATTCCGCACGGCTTTCCGGGGGCCACCGGCCAGGCGGGCCGGAGCCGAGGTCGGCCAGATCTCCGTTGTTTTTGGATTAGCGCCATGACACCGAAAACCAAACTATGCGCTTTGTTGCGAGGTGTTCTGGACGATGCGATCGGGATGGTGCCCGAAGCAAACCGGACGTCTTCGTTGAAGGCGTGCCTCGCCGAAAAGGTATTAGCTCTGGCCGCAAAAGGTCACTTGGATCCAACTGTCTTGACGCGTCTCGCGCTACGGAGTCTGCAGGAATCCTGTTGTGGTTGCTACGGGTGCGAACTGCAGAACCCCTTCGAGGTGTGAAGGACCGAGAATGAACTCCAAACCTATTCCCCGCGCTCTGGCGTGGCTGACCGCCTGGGTTTCGGCGGGTTGCAAGGCGACGCGAGATTAGAGGTCTGCCCGGCCATGGAGCTTGCGCCCGGCAGCGATGCCATCTGAGCGCGAGGGTTATGGCGTCCTGGCCGGAGAAACTCGGGTCAGTCCTGCTGTGGATGCCGCCTTGCTTCATCATGAGGTCGCCCGTGTCCGCGGCTTTCACTGACGTCATTGCGCCCCGCCCGCGGCACAGATGGATTTCTCCTCTGTCCGCATCGGCGCTTGGCGCGCGATATCGGCGATGTCGGAGGGCAGGCTGCTCGCCTGCTCGGTTGCCGCTAGTAGCCGAAGCGGGCGAGGCCGAGTGATCCGAAAGATCGGACGGGCCGGTGAGATGTTGGAAAGCCGAGCTGCCTATCGTCCGGGTTCGCGAAGACGCGGATGAGTCGATCTATTATGTCCTCAACGCTTGCAGGCGGACTCTTGCCGTGGCCGCCTCAGCGGAGGCAGCTGTGTTCGACGATCTCGTCTGCCTCGATTGCGACGGCGATGCGCCGCTTACCCTGGCAAGGCGGCAGCCGCAAGCCAAGCAGTATCATTCCCGCGGCATCGACGCAGGTTCCGAGCTCGTCGCCCTTGCGACTACCCCTCTCCACGATTACGGCTGACTTTCGGTGTCGAGTGTGCTCAGCGCTGAGCCGGCGGTTCCCCGCGAAGTGCTGAGCTTGCCGTCCGGAGAAGGAGGGGTCGCAGGCCAGCGAAAGGGGCCGGGATCGCGCAGGCGGCGCTTGAATCTCACGTCGGAATTGCCTGAATGGCCGGGCTCTGAGCGGGCCATGCTTCCCTTCAAATGGCCCCGGCTAGGCCGGGGCCATCGACAGAACTACGGATCAATATTTCAGGAGAATCGGACCGCCAAACTTATAGTTGACCCGTACCGTGATAAGGTCGAGATCCTCGCGGATGCGATCGGCCCCACCAATGTTCCCGCTGAATTTCACCGTGCGGGGCTGGAAGAACAGGTGGTCGTACTCGAAGCCCACCGTCCAGTTCGGTGCGATGCCGTGCTCGAATCCGACCCCCAACACACCGCCCCAAAGAACGTCACTTTTCCTAGCGGCTCCTGCCACGGTCGAGCTGATCTGATGGATGTTGCTCGTGACTGCGGCGCCGCCTTTGCCGTAAAGTACGTTATTCCCAAAGGCATAACCAATCTGCCCCGTCATGAGACCGAACGCGTCAATCTTAGTCTGGTTGGTAGTATCGGAAAACGCGATGCTTTGATTGGACCCGGTCAAATCAGCCCAGTTGCCCTGGCCCTCAACACCCAGCACGATCTGGCCCATCTGCCATCGATAGCCGATCTGGAGGCCCACGCTACCGCCTGTCGGATGATGACAGCCCTCGGGCGTGCTGCCAAGGTACTCCCAACAACTCTCGCCTGAGCTCAGACCACCGTTCACGCCGAAATAGTAAGCACTCCAATCGTAGATTGCAGCCGCGACAGGTCCTGGAGCGGTGGTGTAGAGAGGCCTGATGGGTTGCGCAGGCAGATCAGCACTGAATGCGGGGGCCACCGCAGCAAGCGCCACCGTACTGACTGTCATAAGCAACAAGTTCTTCATTTCTATTCCCATGTCTTGAGTGCCCCCGAGCCGGCTGCGTCTTAACAACGTGCACGCAAATTGCTGTAACTGCATCGCAACATTGGCGCTGGAAGAAATGCGTGAATCAAACGCCGCGTCAGGTTGCGGCGTTGCACATATCTCCAACTCCTTGACATGCCCCTTCGCTTGCGAGCGTAGATCAGCGCGGTGTCCTGCCTCTTGCGCACCCGACAGCTTGACGGCATCGCTCCACGTCGCGACGTAGTAGCGTGGTAGGTCGACGGGGCGCCCGGTAAGTGCGTGTTCCAGCCGTTCGTGATCACGGAGTCCAAGCCATCGTGATCGCCCATTCCAGAGCATCGTGATCACCGTTTCCAGCCGATCGTGATCGCTATTTCAGCGATTGCGATCGGGGGGAACCAGGAGGCGCGCACCGCTGACAGTCTGCAACCCAGCTACCTTGGTCTTTTGCCTAACTCCGACTGCTTCAGCTATGCGAACGCTACAAGCAATGGGCCGGCCCCCTCAAGCCCATCCTGTCCCCAGGTCCATGTCGCCGGCGAGAAGCTGTTCGTCGACTATTCCGGCCAGGCCATGGAGCTGGGTTGACGGAGTACGATACACGCCAGTCCTGCTCCGGCTCCGCGAACGAAACCGTCAAAGCAGGAGCGATCGGTTGGGCTTTCGGTCAGGGGCGGCGCCGACGGAGCAACGAACCCGGAAACTCTCACGCAAATAACCGCACACGTTCTTAATGTGGGTCAGTGGTGTGAGGTCCGCGATAGGATCTCCCGAAATCAGGCTCATAAGTGCCGCGGTTTCGCCCATGGCACAAGTACGGGTCTAATTAGGTTGTGGGCGCGGCCGCGCCGCGGACGGGGCTCTATGAGCCAGCTTGCCGAGCCATGCTGTCTCGGCCCTTCGGATCACGATGCCTCGCGCAAGCCATAAAGTGCTCCTCGCCGGGGGCACTCGGAAAACGGGCTCGCCTGTGGCGAGCGTTATCACGGCCCCGTTCCCGCGTACCGCTCAAACACCGGTGTTGTCGCTGCACTCGTCCCGCATGCCCCTTCGGGCCGCTATGCTCGCGGCCGGGCTGACATTTCTCTCGAGGCGAGCTAGGTGAACACTGAAGCTGATCCCGAAGGCGCTGCGGCTCGCCATGAAAGGGACGTAGAAAAATCTGCGCTTGTTCACGCTATCGCCCTCCAGCGCCCCAACGAAATCAAGAACTTGGCATTCTGTTGCGATATCGTCAAACCAGAGTTTTCCGGCATCGTCTATCACGCCAACTATCTGCGCTTCATGGAGCGCGGGCGGACCAATCATCTGCGGCTGATGGGCGCCGAGCAGCAGGCATTGTTCGAGCAGGCCGAGGCGGAAGACGCAAGCTTCGCCTTCGTGGTGCGCTCGATGCATCTCGATTTCCTCAAGCCTGCCCGGATGGATGACGTGCTCGATGTCGTGACCTGGCCGGTCGCCGTGAAGGGCGCCTCCATCATGCTGGCGCAGGAGGTGCGGCGCGGCGAAGTCGTGCTGGTCAAAGCCGAGGTGCGGGTCGCCTTCATCAGCGGCGGACGTGCCCAGCCGATCCCGAAATCGATCCGCGCCTTGATGAAGGCTGATCCGATTTCGTGATCGGGCGATAGCGGACGGCCCTCTCGACTCCCCCGCGCGCGGCGATAGATTGCACTCCCGCCAACCGATGAGGCCCTCATGTCGCGCCCGCCGCTCCCGCCCTTTACCCGTGAGACCGCAGCGCAAAAGGCCCGCATGGCCGAGGATGCCTGGAATTCGCGCGACCCGGTGCGCGTCTCGCTCGCCTATACCGAGGACAGCCGCTGGCGCAATCGCTCCGAGGTTTTTCAGGGGCGCGAGGCCATCGTCACGTTCCTCACCCGCAAATGGGAGAAGGAGCACGACTACCGCCTGATCAAGGACCTCTGGGCGTTCGACGAAAACCGCATCGCGGTTCGCTTCCAATACGAATGGCACGATGCGAGCGGCCAGTGGTATCGCTCCTACGGCAACGAGCAGTGGGAGTTCGACGAGCACGGCCTGATGCGGCGCCGCGAAGCCTCGATCAACGACATCGCGATTGCGGAGAAGGACCGGCGGTTTCACTGGCCGGCACCGGGGCCGAGGCCTGCGGATGTGGCGGGGCTGGGGACGGATCCGTTCTGAGGCTTGCAAACAACTCTCTCCCCTCATGGTGAGGAGCCGCGAAGCGGCGTCTCGAACCATGCAGGCCCGGTTGCTGCATTTGGGCCTCTATCCTTCGAGACGCGCGCGGGAGCGCGCTCGTCAGGATGAGGAGGTGGACCTGCGCGCTAGAAATCTCGTAATCGCGCCACCAAGCTTGGCGTGATCCATCGGCTGCGCCAGTGATTCCCTCGCGGTGGCAACGACATCCTCCGGCGCCTTGCCGATGCGCAGCTCGCAGCACACTTGCGCAAACTCCACGTCGAACTCCGGATGCGGCTGCAGGGTGAGCGTCGCGCCGTTGGCGTAGAGCAGGCCGGCATGCGGGGTGAAATCGGAGGAGAGGATCGTCAGCGCATCGTTGGGCGGCTCCATCACCTGGTCCTGATGCGAGCAGGCGATGGCGACCGCTTCGTCGTCGATGACGCCGTTGTCCGGCAGCACCTGATAGACGTGCCGGCCGATGCCCCAGCCCTTCTCCGACTTGCGCACAGTGCCGCCGAGCGCCTGCGCGATCAGCTGATGGCCGAAGCAGACGCCGACCATTGGTGTCCTGTTGGCGTAGGCGGTGCGCACGAAATCTTCCAGCGGCGCGATCCAGTCGAGCCCGTCATAGACGCCGGCGGCGGCGCCGGTGATCAGCACCGCCTCCAAATTGCGCGGGTCGGGAAGCGCATCGCCGTTCGGGATGCTGACGATGTCGACCGTAGCTGTCGGGTCCTCGGCGCGGACCATGCGCTCGAACATGTCGGGGAACGAACCGTGGCGCTCGCGATATTTTTGTGGGACCTGTCCGGTCTCGATGATGGTGATGCGTGCCATGTGCCCTCCGGTAAAGGTCAAGCTCAGTCGCTTCCTGCCCCATGTTGTTGGTGTGGCGCTGTGCGCTCCAGCAGCGCACTCTCTTTCCGGACCTCGTTGAGAAACGCCTTGGCCAGGCGCGACAGCGGCTCGGCTTCCGACCATAGCATATAGGCCACGGCGTGCGTCGTCGGCGCGAACGGCCGTACGGCGAGGCCGGTCCAGCCGTTCTGCCGTGGCGAGAAGGGATCGACCACCGCGGCGCCGACGCCAGCGGCGGCGAGCACGCAGGCCGTGTTGCAGTAGCGCACCTCGACGGTCGGCTGGAACGGCGCGCCGGCGCGTGCGAAACTGTCGCGCACGGCCTCGCCAAGCCGCGTGCCGCGCTCGAGCCCGATGAAGGGCAGGCCGGACAGGTCGGCTGCCGAGATCACCGGCCGGTCGGCGAGCGGGTGCTGCGGCGGCAGCACGCAGACCATCTCGCCGGTGTGCACCACCTCATGGGCGATGCCCGGATGATGTGTCAGCCCGAGCGCGAAGCCGAGCTCGGCGACGCGGTTGAGCACGCCTTCGATGATGCCCTCATAGCGCCGCACGTCGAAGAACACCCGCGTCTCCGGGCGGCGGCGCAGGAAGCCTGACAGCGCCGCGGGGATGATGCTGTAGGCGAGCGGCGGCGTCGCGACCAGCGCGAGATGCCCGGAGCGGTTCTCGCGCAGATCGCGCACGCGGTTCTCGAGCTTTGCGTGCAGCGCGAAGATCGCCTCGCTCTCCTTGTAGAGCGCCATCGCTTCCGTGGTCGGAAACAGCCGGTTGTTGACGCGCTCGAACAGCGCAAAACCCGCCTGCGCCTCCATCGTCTTCAGCGCATTGCTGACTGCAGGCTGCGACAGCGCTAGTTCGTCGGCGGCCGCAACCGTGGTGCGGTGGCGGATGACGGCGCGGAGAATCTCGAGCTGGCGCAGGTTCATATCACTGCCGATTATACTCTGGGCCAAAACATCATAGCAGAACGAATTGATTTTGCAGCCCCGCTTCCGCGTAATGGCCGCGGATTTGCACGTCGCATCAAAGGGTTCATCCGCCCATTGAGGCGCCACTGCGCACAGATTGGAGGCAATCTTGGTTCGTGTCCTTCGCGCTGCCGCCGCACAGATGGGGCCGACGCAAAAAGCCGATCCGCGCGAGCATACGCTGTCGCGGATGCTTGCGCTGCTGGAAGAGGCGGCCGGCCGCGGCGCCAGCCTCGTGGTGTTTCCCGAGCTTGCCTTCACCACATTCTTTCCGCGCTGGTTGCTCGAAGGCGACGCGCTCGACCATTATTTCGAACGCGGAATGCCGAACCCGAACGTCGCCGCCTTGTTTGACCGTGCGCGTGCGCTGCGCGTCGGCTTCTATGTTGGCTATGCCGAGCTGACGCCGGATGGACGCCGCTACAATTGCGCCATCCTGGTTGACCGCGACGGCGAGCTGCTCGGCCGCTATCGCAAGGTGCACCTGCCGGGCTCGGTCGAGCCGCGACAAGGTGCGCGCTACCAGCAGCTTGAGAAACGCTATTTCGACTATGGCGACCTCGGCTTTCCGGCCTTCCGCGCCGGCTCGGCCTGGGCCCACGCCATTATGGGCATGATGATCTGCAACGATCGCCGCTGGCCGGAATCCTGGCGCGTGCTTGGCCTGCAGGGCGTCGAGCTTGTCTGCATCGGCTACAATTCGGCGGCCTATGATCCCAATGGCGGTAGCACGGAAGATGCCTCCTTGCGCACCTTCCACTCCACGCTGGTGACGCAGGCCAACGCCTATATGAACGCGACCTGGGCGATCTCGGTGGCGAAGGCGGGCGAGGAGGACGGCTCCGGGCTGATCGGCGGCTCCTGCATCGTCGATCCCAATGGCCGCATCGTCGCGCAGGCCGCAACGCTGACCGACGAGGTGATCGTCGCCGATATCGATCTGGACCTCTGCCGCCAGGGCAAGGACAAGATGTTCAACTTCGCCGCGCACCGGCGGCCGGAGCAATACAGGGTGATCACCGAACGCGCCGGCGTCATCGAACCCGCGGTTCTCGACGCGGACTGACAGGACGTTCCAACAACGTTGGCAAAGGAGCCGATATGACGCGCCTCTCGTATTTCCTCGGCATCGCAGCGCTGACGGCCGCCACGTCCGCGCAGGCGGCGGAGCTTCCGGCCGAGATCAAGCAAGCGGGCGCGTTGAAGCTCACGGTCAACTCGACATACGCGCCGATGGAACATCGCGATCCCGCAACGAATGAGCTCGTCGGGCTCGACGTCGATCTGGCGAACGAGCTCGCCAAGCGCCTCGGCGTGAAGATCGTCTGGAGCGAGACGCCGTTCGCCGAATTGATCCCGTCGCTCCAGACCAGGCGCGCCGACTTCATCATCTCCGGCATCTCCGATCGCGCCTCGCGGCGCGAGACCGCAGATTTCGTCGATTATCTCGGGACCGGCCCGCAGTTCTTCGTGATGGCGGAGAACGAAGCCAAGGCTGCGACCGATCTCTGCGGCAAGAAGGTCGGGACCACCCGCAGCACCAGCTTCCCGGTCGAGATCGAGAAGTGGAGCAAGCAGAATTGCGAGGCGGCCGGCAAGCCGGCGATCCAGTACGTGCCGGGCGAGAACTCGATCGACGTCCGCAACCAGCTCAAGCAGGGCCGCATCGACGCCGCCGTACAGGGCAGCGAGACGCTGCCTTATGCGCAGACGCAGGAACCCGGCAAATACCGCGTGATCGGCGAGCCCTTTGCCAAAGGCTATCAGGGCATCATGTTCCGCAAGGACGATGCGGCGCTTCGTGAAGTGGTGACCGAGAAGCTCATCGCGATGATCGCCGACGGTTCCTACAAGGCTGTCCTCGACAAATGGAGCCTTGGCGGCAACGCGGTCGCCCAGCCCATGCTGAACGCGGCGCCGCAATGAAGCCGGCACCGGCACTCGCGGAGGGTTTTCCCGATCTGTCGGGAATGCGGGTCGCGCGCGAGCCGCACTGGTTTCGCTGGCTCAGCGCGGCGCTGATCGTCCTCGTGCTTGCATTGATCGGGCGCGCTTTTGCGGGCGGCCAGATCGAATGGTCTTATGTCGGCCGCTTCCTGACCGCAAAGGTGATCATAGAGGGCATCGTCAACACCATGGTGATGGCGGTGCTGGCGATGGCGCTCGGTATCTTCCTTGGCGTCATCGTCGCGATCATGCGGCTGTCGCCCAACCCGGTACTGAAGACCGTTGCCGCCGGCTACACTTGGTTGTTCCGCGGTACGCCGCTGATCCTGCAACTGCTGCTGTGGTTCAATCTCGCGCTGGTGTTTCCGACCATCGGCATTCCCGGCCTGTGGAGTGCGCGCGCCGTCGACGTCATGACGCCGTTCCTTGCCGCGCTGCTCGGGCTCGGCATCAACCAGGGTGCCTATACCTCGGAAGTGATGCGCGCCGGCATGCTGTCAGTCGATATCGGGCAATATGAGGCCGCGCAGGCGATTGGCATGGGACGCCTGCGTGCGCTGCGCCGGATCGTGCTGCCGCAGGCGATGCGGGTGGTGATCCCGCCGCTTGGCAACGAGTTCATCGGCATGGTGAAGGCGACCTCGCTCGCCAGCGTCATCCAGTATCCGGAACTGCTGCACAACGCCGAAAACATCTACTACGCCAATTCGCGCGTGATCGAGCTCCTGATCGTGGCCGGGCTCTGGTACCTGCTCGTCGTCTCAATCCTGACGCCGCTCCAGATGCTGCTCGAACGCCGTTTTGCGCGCGGCACATTGCGGCTCGCGCGATGACAAGACCCCTCGTCGCGATTCGCTCCGTCGCCAAGAATTTCGGCGAGTTCCAGGCTCTCAAGAGCGTCACGCTCGACGTCTGGCCCGGCGAGGTGATGTGTCTGATCGGCGCCTCCGGCTCGGGCAAGACCACACTGCTCCGCTGCATCAACCAGCTCGCGGCGATCGACAGCGGCGGCATCTGGCTCGACGGCGAGCTCCTGGGCGTGCGCGAGCAGGGCGGACGACTGCATCGGCTCAGCGAGCGCGAAATCGGGCGGCAACGGCTGAAAACCGGCATGGTGTTCCAGCGCTTCAACCTGTTTCCGCACAAGACCGCGCTCGAAAACATCACCGAGGGTCCGCTCCAGGTTCAAGGCCGAAAATCCGACGAGGTGCGCGCTGAGGCGATCGAGCTGCTGCGGCGCGTCGGATTGTCGGCCAAAGCGGACGCGTATCCCGCCCAGCTCTCCGGCGGCCAGCAGCAGCGGGTCGCGATTGCCCGCGCGCTTGCCATGAAGCCGATGCTGATGCTGTTCGACGAGCCGACCAGCGCGCTCGATCCCGAGCTCGTCGGCGAGGTCTTGGCGGTCATGAAGGAGCTGGCGCGGAGCGGCATGAGCATGATGGTCGTGACGCACGAACTCGGCTTCGCGCGCGAGGTCGCCGACCGCGTCGTCTACATGGACCAGGGCGCGATCATCGAGCACGGGCGCGCATCCGATGTCTTGGGCGCGCCGCGCGAGGAGCGTACCAAGGCATTTCTTTCGGCAGTGATCTGAATGGGGGCGTATCGATGAAGAGACTTCTGGTTACGGCGGCACTCGTTGGCGCCATGAGCGCTCCGGTCATGGCAGTCGAGCTGCCGGCGGAGATCGCCAAGCGCGGCAGCATCAAGGTCGCGCTGGTGCCGAACTATCCGCCGATGGAGTTCCGCGATCCCGCCACCAACGCGTTGTCCGGCTTCGACATCGATCTCGGCGGGGCCATCGGCCGCAAGCTCGGCGTCAAGATCGAGTGGCAGGAGACCAGCTTTGCCGAGTTCATGCCGTCGATCTCGACCGGGCGGGTGGACGCCATCCTGTCCGGCTTCACGGACTATGCCAGCCGGCACGAGATCGCGTCCTTCGTCGATTATTTGCGCAGCGGCCCGCAGTTCTTCGTGCAGCAGTCGCGCAAGGCGGAGTTCAAGGACGCAGCCGCGCTCTGTGGCAAGAAGGTCGGCGCCAGCCGCCGCACCATGTTCCCGGCGCAGATCGCGGCCTGGAGCGAGAAGAATTGCGGCACCAATCCGATCCAGTTCGTCGGCACCGACGGCTCGGCCGACGCCCGCACCCAGCTCAGGCAGGGCCGCATCGATGCCGCCGCCCAGGGCAACGAGACGCTGCCCTACATCATGGACCTCGAGCCCGGCACCTATGCGACCGTGGGCGAGCCCATCGCGCAGCAATTCACCGGCATCGCTCTGCCGGTCAAGGAAAAGGCGCTGCAGCAAGCCATGCTGGAGGCGGTCGATGCGCTGATCACGGACGGCACCTATCGCACGCTGCTTGCCAAGTGGAAACTGACCGACAACGCACTCGAAAAGGCGACCCTCAATGCTGGACAGTAAGGCACTCCAGAGCATTCCGCTCACCCCAGCCAACACCGCGGATCCTGCGCCGGAATACCCCTGGCCGAAGCCGTACAATTCGGCGATGTTCCTGTCGTTCGACGTGGACGCGGAGAGCGCCTGGACCAGCAAGGACGCGGTGCATGCGCAGCGGCTCATCACCATGAGCTATGGCGGCTATGAGGCACGCGTCGGCACGCCGAAGCTCCTGGAGCTGCTCGAACAGCTCGATCTCAAGGCGACCTTCTTCGTCACGGGATGGTCGGTCGACGCGCATCCGGCGATGGCCGAGGCCATTCTCAAGGCCGGTCACGAGATCGGCCACCACGGCTATCACCATCTGTTGCCCGATCCCGGCGATCCCTGGATCGAGGAGGAGCTCGAGCGCGGGTTCGAGGCGCTCAAGCGCCGGCTTGGCGTCAGGCCGACCGGCTACCGCGCGCCCTACGGCGAGTTCACCGAGGAGCTGCGGGTGGCCTTGGTGCGCCACGGCATCGTCTACACCTCCTCGTTCCGCGACGACGTGCGGCCCTATCGGCATCGTCTCGCCGACGGCAAGCCGGGCACGATCGAGCTGCCGGTGACCGCCAGCTATGACGACTGGATGCACGGCCTGTCCGCGCGCTTCAGCCCCCGCTCGATCTTCCCCAAGGAGCATGTGCTCTCGATCTGGAAGGACGAGCTCGACGAAACCAGAGACTGGGGCGCGATGGTGACGACCGTGCTGCATCCACAATGCAGCGGTCGACCGATGCGGCTGCGCCTGCTGCGCGAATTCCTGACCTACGCAAAGTCGTGCCCGGATGTCTGGATCACGACCGGTGAGAAGATCGCGGCCAACTTCCTGCGCCACGAGGCCGGAAAAAGTTGAGCCACGCCATGACCCGTATCCTCGTCATCAACCCCAACTCCTCCGCATCGGTGACGGCGGCGATCGACGACGCCGTCGCGCCGCTACGCATCGCCGGCGGACCCGCAATCGAGGTCGTCGGCCTTGCCGGGGGGCCGCCGGGCATCAGCTCGCAACGCGACGCCGACAGCATGGTGATGCCGCTGGTCAACCGTGTGTCGCGCGCCGATGCGGATGCCTTCGTGCTCGCCTGCTTCAGTGATCCCGGCCTGCATGCGGTGCGCGAGGCGGCCGGCGGGCGCCCGGTGATGGGCATCGCCGAGTGCGGCATCTTTCGCGCAATGATGCTGGGCGAGCGATTTGGCGTCATCGCGCTGTCGCCGTCGAGCATTCGCCGCCAGCAGCGGATGGTGCGGCTGATGGGCATCGACAGCCGCTATGCCGGAAGCTGGTCGGTCGGCGCGAGCGCGGCGGAGACGGCAGGCGCGGACATCCGGGGACGGTTGATTGAAGCCGGCCGCGCGCTGGTCTCGCAATGCCTTGCCGATGTCGTGGTGATGGGCTGCGCCGGCATGGCCTCGCACCGCGCGGCGATTGCGGATGCCATCGGTGTGCCCGTGGTCGAGCCGGCGCAGCAGGCGGTGGCCGCTGCGATCGGCGCGGTCTTGTTGAACACGTAAGATCCTTCAGGAGCCTCTTGCAATGCCCGTCTCCCGCCGTTCGCTCCTCAAGGCCGTAGCCGCGGTGCCGGCGCTGTCATTTCCGGGCATCCTGCGCGCCGAATCCCAGACCACGCTACGCTTCATTCCGGTGATCGACCTCGCCTTCGTCGATCCCATCTATTCGACGGCACAAGTGTCGCGAAACCACGGCTTCATGGTCTACGACACGCTCTACGGCATGAGCTCTTCGCTCCAGGTCTCGCCTCAGATGCTGTCGGGCCATGTCGTCTCCGGCGACCGGCTGCAATGGGACCTCAGCTTGCGTGACGGTCTGTTCTGGCACGATGGCGAGCGCGTGCTCGCCCGCGACTGCGTCGCGAGCATCCGCCGCTGGGCCGCGCGCGACGGCTTTGGCGGCGAGCTGATGGAGGCGACTGACAAGCTGTCGGCCACTGACGACCGCACCATCCGCTTCCGCCTCAAACGTCCATTCCCGCTGTTGCCGCAAGCGCTGGGCAAGGCCGCGATCAACGCGTGCTTCATGATGCCGGAGCGGCTGGCGGGCCAGGATCCGTTCAAGCCGCTCACCGAAGTGATCGGCAGCGGCCCGTTCCGCTATCTCGCCGACGAGCGCGTGCAGGGTGCGCGCAACGCGTATGCCAGGTTCGAGCGCTATCAGCCGCGCACGGACGGCAAGCCGGATTGGACAGCGGGCCCGAAGATCGTGCACTACGATCGGGTGGTCTGGACCACCACGCCCGATGCCGGCACCGGCGTCGCCGCGCTGCAGACCGGGGAGCAGGACTGGCAAGAGACCACGCCACACGACCTGCTGCCGATCATCAAGGCGGCCGGCGACATCGAGACGCGGATCCTCGATCCCCGCGGTTACGCCTGCATGCTGCGCCTCAATCATCTTCAGTCACCGTTCGACAATCCTGCCGTTCGCCGCGCGCTCCTGGGGGCCATCGATCAATCCGCCTTCATGACCGCGGTGGCCGGTACCGATCCGAACTTCCAGGTCTCACCGATCGGCTATTTCGCGCCGAATACGCCGATGGCCAGCGATGTCGGCCTCGATGTCTTCCGCGGCCCGCGTGACTACGCCAAAGTGAAGGCCGATCTCAAGGCCGCGGGGTATAATGGCGAGAAGGTCGTGGTGCTCGTGCCCACCAACTCACTGGCGCAGAAGCCGCTTGGCGAGATCGCCGTCGACTCCTTGCGCAAGGCCGGCATGAACGTCGAATATGCCGGGCTCGATTTCGCCGTGGTGCTGCAACGCCAACTCAAGAAGGACCCGATCGGGCAGGGCGGCTGGAGCGCGGCGGTCGGCAACTGGCAGGGCATCGACTGGCTCAATCCGGCCGGCAACACCAATATCCGTGGTGAGGGCAAGGTCGCCGGCTGGTATGCGAGCGAGAAGATGGCCGGCCTGCGCAGCCAGTGGCTGGCGGCCTCCGAGCTCGCGGAGCAGCAGCGCATCTGCCGTGAGATCCAGGCGGTGGCTTTCCAGGAAATCCCCTATATTCCGATTGGCCTGTACAAGCAGCCGACTGCCTATCGCAAAGCCATCACCGGCATTCTCGACGGCACCGCCGTTTTCTGGAACGTACGCCCCGCATGAGCACGATCGCAATCTTCGGCAGCTATGTGCTGTCACGCAAGGACGGCGCGCAGGACGTGTTGCGCGACCATTGGGTTCTGGTCGAAGGCAAGAAGATTGCCGCGGTCACGCGCGACAAGCCGCGGGCGGACGAGGTGCATGACCGTCCCGGCCGCTTCGTTCTGCCGGGCCTGTTGAACCTGCACAATCACTGCTTCTCCGAAGCGGTGGCGCGCAGCCACACCGAGGACGGCAACGGCCGCCGCAACAACCAGAGCATCGTTTACACGGTGCTTTTGCCGCTGACCAAGCGCGGTGCAGATATCTTATCGGCGGAAGAGCGCATGGCGGTCGCGCGGCTCGGCATCCTCCAACTCCTGAAGGGCGGCGCCACCACGGTGATGGAGCCGTTCCGCAACTCGATCCCGGAGATGTTCGATGCCGCCGAGGAGATGGGCATCCGCTTCTACGGCGCGCCCTATCTGTTCTCGACGTCGGACGCCAAGGCCGGCCCCGACGGCGTGGTGCACTATTCCGGCGATGACGGCACAGCCGACATGGCGACCTGGGATGCACTCTACCAGCGCTGGAATAATCGCGGCGACGGCCGCATCGGCCTTGCGATGAGTCCGCATGCCACCGACACCTGCGGGCCTGATCTGTTGAGGGCCTGTGCCGCGCGGGCACGCGAGCTCGGCGTGCCCGTCACGACGCATATGGCGCAGAGCCGCGCCGAGGTCGAAACCATCGGCAAGCGCTATGGCGGCCGCACGCCGGCGCAATATCTCGACTGGCTCGGCCTGCTGGCGCCCGACCTGATGGCGGCGCACTGCATGTTCAGCACCGATGACGATCTCAAGCTGATGGCCGCGCGCGGTATGACGGTTCTCAACTGCCCGCGCGTGTTCGCGCGCGCCGGCGTCACCGCGGCCTTCAGCCAGTTCGCGGAGCACGGCGTGCGCACGGTGGTCGGCACCGACGGCTACAACATGGACCTGCTCGGCGAGCTCAATGCGGCGTCGCTGATCTCCAAGATCACCTCGGCGCGTGCCGATGTCGCGAACGCGCCCGAGTTGATCGAGGCGAACACGGCAATCGCGGCCGATGTCATCAAGCGGCCCGATCTCGGCCGTATCGAGCCGGGCGCGACCGCCGACCTCACGATCGTCGATCTCACCCATCCGCATCTTCAGCCGCTGTTCGACCCGCGCCGCGCGCTGATCGCGCTCGCCAATCGCGCCAATATCGATCAGGTCATGGTCGACGGCCGCATGCTGGTCGATGCCGGCCGCTATCTCGGCGCCGACGAGGCCGCGATCACGGCTGCCGGCACCGCTGCGATTGGCAAGATCTGGGACCTGCCGGAGGCACAGGCGGCGTTCAACGGCTGAGGGGTGGCTCGTCGAATTCGGCGAGCGCCTTGCGTATGGTCTCGACCAGATCGAGCGCTACCGGCGAGGGGCTGCGCTGTGCCGGAAAGACCGCCGAGAATTCGAAGTCGATGCGCGGCAGGAAGCGGCGCACGACGACGCCGCGGGTAGAAAATTCCTGGGCGGTGAAGGGATCGCAGATGGCGACGCCAAGTCCTGACGACACCATGCCGCACATGATCTCCGACAGCGTGGTCTCGACCCTGAGCACGCGGCGGACATCGTGGCGATGGAAGACCTGGTCGACGAGGTGGCGGCTCGACGAGCCCGCCGACAGCGAGATGAAAGTCTCGCCCTCGAAGTCGCGGGGCTCCAGCACTTCCTTTTCCGCGAGGCGGTGACCGGTGGGCAGTACAGCCACACGCGCGGGCGCCGGCAGCTTCTGGCTCGGCAAGCCCGAATGCGCGATGGGCACCTCGGCAAAGCCGACGTCGCACTGATTGTTCAGTACCCAGTCGACCACGATCGGCGAGATCACGCCGAAGAAAGCGAGGTTGAGGTTCGGCCGCTCCTTCAGGAAGTGCCCGGTGAGCCGCGGCAAATAGCCATTGGACAATGCTGGAAGTGCCGCGATCCGCAGTGAGCCGGTGCGGCGGCCGCGGATTTCCTCGGCTGCCGCCGTGATCCGTTCAAGGCCGACGAAGGAGCGCTCGACTTCGGTGTAGAGCGCCATTGCCGCAGCGGTCGGCACGAGGCCGGTGCCGCGCCGCTCGAACAGCTCCATCTTCAGCAGCGCCTGGAGGTCGCGCAGCAAGCGGCTGACCGCCGGCTGCGTCACTTTCATCAGCGCCGCCGCCTCAGTCACGCTGCCGGTCAGCATCGTAGCCCGGAAGGCTTCCACCTGCCGCGAATTGATGCGCGCCATCCTGAATTCCATTCATAACATTTAGGCATACAGAGGGTGCCATTATTCATTGGACGACGGAAGCCGGAGTTTGCGATCTTTTTCATCAGAGCTGGAGACGGCCCGCTTTTTCGGCAGATTGGAGGGGTTCGAACCTCCGGATCGCGCCAAACCTGTCGAGCAGGGGCCGGAGCCCTGGTCGGAGAGGGGTTTTGCGCGGAAGGAAATGCGGAAGGTCCAGCCAACGAGACTCGTCGGCACGTCACCTCATCCCGGTATGGAGATCGGACCACATGAAGACTTTTCGCCTTCTGACAGCGGTCAGCATCGCGGCCCTCATCGCCGCCCCGTCGGTTGCCACGGCTCAGCAAAAGACGCTCTATGTCGCCGGCTATGGCGGCTCGTTCGAGAAGACCATCCGCGACGAGGTGATCCCGACTTTCGAGAAGGAGAACGGCGTCAAGGTCGAGTACGTCGCCGGCAACTCCACCGACACGCTGGCCAAGCTGCAGGCGCAGAAGGGCAACCAGCAGATCGACGTCGCCATCGTGGACGACGGCCCGATGTACCAGGCGATCCAACTCGGCTTCTGCGGCAAGCTCGATGGCCTGCCGACCGATCTCTACGACACCGCGCGCTTCAAGGACGATCGTGCGGTCGCGATCGGCATCGTCGCGACCGGCCTGATGTACAACACCAAGGTGTTTGCGGAGAAGGGCTGGGCGCCGCCGACCTCCTGGAACGATCTCAAGGACACGAAATACGCCAAGCAGCTCGTGATCCCGCCGATCAACAACACCTATGGCCTCGAAGCGCTGGTGATGCTGTCGAAGATGAATGGCGGCGGCGAGTCCAATGTCGATTCCGGCTTCAAGATCTTCAAGGAGCAGATCAATCCGAACGTGCTCGCCTATGAGCCGTCGCCGGGCAAGATGACCGAGCTGTTCCAGTCCGGGCAGGCTGTGATCGCGGTGTGGGGCACCGGCCGCGTGCAGAGCTTTGCCAATACCGGCTTCCCCGTCGATTTCGTCTATCCGAAGGAGGGCGCCGCGACGTTGCTGACGACCGCCTGTCCGATCACCAAGCCGAACGCCTCGCCGCTTGCGTCTAGCTTCGTCAAGATGCTGCTCGAACCCAAGATCCAGCTCGTGATGCTGAAGGATTACGGCTACGGCCCGGTGCTGAAATCGCTGGTGATCCCGCCCGAGCTCGGCAAGATGGCGCCGATCGGCGAGCGCGCGGCAAAGCTCTATAATCCGGACTGGACCGTCATCAACGAGAAGCGCGAGGAATGGACCAAGCGCTGGAATCGCGAGGTCGAGCGCTGATCGGTCATCCCGGAGACAGTGCGATGGCCTATCTCGAGCTCGAAGGGGTCGCCAAGCAATTCGGAGCGCAGACTGTCGTCGACGACTTCAGTCTCGCGGTCGGGAAGGGGGAGTTCGTCTCCTTTCTCGGCCCCTCCGGCTGCGGCAAGACCACGACCCTGCAGATGATCGCGGGCTTCCTCGATCCCACCCGCGGCGCGATCCGGCTGCAAGGCAAGGATCTGACCGCGATCCATCCGGCCAAACGCGGGCTCGGGATCGTGTTCCAGAGCTACGCGCTGTTTCCGCACATGACCGCGGCCGAGAATGTCGCCTTCGGGCTCGAGATGCGCAATGTGCCGCGCGGCGAACGGACCGAGCGCGTTCGCGCAGCGCTCGCGATGGTCGGGCTTGCCGGCTACGAGGATCGCCATCCGCGTCGCATGTCCGGCGGCCAGCAGCAGCGCGTGGCGCTGGCGCGCGCGCTGGTGATCAAGCCGAGCGTGCTGTTGCTCGACGAGCCGCTATCGAATCTCGACGCCAAGCTGCGCGAGGAGATGCAGATCGAGCTGCGCCAGATCCAGCGTACCATCGGCACCACCACGATCCTCGTCACCCACGACCAGAACGAGGCGATGTCGTTGTCCGACCGCATCGTGGTGATGAGCCAGGGCCGGATCGAGCAGATCGGCACGCCGCAAGAGGCTTATGAGAAGCCGGCCTCGGCCTTCGTCTCGCAGTTTTTGGGAAAGACCAACGACTTTGCCGCGACGATCGATCGGACCAGTGCGCCTGGGCGATTGATCGCCGGCTCGTGGAGCGCGCCTGCGCCTGCCGGGCGTAGCGGTCCCGTCACCGTCAGCATTCGCCCCGAGCGGATCGACTTTGGCGACGCAGGCCTCAGCGCAAAGATCGTCACCCGCATCTTCCAGGGCAATCACTGGCTGTTCCAGTGCGAGAGCGAATGTGGCCCGGCGACCGTGATCCGCCAGAATGACGGCCGGTCGCAACCGGTCGAAGGCGAGGCAGTTCACCTCACCTGGCGACCGGAAGACATGGGCGTGAGAGGCGTCGCATGAGCGCTTCCGCCGAGGAACGAAACGTACGCACGCCGTGGGCGCTGACCGCGCCCGCTTTGATGCTGTTCGTCGGCGTGCTCCTGATTCCGCTGGCAATGACCGTGATGCTGTCGTTCCACGATTGGGGCCAGTACAAGGGCATCGAGCCGGTCTTCATCCTCAAGAACTGGCACGAGATCGTCACCGATCCCTATTACGCCGAGATGTTCGGGCGGACGTTTCGCATCGCAATCCTGACCACGCTGCTCACCGCGCTGCTCGGTGCGCCCGAAGCCTACATCCTCAACCGCATGGGCGGACGCTGGAAGAGCGTTTTCCTGCTGGTCATCCTGGGGCCGCTGTTGATTTCCGTGGTGGCGCGGACGCTCGGCTGGGCGCTGCTGTTCGGCGGCAATAACGGCCTCGTCAACAAGCTCTTGATGTCGGTCGGGTTGATCCGCGCGCCTATCCCCTTCATGTTCACCGAGACCGGAATGGTTATCGCGCTCGCGCACGTGATGATGCCCTTCATGGTGCTGTCGGTGTGGGCGGCGCTGCAGCGGCTCGATCCGCAGATCGAGAATGCCGCGATGTCGCTCGGCGCCGGCCCTGTGACCATCATCCGCCGCATCATCATGCCGCAGATCATGCCGGGCGTGCTGTCGGGGGCGATCATCGTGTTCTCGCTCTCGGCCAGTGCGTTTGCGACGCCCGCGATCATCGGCGGCCGCCGACTCAAGGTCGCGGCGACGCTGGCCTATGACGAGTTCCTCAACACGCTGAACTGGCCGCTGGGTGCGGCGGTCGCCACGCTGCTGCTGGCCGCGCTGGTCTTGATCGTCGTCGGCAGCAACGCGCTGATCGAGCGTCGTTACGCGGAGGTGTTCCGATGAGCCGGAATGGCCCGCTGGCGTTGATCTTCCACACCATCTTCGTCATCGTCATGGTGGCGCCGATCCTCGTCGTCTGCCTCGTCGCGTTCACGCCTGAAGGCTTCTTGTCGCTGCCGACAAACGGCTTTTCGCTGCGCTGGTTCAGGGCGATCGCCAACTATCCCGAATTCGTCCACGCTTTCTGGGTCAGTCTTGGCCTTGGCGCACTGTCCTCTCTCGTGGCGCTGCTATTCGCGGTGCCTGCGGCGCTGGCGATCGCGCGCTATCGGTTCCGCGGTCGAGACGCACTGGCGGCGCTGTTTCTGTCGCCGCTGATGATCCCGCATGTCGTGCTCGGCATCGCGTTCCTGCGCTTCTTCACTTCGGCTGGCCTCGGCGGCAGCTTCGCCGCGCTGATCATCGCGCATGTCATCATCGTGTTTCCGTTCGCACTGCGGCTGACGCTGGCGGCAGCGACCGGCATGGACCTCTCGGTCGAGATGGCCGCGGTCTCGCTCGGCGCCGGCGGCTGGACGCTGTTCCGCCGCGTCACGCTGCCGTTGATCCTGCCCGGCGTCATCAGCGGCTGGGCGCTCGCCTTCATCCAGTCCTTCGACGATCTCACCATGACCGTCTTCCTCGCGGCACCCGGCACCGAAACATTGCCGGTGCGCATGTTTCTGTACATCCAGGACAACATCGATCCGCTGGTGATTTCAGTCTCGGCCTGCGTGATCGCGATCACCATGACCGCCCTCATTCTGCTCGACCGCTTCTACGGGCTCGACCGCGTGCTCGCCGGCAAGGGCGATACAGGGCGATAGGAGAGTCCATGCGAACAGATTACGACGTCGCCGTCGTCGGTGGCGGATTGCTCGGCTCCGCCATTGCCTGGGGCCTCGGCCGACTCGGCAAGAGCGTCGCCGTGCTCGATGAAGGCGACATCACCAAGCGTGCCTCGCGTGCCAACTTTGCGCTGGTCTGGGTGCAGAGCAAGGGGCTCGGCATGCCGGCCTATACGGTGTGGACCGTGCAAGCGTCACAGGCATGGAGCCGGCTCGCGTCCGAGCTGAAGCAGCAGACCGGCCTCGATGTCTCGCTTCAGCAGAACGGCGGTTTTCATCTGACGCTTGGCGAGGACGAGTTCGGTCAGCGCGCCGAGCTGGTCAAGCGCATGCACAACCAGACGGGTGCCGCCGATTACAAGATGGAGATGCTGCCGGCATCCGAGGTGAAGAAGGCGCTGCCGCTGATCGGGCCCGAGGTCTCCGGCGGCAGTTATTGTCCACTCGACGGTCACGTCAATTCGCTGCGCACGTTTCGTGCGTTCCACACCGGCTTCAAGGCATTCGGCATCGATTATCTTCCGGAGCGCCCGGTCTCGGCGATCAGCAGGAGCAGCGGCGAATTCTGCCTGACCACGCCGCAGGGCGAGCTCCGTGCCGCCAAGATCGTGCTCGCCGCCGGCAATGCTAACCAGACCCTGGCGCCGATGGTCGGTCTCCACGCCCCGATGGGCCCGACCCGCGGCCAGATCGTGGTGACCGAGCGCACCATGCCCTTTCTGCCGCATCCGCTGACCACGATCCGCCAGACCGACGAGGGCACGGTGATGATCGGCGACAGCAAGGAAGACGAGCTCGACGATCGCGCGCTGAAGCACTCGATCAGCGCCGTGATGACGGATCGCGCCCAGCGCATGTTTCCGCATCTCGCGCGGCTCAACGTGGTCCGGAGCTGGGCCGGCATCCGCGTCATGCCGCAGGACGGCTTTCCGATCTACGACCAGTCGGAGACGCATCCCGGTGCCTTCGTCGCCTGCTGCCACTCCGGGGTGACACTCGCCTCCAACCACGCCTTCGAGATCGCGCGGATGGTTGCGCAAGGCGCGCTCGAGCCCGAGCTGGTCGGCGCGTTCTCGGCCAGCCGTTTTGGCGCCGCCGGTGCCGCGAACAACAGCGGCTACTAGGGACATTGAAGGAGCCAGGATGTTCAAACGATCCGAGCAGGACAAGCGGCCAGCGGTGCAAATCTTCGTCGATGGCGTTGCCGTCGCGGCGCGGCAGGGCGACACCGTCTCCGCCGCGCTGCTGGCCTCGAGCTGCGATGCACGCCGTTCGACCGCAGTCAGCGGGGCGCTGCGTTTGCCCTATTGCATGATGGGCGTGTGCTTCGATTGCCTCGTCACCATCGATGGCGTCGGCAACCGACAGGGCTGCCTGGTGCCGGTCACCGACGGCATGCAGATCGAGATTCAGAAGGGCAAGCGGGAGATCGGGAAATGACTGTGGCTCCCAAGCGCGAAGAATATGACGTCGTGGTGATCGGGGCCGGGCCTGCCGGCCTTGCCGCCGCCGCGACGGCCGCCGAAGCCGGCCTGTCCACGCTGCTGCTCGACGAGAATATCGGCCCCGGAGGCCAGGTGTTTCGTGCCATCGCCTCGACGCCGGTGACCGACCGCAGCCAGCTCGGTGAGGACTATTGGGTCGGTACCGATCTCGTGCAGGCGCTACGCGCAGGCAACGCGGAGGTCATTCAGCGCGCGACGGTCTGGAGCCTCGATCGCAATCTCGATATCGCCGTCTCGGTCGGCGGCGCGTCCGCCTTCGTCAAGGCCAGGCGCGTGATCCTCGCGACCGGCGCGCTGGAGCGGCCGTTTCCGATTCCCGGGTGGACGCTTCCGGGCGTGATGACCGCGGGCGCCGCGCAGACCATGTTGAAATCATCGGCCCTGGTGCCGGATGGCCGCACGGTGATCGCGGGGCAGGGGCCGCTGCTCTGGCTGCTCGCCGCGCAGATCTTGCGTCTCGGCGGTCGCATCGATCGCATTCTCGACACCACCGAGCGCGGAAACTATTTCGCCGCACTCCCCCACGCTTTCGCTTTCCTGACCTCGCCGTATTTCGCCAAGGGCTTGTCGATGATGCGCGAGGTGAAGGCGAAGGTGCAGGTCGTCTCAGGTGTCAGCGAGCTTGCTGCCTCTGGTGACGGCCAACTCGCGAACGTCAGCTATGTCGCCGGCGGCAAACGCGAGACCGTCCTTGCGGATCTCTTGCTGCTGCACCAGGGCGTCGTGCCCAACGTCAATCTGGCGATGGCGGCCGGAATCGAGCATCGCTGGGATGATTTGCAATTGTGCTGGTCTCCGGTGCTGGATGCCAGCGGCAATTCGTCGGTCGCCGGCATTGCGATTGCTGGCGACGGCGCCGGCATCGGCGGGGCGAACGCAGCCGTAGTGCGCGGCCGCATCGCGGCACGCGCGGCAGTGGAGGCGTTGGCGCCTGCGGCTGCAAAAAAATTTGCGCCGATGGCGAGCCTCCGCGCCGATCTCGCCAAGGCCGAACGTGGTCGCGTTTTTCTCGACACGCTGTTCCGGCCGGCGCCGCAGTTTCGCATTCCCGCAGGCGACACCATCGTCTGTCGCTGTGAGGAGGTCACCGCAAAGGATATTCTCGACGCCGTCGCGATCGGCGCGACCGGGCCGAACCAGCTCAAGGCCTACCGCCGCACCGGCATGGGGCCGTGCCAGGGCCGGCTCTGCGGCCTCACCGTCACCGAGCTGATGGCGCAGGCGCGGGGCAAGAGCCCGCAGGAGATTGGCTATTACCGGCTGCGCGCGCCGGTCAAGCCGATCACGCTCGCCGAGCTCGCCGCCGTTCCGAAGAGCGCAGACGACATCAAGGCGGTGGTGCGCGGATGACGAAAAACGTGGATGCGATCGTCGTCGGCGGCGGCATCCACGGGTGCTCGACCGCGCTATATCTGTGTCTCGCCGGCCTCAAGCCGGTGCTGATCGAGAAGGACTATGCCGGCCGGCACGCTTCCGGTGTCAACGCCGGCGGCGTGCGCCAGCTTGCGCGGCACATCCCCGAAATCCCGCTTTCGATCCGCTCGATGGGTATCTGGGAGAAGATCACCGATCTCCTCGACGACGATTGCAGCTTTGAGAGCTATGGCCAGGTCCTCGTCGCCGAGAACGAAGAGGAACTCGCGGTCTGCCGCGCACGTGTGGCCGAGCTCAACGCGCTCGGCTTCACCCACGAAGAGCTGATCGATGCCGCAGAGCTGCGGCGCCTCGTGCCGGCGGTGGCCGAGACCTGTCCCGGCGGCGTGGTCTCGCGCCGCGACGGTGCGGCCAATCCCGCGCAGGCGACGACGGCGTTCCGTCGCAAGGCGGAGCAACTAGGTGCGACCGTGCGCGAGGGCATTGCCGCCACGAATATCCGGCACACCGATGGTCTCTGGCATGTCGATGTCGGCGCCGAGAGCTTTGCCGCGCCGGTGCTCGTCAATGCCGCCGGCGCCTGGGCCGGGACCATCGCAGCCGCGCTCGGTGAGCCCGTTCCGGTCGAGACGGTGGCGCCGATGTTGATGATCACCTCGCGCGTGCCGCATTTCATCGATCCGGTCGTGATCCTGCGCGGCCGCAAGCTGTCCTTCAAGCAATTCAAGAACGGCACGGTGCTGATCGGCGGCGGCCATTTGGCTACGCCCCATCAGGATCGCAACGAGACGGTGTTGGACTGGAAAAGCCTCGCGACCAGCGCCCGCACCGTGTTCGAGCTGTTCCCGGTCATGCGCGACGCGACGATCATGCGGGCCTGGGCCGGCATCGAGGCCAAGACCAAGGACGATCTGCCCGTGTTTGGACCGAGCAGCCGGCACAAGGGCCTCTATCACCAATTCGGTTTTTCGCTGCACGGTTTCCAGCTCGGCCCCGGCGCGGGCGCCGTCATGGCGGAGCTGATCGTCAACGGCGGCACCCAGACCCGCATCGGCGATCTCGGCATCGACCGTTTCCACCCCTCCACGCTCTAGCAAAAGAGGACATCATGAGCATTACCCGCAGCATCCGCACGTCCATCATGCACCGCGCCGTCGAAGCCAACGGCTTCGTCTTCATTGGCGGCACCATCGCCGACGACACCTCTGTGTCGATGGGCGAGCAGACCCGCAACATCCTCGGCAAGATCGCCGGCTATCTGAAGGAAGCGGGCACCGACAAGTCGCGCGTCGTGAGCACCTCGATCTTCGTCACGGACCTTTCCAAGAAGAAGGAGATGGACGCGGTCTGGACCGAGTTCTTCGGCGACAATCTGCCGACCCGCGCCACCGTCGGCGTCGCCGATCTCGGCGGCAGCGCGCTGATCGAGGTCGTGGTCACCGCGCTCAAGGGTTGATCGCGCGGGCCTGCGGCGGACGTCGGCGCTCCGCGCGCCGTCGCTCCTCAGAGCCTCGCCTTGATCTCGCCCTTCGATGGGATTAGTTAGAGAGCCCTCAAACAGGATATTCGAGATCCATGGATTTGACCCCGACCGCAAAGCCGACCTGCCTTGCTCACGGGGAATTCCATGCCTGCTTCCATCATCCTGTCCAACCTGTCGCTGTCCTCGCCTGACGGCCGCTCTCTTTTTTCCAATATCGATCTGACGTTCGGCGCCGAGCGGACCGGCCTCGTCGGCCGCAACGGCGTCGGGAAGACGACGCTGCTTGCGTCGATTTCGCGAGAGCACATTCCTCAATCGGGGCGCGTTGCTATCAACGGAACCGTTGGTCTGTTGCGCCAGGACGTCCAGCCCCTTGCGGGCGCGAAGGTGATCGACCTGTTCGGTGCGCGAGCCGCGCTCGATCTGCTTCGCCGTGCCGAGCGCGGGGATGCCTTGGCCGAGGAGGTTTCCGAGGTCGATTGGACCCTCGAAACACGGCTTACGTCCGCCCTTGCGCGTGTCGGGTTCGACGTCGCTCCGGAGATCGAGCTCGACCGCCTGTCGGGCGGGCAGGTCACGCGGGTTCGTCTGGCCGCGCTGATCTTTGCGGAGCCAGACTTCCTGCTGCTCGACGAGCCCACCAACAATCTCGATCGGGAGGGGCGCAAGGCGGTGATCGATTTCCTTGCGTCTTGGCGCGGTGGGGCGATCGTCGTCAGCCACGATCGGAGCCTGCTCGAAACCATGGATGCGATCGTCGAGCTGACGTCGCTCGGAGCTACGCGATACGGCGGCAATTGGAGCAGTTATTGCGAGCAGAAAGCCGTTGCGCTCGCGGCTGTCAGGCACGACCTCGCGCATGCCCAGAGGCGCCTGTCCGAGATCGACGGGAAAGCGCAGGAGGCCGCGGAGAGGAAAGCGCGCAAGGACGGCGGGGGCAAGAAGAAGCGCGCCAAGGGCGACATGCCGCGCATCCTGGCCGGCGCACGCAAGGACCGTAGCGAAGACACCGGCGGCAAGACCGCGCAGATCGCCGAGCGGCGGCGTGCGGATGCGCTTGAGGCCCTTGATACGGCGCGCCGGCGCATCGAGATTCTTCAGCCGCTGTCGGTGAAGCTGCCCTCGACCCGGCTGCCAGCGGGCAGGGAGGTGGTTTGGCTCGATTGCGTCAGCGCCGGCTATCGGCCGGACCGGGAAGTCTTGCGCGATCTATCGCTCGCGATCGTTGGTCCGGAGCGCCTGGCAATTGTCGGACCCAACGGTTCCGGCAAGACGACGCTGCTGAAACTCGTCGCCGGCGAACTACGTCCGCTCTCCGGCACCATGCGGGTCAGGCCGGATCTTGCGCTGTTCGATCAGAAGGCCAGCCTGCTCGATCCCGCGGTCTCCATCCTGGATAACTTCAGGCGCTTCCATCCGAAGGCGGGTGCAAATGAATGCCATGCGGCGCTGGCCCGGTTCATGTTTCGAGCCGATGCCGCCCTGCAGATCGTGGGACATTTGAGCGGCGGGCAGATGTTTCGTGCAGGCCTTGCCTGCGTGCTGGGCGGAGCGATGCCGCCGTCGCTGCTGATCCTCGACGAGCCGACCAATCATCTGGACATCGAATCCATCGAAGCCGTCGAAGCGGGCTTGAGGGCCTATGACGGCGCGCTGCTCGTCGTCAGTCATGATGAGGCGTTTTTGCAGGCGATCGGGATTACCCGACGGCTCGATCTTGCTGCCCCGAGGCAGCGCGCCGGTTGCAGGATCATTTGATCCCGCTTTGCGGTTCGGCACGACGACAATTTTCAAAAACCCGACGCCCTGCCCCCAGCGCGTCGGGTGGAAAAAGATGAGTATCAATCCGTGATCCCAACGCAGCAGTTGTGACTCGCGTCGCTCCAATTTACCACTCCGGGAAACTACCGCGTTGGAACCGGACGCCGCCCAACCTGCGCGCGGCCTAGGAGGCGGCGCTGCCGCCCGGTTCGAGCGCCTCACCCATCTCCAGCGGATGGGCCATGGTCTCGTGCAGCGCATCGCGGTCGAGCTCGCCTTCGGAGATGCTGATGACGACACAGGCGACGCCGTTGCCGATCAGATTGGTCAGCGCGCGGCACTCGCTCATGAACTTGTCGATGCCGACAAGGATCGCAATCGACTGGATCGGGATGTCGGGCACGATCGAGAGCGTCGCCGCCAGCGTGATGAAGCCCGCTCCCGTCACGCCAGAGGCGCCCTTCGAGGTGATCATGGCGATGCCGAGAATGCCGAGCTCCTGCCAGATGGTCAGATGGGTATTGGTCGCCTGCGCCAGGAACAGCGTTGCCAGCGTCATGTAGATGTTGGTGCCGTCGAGGTTGAAGCTGTAACCGGTCGGAATGACGAGGCCGACCACCGAACGCGAGGCGCCGAGATGCTCCATCTTCTGGATCATCTGCGGCAGCACCGTTTCTGATGACGAGGTGCCGAGCACGATCAGCAGCTCGTCCTTGATGTAGGCGATGAAACGCAAGATCGAGAAGCCGGCGAGCCGCGCGATTGCGCCGAGCACGACCACAACGAACAGGATGCTGGTGAGATAGAACGTGCCGATCAGGGCCGCGAGGTTGAGCAGCGAACCGAGGCCGTAGGCACCGACGGTGAACGCCATCGCGCCGAACGCTCCGATCGGGGCGACGCGCACGATGATGCGGATGATGCCGAAGAACATCTTTGCGGCCTTGTCGATCGCCTCCGCAATGGGCTCGCCGGCCTTGCCGAGGAACGCGATGGCGAAGCCCGACAGGATCGAGATCAGTAGCACCTGCAACAGATCGCCGCGTGCGATGGCGCCCAGATAGCTGTCGGGGATGATCGCCATCAGATGGGCGACGATGCCTTCTTCCTTGGCCTTGGTGACGTAGGTCGCCACCGATTTCGGGTCAATCGTGGCGGGATCGATGTTGAAGCCGTGCCCGGGCTGGAGCACCTCGCCGACCAGCAGGCCGACCGCGAGCGCCACGGTCGAGACCGTCTCGAAATAGATCAGCGACTTCAGCCCGACCCGACCGACGCGCTTGAGGTCGCCCATCGAGGAGATGCCGTGCACCACGGTGCAGAAGATCACCGGCGCGATCATCATCTTGATCAGCGCGATGAAACCGTCACCGAGCGGCTTCAGGGCCTTGCCGAGATCGGGATAGAAATAGCCGACGAGCACCCCGAGTGCGATCGCGATCAGCACCTGAATGTAGAGGATCTTGTACCAGGGCTGGTGCCGGCGGTGGACGGCTGGCTGGATCGCAATCTGTGTCATAGAATAGGACCCGGACGTATTGATCTTGTTTGATTTGCATCATGTGATGGCCGCTGCAGAAGCGACAATCACATTTTTGTCTGTTCGCACGAAGATCGGTCGCTGCACCGCAACTGGGGGGAACATGCCGATTGCAACGGGCTCCGATGAGCGAGCGCAAGGCTATTTTCCGCGTTGGATTCTGAAGTCCTCCGGCGTGATCATGCCCGAGCAGCGGCTGCCGCTTGGCCAGACCGTCGTCTCCGGTCTCCAGCATTGCGTCGCAATGTCGGGCTCGACGATCATCGCGCCGCTGCTGATGGGGTTCGATCCCAATGTTGCGGTGCTGTTTTCCGGCATCGGCACGCTGATCTTCTTCGTCATCGTCGCGGGGCGCGTGCCGAGCTATCTCGGCTCGAGCTTCGCGTTCATCGCGGTCGTGATCGCCGCCACAGGCTATGCCGGGCACGGGCCGAACCCGAACCTGTCGGTTGCGCTTGGCGGCATCGTAGGAGCCGGCGTCCTCTATGGCCTGATCGCGCTGGTCGTGATGTGGTCGGGGGTTGGCTGGATCGAGAAGCTGTTGCCGCCGGTCGTCACCGGCGCTGTGGTCGCCGCGATCGGCCTCAACCTCGCGCCGGTGGCGGTCAAGGCAGTGAGCGCCAATGCGTTCGACACAGGAATCGGGCTCGCGACCGTTCTGATCATCGGCGTGGTTGCCGTTGGCGCGCCTGGCCTGTGGCGCCGCCTGCCGATCATTCTCGGCGCGATCGGCGGATATCTTTTGTACCTGCTGTTCGCGAACGGCCTCGGCTTCGGCAGGCCGATCGACTTCACGCAAGTTTCGGCTGCGTCGCGGATCGGCCTGCCGAGTTTTACCACGCCGACCTTCCAGGCCGATGCAATCGTCCTGATCGCGCCGGTCGCGATCATTCTCGTCGCCGAGAACCTCGGTCACATCAAGGCCGTCGGCGCCATGACGGGCCGGAGCCTCGATGACTATCTCGGCCGCGCCTTGCTTGCCGACAGCCTCGCGACCATGGTGGCCGCCTGCGGCGGCGGCACCGGCGTCACCACCTATGCCGAAAACATCGGCGTCATGGCGGCGACGAAGGTCTATTCGACCTTGCTGTTTGCCTTCGCGGCGATGGTGTCGATCGTGCTCGGCTTCTCGCCGAAATTCGGCGCGCTGGTCCTGTCGATCCCGGGTCCCGTCATCGGTGGGCTCTCGATCGTGCTGTTCGGGTTGATCGCCGCAATGGCCGGCCGGATCTGGGTCGAGAACAAGGTCGACTTCTCAAGTCCGGCAAACCTGATCACCGTCGCGGTCGCGCTCACCGCAGGCGCCGGCGACCTCACGCTCAAATTCGGCGCCTTCACGATCGGCGGGATCGGCACCGCAACCTTTGGCGCCATCATCCTGTACCAGATCCTGACTTCGCGACTGGCTCGCCGCTAGGAGTGAATCCCAGCGGTGCGCCGACGGATGGAACAAAACGCCGGTTCCCTCCATGTTGATGTGTCCCCGGAGAAGAACGATGCCACATACCGACCGCTCGACCACCTTTTCTTCGCGCCTCGTCGGCCAATACGCGCTGGTGACGGGCGCCTCGCAAGGCATCGGCCGCGCCGTCGCCATTCGGCTTGCCCAGGAAGGCGCGACCGTTGCCATCAACTATGTCGATCATCCGGAAAAGGCAGAGGAGGTGCTCGCGTACGCGCGTACGGCATCGAGCGATCGCGGCCACGGCAAGCTCGACCATGTCGTCGTCAGGGCCGACGTCAGCAACGAGCAGGACGTAGCCGCGATGTTCGAGACGATCCTGGCGCGCTGGAAGCGTCTCGACTGCCTGGTCAACAATGCGGGCTTCCAGCGGGAATCGCCGAGCGAGGCGCTCGACATCGACACCTATCGCCGCATCATCGACGTCAATCTCAACGGCGCCGTGCTCTGCGCCCAGAAGGCGCTCGCGCATTTCGTTGCGCGCGGCGCAGGCGGCAGCATCATCAATTGCTCCAGCGTCCACCAGATCATCCCGAAACCCGGCTACCTCGCCTATTCCATCAGCAAGGGCGGCATGGCCAATCTGACACGCACGCTGGCACTCGAATTCGCCGGCCGCGGCATTCGCGTCAATGCGGTCGGTCCAGGCGCGATCGACACCCCAATCAACGCGGCCTGGACCGGCGATCCGGAAAAGCGCGGTGTGGTCACCAGCCACATTCCGCTCGGCCGTGTCGGCACGCCGGAGGAGATCGCCGGCGTGTTCGCCTTCCTCGCCTCGGATGAGGCCAGCTACATCACGGGGCAGACCATCTATGCGTGCGGAGGTCTGACGCTGTTTCCCGAATTCCGCGAGAACTGGGCAAGCTAGCGGGCTTCCTCGCCATCTGGCAAAACCGGCCTGCGCAGACTACATCTGCGTCATGGCAAATCATCCGCTCCGCGATTTCGTCGGACGGCACGAAAATCTGTTCGTGCTGACCGGCGCTGGCTGCAGCACCAATTCGGGCATCCCCGATTATCGCGACAGTCACGGCAACTGGAAGCGGACCCAGCCGGTGAACTTCCAGGCTTTCATGTCGGAAGAGCATACGCGTCGGCGCTATTGGGCGCGCAGCCTGATCGGCTGGCGGCGGTTCGGCCAGGCGAGGCCGAACGATGCGCATCACGCGCTCGCCCGGCTCGAGGCGAGCGGGCGTTGCGGAATGCTGCTGACCCAGAACGTCGACCGGCTGCATCAATCCGCCGGCCACCGCCAGGTGATCGACCTGCACGGCCGGCTCGATCTGGTCCGCTGCATGGGCTGCGGTCAAAAGACCCCGCGGAGCGAATTCCAGGAGACGCTCGGCCACGCCAATGCGGAATGGTTGACGCTCGACGCGGCCGATGCGCCCGACGGCGATGCGGACCTGGAGCATGCGGATTTTTCGTCGTTCAAGGTGCCGGCCTGCGAATCCTGCGGCGGCATCCTCAAGCCCGACGTCGTGTTCTTCGGCGAGACCGTCCCGCGCGACGTGGTCGTGACCGCGCAGGATCATCTGGCGCAGGCGGACGCCATGCTCATCGTCGGCTCGTCACTGATGGTCTATTCCGGTTTCCGCTTCGTGCAGGCGGCCGCGCAACGGCAAATCCCGATCGCTGCGGTCAATCTCGGACGCACCCGCGCCGATGATCTCCTCACGCTGAAGGTCGAGGAGCGCTGCGAAGCGGCGCTTGCATTCCTGCTCTGATCGCGCGGCCTGCGAACACGCCTTGCCTATTGCATGGGTGCCAAGCAGAATAGCTGGACGGCAGCATGTTCCTGTCATCCATGGCATGGAAATTGCTCCGCTTTTGTCCTCGGTCTTGACGATCAGCACGGAGAGTTTGGAATGCTTGAGGGAGCCGAGGTGCGGCTTGCCGTCGATATCGGTGGCACGTTCACCGACATCGTGCTGGACGTGGGCGAGGTGCGCAAGACGCGCAAATTGCTGACGACGCCGCAGCGGCCGGAAGAGGCGGTGCTGGACGGCATGCGGCTCATTCTCGCTGATGCGCGCGCCTATATCAGCGACATCGACGTCTTCATTCACGGCACGACGCTCGCGACCAACGCCATCATCGAGCGTCGCGGCGCCAAGACGGCGTTGATCGCGACCGAGGGCTTTCGCGACGTGCTCGATATCGGCACCGAGAGCCGCTACGACCAGTATGACCTCTCCATCGATAAGCCGAAGCCGCTGGCGCCGCGATCCCTGCGCTTCACCGTGCCCGAGCGCATCGACGCGCATGGCGCCGTCCGCCTCCCGTTGGACGAAGCGGCGGTGCGCGCGCTCGCGCCAAGATTGCGCGCGCTGAACGTCGAGAGCGTCGCAATCGCGTTCCTGCACTCCTACGCCAATCCCGAGCACGAGCGCCGCACGGCCGCGATCATCAGTGAGGAGATGCCCGGCATTTCCGTGACCGTATCGTCCGCGGTGTGCCCGGAGATCCGCGAATATGAGCGCACATCGACTGCAGTGGCCAACGCCTATGTGCAGCCGCTAATCGATGGTTATCTCGCTCGCATGTCCGACGCCTTGCAGGTCGAGCAGTACCGCGGCGCGATCTATCTCGTCACCTCCGGCGGCAGTGTCACCTCGATCGAGACGGCGCGGCGCTTTCCGGTGCGCCTCGTCGAATCCGGTCCTGCCGGCGGCGCCATTTTCGCGGCGCAGATCGCGGCGCGTCTCGGCGAGAGCAAGGTGCTGTCCTTCGATATGGGCGGTACCACGGCAAAGATCTGTCTGATCGAAAAATACCAGCCCGAGACCTCGCGCGTGTTCGAGGTCGATCGCGCAGCGCGCTTCCTGAAAGGTTCGGGTCTGCCGGTGCGGATTCCCGTGATCGAGATGGTCGAGATCGGCGCCGGCGGCGGCTCGATCGCCCATGTCGATGCGATGAAGCGCGTCACGGTCGGTCCTGAGAGTGCCTCGTCGGAGCCCGGGCCCGCCTGCTACGGCCGCGGCGGCCTGCGCCCGGCCGTGACGGATGCCGACGTCGCGCTCGGCATGATCGATCCGGACGACTTCGCGGGTGGCACGATCAAGCTCGACCCTGAACTCTCGAAGCAGGCGCTGCTGCGCAGCGTCGGCGAGCCGCTGGGTCTGTCGGCAGAGACTGCGGCCTATGCCGTGCACGAGGTCGTCTGCGAGAACATGGCGAGCGCGGCGCGCGTGCATACGGTCGAGCGCGGTGAGATTGTCGGTCAGCACACGCTGATCGCCTTCGGCGGCGCGGCGCCTCTGCATGCGGCGCGCGTCGCCGAGAAGATCGGTGTCTCCCGCGTGATCGTTCCTTCCAATGCCGGCGTCGGCTCGGCCGTTGGCTTCCTCGCGGCTCCGATCGCCTACGAGCTGGTGCGCAGCCGTCATGTGCGGCTCGACGATTTCGACACCGAAGGGGTCTCCGATCTGCTCCAGGAGATGGTGACCGAAGCGCGTGCGCTGGTCGAGACGGGTGCGGCAGGCGCGCCGGTCCGCGAGCGCCGCGCGGCCTTCATGCGCTATGTCGGTCAAGGCCATGAGATCTCGATCGAACTGCCGAACCGGCGGCTGGCGACGGCCGATCTGGCCGGCCTGCGTCAGAAGTTCGAGGCGGATTATGCGGTGATGTTCGAGCGGCCGATCCCGGGTGCGGCGATCGAGGTCTTGAGCTGGTCGGTGCTTGCGACGACCGAGGCGCGCAATCCGCCTATTGTCGCAACCGTTACGCGCAAGCCCGCCGGGAAGGCGACCGGCAGCCGCAAGTTCTTCGATGGCCGGGTCGGGGAGGTGATCGAGATCCCGCTCTATCGCCGCGAGGACATGGCGCCAGGCGCGACGATTGCAGGTCCCGCCGTGATCGCGGAGGACGAGACCTCGACGTTCGTCTCCAACAGTTTTGATGCCCATATCGACGGTGCCGGCAGCATCGTCATGGAACGGAAGGCGGCCTGATCATGAGCAAGGCAAGCGGCGCGAGCCTGATCGACCTTCAGATCATGTGGCACCGGCTGATCGCCGTGGTCGAGGAGCAGGCGCAGGTGCTGCTCCGCACGGCCTTCAGCCCGATCGTGCGCGAATGCGGCGACCTCTCGGCCGGCGTGTTCGACCTCAAGGGACGGATGCTGGCGCAGGCGGTGACCGGCACGCCCGGCCACGTCAACTCGATGGCGGAATCGGTCAAGCACTTCATCGCCCACTTTCCGATCGAGACGATGAAGGAGGGCGACGCCTACATCACCAACGATCCCTGGATGGGCACCGGCCATCTCAACGATTTCGTCGTCACCACGCCCTGCTTCAAGGACGGCAAGCCGGTCGCGCTGTTTTCCTGCACCAGCCATCTCATGGACATCGGCGGCATCGGCTTCGGACCCGACGCCACCGACGTGTTCATGGAGGGGCTCTACATCCCCATGCTGAAGCTGATCGACCAGGGCGTCGTCAACGAGACGCTGATGGCGATGATCCGCACCAACACGCGGCTGCCGATCGACACCGAGGGCGATACCTATTCGCTCGCCGGCTGCAACGACGTCGGCTGCGAGCGCCTGGTCGAGATGATGACCGAGTTCGGCATCGACTCGCTCGATGCGCTCGGCGACTACATCTGCGACCGCTCGCGCGAGGCCGTGCTGGCCGAGATCGCCAAACTGCCGAAAGGCAGCTGGCGCAACACCATGGTGGTCGACGGCTATGATGAGCCGGTCACGCTGGCCGCCGTGCTGACGATCTCGGACGAAGGCATCCACGTCGACTTCGACGGCACCTCGGCCGCGTCCAGGTTCGGCATCAACGTGCCTCTGTCCTACACCATCGCTTACACCGTGTTCGGTCTCGGCTGCGTCGTCGCCTCCCAGATTCCGAACAATGCCGGTTCGCTCTCGCCACTGACGGTGTCGGCTCCCAAAGGCGCGATCCTCAATGCGCCAAAGCCGGCGCCGGTCGCCTCGCGCCACATCATCGGCCAGATGCTGCCCGATGTCGTGTTCGGCTGCCTGCGCCAGATCATTCCCGAGCGCGTGCCCGCGGAAGGCACCTCGTGCCTGTGGAATCTCAACGTGCGCGGCCAGACCCGCTCGGGCGCCGGCGGCAATTACGGATTTTCGATGGCGGTGACCTCCAATGGCGGGACCGGCGCGCGCTTCGCGAAGGACGGGCTGTCGGCGACCGCCTATCCCAGCGGCGTGCGCGGCACGCCGGTTGAGATCGCCGAGACGCAGACGCCGCTGATCTTCTGGCGCAAGGAACTGCGTCCGGATTCCGGCGGGGCAGGGCGAACCCGCGGGGGCCTCGGCCAGATCATCGAGGTCGGCAGCGGTGTCGATGCGCCGTTCGACATCCTGGCGGCATTCGATCGCATCGATCATCCGCCACGCGGACGTGATGGCGGCAAGAACGGCGAGGCCGGCTATGTCGGCCTGAAGTCCGGCAAGAAGCTGCGTGGAAAAGGCTTTCAGCAGGTGCCGCCGGACGACCGGCTGGTGGTGCTGACACCAGGCGGCGCCGGCATCGGCGATCCCCGGGAGCGCGCGCCGACAGCCGTCAACGACGACATCGAAAGCGGCCTCGTGTCTGCCGACAATGCGGTTGAAATTTATGGGCACACGCGATGACGCTTCAGGCGCCGTGCGCGTAGCAAACGGAGGGGCTCAATGATCACGCGACGGACTTTTACCGCGGGCGCAGCGACGCTGCTCGCAGCCGGCCACATCTCGACCCGCGCGCGAGCGGCGACGGTAAGCTGGGACATGTCGACGGTATGGCCCGACGGCAATTTCCACACCCAGAACGCGTTTGCCTTCGCGGAAGAGGTGAAGAAGCAGACGGCTGGCTCGGTCGCGATCACCGTGAAGGCCGGTGGACAGCTCGGCTTCAAGGGCCCCGAGCATCTGCGCGCCGTCCGCGACGGTCTGGTGCCGCTCGCCGATGTCCTCAATATTCAGCAGGTCGGCGACGAACCCTTCATGGGCGTCGAAAGCATTCCCTTTCTCTGCGGCTCCATGGACGAATTGAAGGTGCTGCACAAATACGTGCGGCCCGAATACGAGAAGGTCGCCGCGCGCAACAACCAGAAGATCCTCTACATCGTGCCCTGGCCGACGCAATATCTGCATCTCAAGGTCAAGGTCGCCGATGTCGACGGCTTGAAGAACATCAAGATCCGCGTGCCCGACAAGAACGCCGTCGACATGCTGGCCGTGGTCGGCATGGCGCCGGTGATGATTCCGTGGGGCGAGACCATCCCGGCGCTGGCGTCGGGCGCGGTCTCCGGCGTATCCACCTCGTCGGTGTCGGGCGTCGACGGAAAATTCTGGGAATTCCTGAAATACATCTACCCGACCAACCACGTCTGGTCGTCGCAGATGCTCACCGTCAACCTCGATTCCTGGAAGGCGCTGAGTGCCGATCAGCAGCAGCTCGTCGCCGGCATTGCCGCGAAGATGGAGCCGGGCTTCTGGGCGAACTCGCTCAAGGCGGACGTCGACAGCCTCAACCGGCTCAAGGAAGGCGGCATGGAGGTGGTGCCGGTCTCGGATGCCATGATCACGGACATTCGCGCCAAGACGGCGCCGCAGCTCGACGCTTTCGTCAAGCGCGTGCCGGCGGCCGACAAGCCGGTGCGGGCCTATCTCGCCGAAATGAAGCGCTGAGGACTTGCAGTGGCGGATGTTTTGCCTGCGTCGTCCCATAGTCTCAACGCGGCGGCGCCGGCGCCGCTGCGCATCCTGCTCGACGGCATCGACCGTCTTGGCCGGCTGGACGGCTGGATCGGTGGCGGCTGCCTCTTGATGCTGACGCTGCTGATGCTGTGCGAGGTCGCAACGCGCTTCCTCTCGAACTTCCTGCCGTTCTTTCCGCCCACAATCTCGATCGCGTGGGAGTATTCCTCCTATCTGATGGCGGCGTCCTTCACCTTCGGCGCCGCCATGACCCTGCGCGTCGGCGGCCATATCCGTGTCGTGCTGCTGCTGAAGAACGTCCCCGCTCCGTTTCAGCGCGCGATCGAAATCCTGTCGGCCGCCGCCGGCTTCGCCTTCATGGCCTTCCTGACATCATCGATGGCGAAGTTCGCCTTCGGCGCCTATGTGCGCGGCCAGGTCTCGACCTCGAGCGACACCCCGCTGTGGTTTCCACAGGCCGTCGTCACCTTCGGCATGCTGCTGCTGACGCTGCAGTTCCTGGCGCGCGTGATCCAGGCCGTGCTCGGCCTGCCGCTGGAGGACCACCGCATGAAGGCCTCGCCCGTCGAATGATCGCCCACGCGCCAGCCAGCAGACACCGGATACCATGACCATCGAAGTCGTTGCTCTCTTCGGGATCCTGTTTGCGCTTCTGGCATGCGGCGTATGGATCGGCCTGACGCTTGCGCTCACCGCAACGCTGCTGCTGGCGATGTTCCGCTCAATCCCGCTCGACAAGCTGCTGCCGCAATACGCCTGGAACATCTTGACGACGCAGGAACTGCTGGCGCTGCCGCTGTTCATCCTGATGGGCGAGTTGCTGTTTCGCACCCGTCTGTCACGTTCTCTGTTCCAGGGGCTCGCGCCCTGGGCGGGGCTTTTGCCGGGTCGTCTTCTGCATGTGAACGTGATCGGCTGCACCATCTTCGCCGCAATCTCCGGCTCGTCGGCGGCGACGACGCAGGTGATCGGCCGCATGTCCCTGAACGAACTGCTGCGCCGCGGCTATTCCCGCGACATCGCGATCGGCTCGCTCGCCGGCGCCGGCACGCTCGGCTTTTTGATCCCGCCATCCAACATCATGATCATCTACGGCGTGCTCGGCGACGTCTCGATCCTGAAACTGTTCACGGCCGGGGTGCTGCCCGGACTGCTGCTGGCCGCCACCTTCATGGGGTGGGTGATGCTGCACACGACCCTTAACCCCGGCATGGTGCCGGAGGCGGAAGCCAAGCTCTCGCAAGTGCCATGGCGCGAACGGTTTGCGGCGCTCAAGGACCTCGCGCCGGCGCTGTTCCTGATCGCCTGCGTGCTCGGCTCGATGTATGGCGGGCTGGCGACGCCGTCGGAGGCCGCCGCGGTCGGCGTGTTCGGCGCGGCGCTGGTCGCCTGGGCGCAGGGCTCGATGTCGCAGCAGGTGATGCGTGACGTGCTGATCGGCTCGGTCGTGACCTGTTCGATGATCGCGCTGATCGTGCTCGGCGCCTCGATCCTCGGCAACGCCGCGGCCTTCCTCGGCATCCCGCAGGCAGTCGCCGCCTTCGTGAAGGGCTTGGGGCTATCGCCGTTCATGCTGATCGTGGTGCTGATTATCTTTTATCTGATCCTCGGCTGTTTCCTCGATGGCTTCTCGATGATCGTGATGACGCTGCCGATCGTGCTGCCGATCGTGAAGGGCGCGGGCTTCGACGAGATCTGGTTCGGCATCTTCCTCGTGCTCGCGGTCGAGATGGCCCAGATCACGCCGCCGGTCGGCTTCAACCTGTTCGTGATCCAAGGCCTGACCGACGACGGCCTCGGCTACATCGCGCGCGTCACGATGCCCTATCTCCTCATCATGGTCGGATTCGTGCTGCTGCTGACGCTCTGGCCCGGCATCGTCACGATCCTGCCGAGGGTGTTGTACGGATAGATTGCGCCGTCCCGGCCGCTCAGCCGGGACGGCGCGCCTCAATCGTCAAAGCTTACGCCGCGGCCTTCTTCCGCGCCTGCTCGGCCTTGTACAGCTCGAACTCTTCCGCGATCGCCTTGGCGATCGAGGGCCGTTGACGCAGGCGTTCGTAATAGGCCTTCACGTTCGGCCATTTGGCGAGCTCGATCAGCGGCGTCGCCATGGTCCAGTTGATGACCGTGACGAGATAGGCGTCGGCGACGCTGAATTGGTCGAGCAGGAAGTCGCGCCCCTTCAGGTAATTGTCGAGATAGTCCAGCCGCGACAGGTTCTTCTCCAGCGCGTAGGCTTTCGTCTCCTGCGGCGCCTTGCGGTCGAGCACCGGGATGAACAGGCCCTTGTGCAGCTCGGTGCCGATGAAGCAGAGCCATTGATGCAGTCGCGTGCGCTCGATGCCCGCTGCGGCTCCGAGACCCGATTGCGGGAAGCGGTCGGCGATATATTGCAGGATCGCGGCGTTCTCGGTCAGCACCACGCCGTCGTCCGTCCGCAGTGTCGGCACCAGGCCGATCGGGTTCACGGTTCGAAAGTCGGTGCCGTCGCTCAGCACCGTCTTGGTCGGCGGATCGACTTCGAGATAATTGGCTTCGGCGCCGGCTTCATACAGCGCGACGCGGCTCGCCATCGAACAGGCGAGCGGCGAGAAATAAAGATCCATCTTGAGCCTCCTTGGGCAATTCTTCGATGTGACTTTTGGAGTGGCGCTCAACCTGGCCAGATTGATTTTTGTACTGTCCTGCATATTATGGCATTGGTCAAGGATTAAATTGCGAAATGGTACAAAAATCGAAGCCGCCAGCTGCTGCCACTGAGCCCAAGCGCCGCGGCCGTCCGCGCGCCTACGAACCCGAGGTCGCGCTCGGCAAGGCGCTCGACCTGTTCCGCACGCAGGGTTTCGCCGCGACCTCGCTCGACGATCTCAGCGAAGCCACCGGCATGAATCGCCCGAGCCTCTATGGCGCCTTCGGCGACAAGCGCGAGCTCTACATCAAGAGCTATCAGCGCTACCGTGAGGACGCGCGCGCATCCATGGTGGAGATCTTTCGCCAGGAGATGCCCGTGCGCCAGCGGCTGGAGCGTATCTTCGCGTCCGCGCTGAACATCTATCTGTCCGGCGCAACCGGCCCGCGCGGCTGCTTCACCGTGGTCACGGCGGCCTCCGAAGCGGTCGGCGATCCCGACATCCGCGCCATGGTGCTCGATGGCCTTAACGAACTCGACAAGGCGTTTGCGAGTTGCTTCCGCCGCGCCAAGGAGAAAGGCGAATTGCCCGAAAGCGCCGATCCCGCCGTGCTGGCGCAGCTAGCATCTGCGACGGTGCACTCAATTGCCATTCGGTCGCGCGCCCGCGTATCGCGGAAGGAGCTCGAGGCGATCGTGAAGGGAGCGATCGACGTGATGGTGGGACGAAAGAGCTAGGCGGTTGCGTGGCGCGAGCTAACGTCGTCCTGGCGAAAGCCAGGACCCCTAGCCACCGAATCTGGTTTGGCGAAGATTCGGAGTTGCCGCCGTCGCGCCGCAGCTCCTCCCTGTAGCCCGCCTACGCCGCGCGAATATGCGCGAGGAAGCGGTCCACCTCGTCCCGCAGCCGCTGCGATTGCTTTGACAGCTCGATCGCGGAGCCCAGCACCTCCTCCGCTGCTGTTCCCGTCGCGGCGATGCCGGCGGTGACGCCTGCGATGTTTTGCGAGACCTCGCCGGTGCGGGCGGCTGCCTGCTGCACGTTCTGGGCGATCTCCTGCGTTGCGGTGCCCTGCTGGCCGACGGCGGCGGCGATCGCGGCGGAGATCTCGTCGACCTCCTGGATCGTTGCGCAGATCGACTGGATGCCGTCCACTGCTCCGGTGGTCTCGCCTTGTACCGCCGTGACCTGGGCGCCGATCTCCTCGGTCGCTTTGGCGGTCTGGGTTGCCAACGCCTTCACCTCGGAGGCAACCACCGCAAAGCCGCGGCCGGCTTCGCCCGCGCGCGCCGCCTCGATCGTCGCGTTGAGGGCCAGCAGATTGGTTTGCTCGGCGATGCCGCTGATGAAGGAGACGACGTCGCCGATTTTTTGCGCGGCGTCGGCCAGACTTTGCACGCGCTCGTTCGACCGTCGTCCGTCGCTCGCGGCTTTGCCGACCACCGCGGTCGCGTGCGCAAGGCGCCGGCTGATCTCGGTCATGGACGACGACAGCTCTTCCGCGGCGGCAGCGACCGTCTGCACATTTTCCGAGGCGAGCGCCGAGGCCGACGACACCGTGCCGGTCTGCTGCCGCGACCGCTCGACGATATCAGACATCGAGCGCGCCGTGTTCTCCATCTCGACCGCGGCCGAGGAGACCGTGGTGACGACCTCGCGGATGCTGGCTTCGAAATTGTCGGCGAGCGCGGCGAACGCGCGTCGCTTCTCCGCTTCGGATTGCGCCTTAGTGTCGGCCTGTTCGGCCTGGAGCCGGTTGAAGTTGACGGCGTTGTCGCGGAACACCGCGACAGCCTTGACCATCGCGCCGACCTCGTCATTCGCCTTGCTGACGGGGATGGTGACATCGAGGTGTCCGTCGGCCAGCTCGCGCATCACGCTGGTGATGGAAATGATCGGGCGCGAGATGCTGCGGGCGATGAGATAGCCGACGATGGCGGCGAGCACGAGCCCGAGCGCGGCGATGCCGAATGCCAGCAGCCAGGCACGGTCGGCGGAGGCCACATAGTCGGCATTGTCCATCACCAGTTCGACGGCGCCGAGCGGCTTGCCGGAAAAATCCCTGATCGGTCCGAGCAGCGCCGCTACCGGCGTCGTGTCGAGCTTGGCCTGCCGTACCGTGAAGTCGCCGCCGGCGGCGGGGGGGGGGGGGGGGGGGGGGGGGGGGGGGGAGGGGGGGAGGCGGGCGCGGGGGGGGGGGGGGGGGGCCCCCCGCCCCCCCGCGGGGGGGGGGGGGGGGGGGGGGGGGGGGGGGGGGTTTGGGGGGG
>NZ_JBVVPP010000054.1:0-994 GCF_055811315.1 Bradyrhizobium sp. MI1.4 | reverse complement strand
TCGGCGGGCGCGGTGGGTCTTCCCGAAAAAACCCCTCTGGGGCCCCCCCCGCGCCGCTCCGGGGGTGGTGGCGCGCTTGGCCTCCCGTCCCGTGACGCCGCCGCGGGCGGCGCGGCCGTAATCGGCCGCATCGAAGAAGCTCTTCCCCTTCAGCGTGCCGCCGAACAGCTTGAAGCCGCCGCCGTCCGCGAGATGGAAGGCGATGTCGACATGGCGGTTGGTCTTGAAATCGTCGAGGAAGGACTGGCCGAAGGTCAGGCCAAACTCCACTGAGCCGAGATGCTTGCCGCCTTGCGCGATCGGCACGACGCCGCGGATGCCGAGCCCAGCCAAGCCGCCCTCGAGGCCGACCACGACCTTGCGCTCCTGGTTGGCCATGATCACGGTTTTGCGGAAGCCCGAGAGGTCGTCGCCAAATTTAGCAGGCTGGTGCACGCGCAGGAACGAGGTCGCGGGCGCCACGTGGAACTGGAACTGTTCGACGCCGTACTCCGATTTGGTCGCAGCAAACACCGGCCCGAACAGGCTGATCAGGGCATTGCGATCCTGTTTGGCCATCGCGTCCTGCGTTGCCGGCATCGCGGCGACGACGGCGCTCATGGCGGCGGCGCGCTGGGATTCCTCGGCAATTCGCGACTGGAGCGCGTCGTAATGACTGCGAAGCTCGCGCTGGTCGGCCCGGTCGATGATGCCGGAAATGATCCACATCGCCCCGAGCACGGCGAACAGGGCGGTCGCCGCCGCCGTCACCGCCAGCGCAACCGTGATCCGCATCCTGAGGCCGAGCGTGAAGCGCATGTCCGACTCGTTCGTTGAGCGTTGATTAAGGAGACCTATCAACTTCTCGCTAAGAGAGGGTGAACGGGATGCCGGCCGAGCGGGTGCCTTCGGGGGTGACGGAGTGACCAAAGAAGTCTGGTGGGGGGGGGGGGGGGGGGGGGGGGGGGGGGGGGGGGGGGGGGGGGGGGGGGGGGGGGGGGGGGGGGGGGGGGGG
>NZ_JBVVPP010000053.1:0-52912 GCF_055811315.1 Bradyrhizobium sp. MI1.4 | reverse complement strand
AGCGCCGCCGTGGTCGCCAGCAGGTCGTGGAGCGCGATCATGAAATTGCGCAAGGTGAGATGCGAAAGACGCGTCATCCGCTGACCGATGAATACCCAGTTAGTTGCAACTGACCGCGCTGATAACCCATCTCGACGGGACTTGCCAGTATAAGCCTTGGCCGACACACGTCTTACGGGGGCAAAAAACTAGCCAGCGGCCGCTCAGGAACGGCGTCCCCCATCTTGGCCTCGCCCCGCTTTGCGCGGATCACCGTGCCGCCCGCAACGCCGACGCCGATGACGTACATCCAGCCCTCGTGGAAGTCGAACAGATGGGAGTTGAACAACGAGGTGAATACGTTCTGGACCACGACCAGCAGGCCGATCCAGTTTGCAAGGCCATCGCCGCGAAACAACAGAAGGTGCAGGATCCAGATCGTGTAGAGGACAGCGATGCCGATGACGCCCCATTGCACGGCGACATGCAGCGTCTGATTATGCGGATTCGGAAAGACCCTGACGCCATGGACCCATTCGTCGCCTTTGGAAACCTTGTCGAACAGCCCATAGCCGGACCCCGTCCCGTGCCCTGCCACTGGAGCTTGCGCAAAGAACTGGATTGAATTCTGCCAGTACACAAGTCGCTCGCCCATGGACGTCGGGACCTTCTCCTGGGTGTAAAGCCGATAGTCGCGCGAAAACGTGTCTACGGTCTTGCGCAATTGCGGCGAGGCCAGCCAAGCGATTGCGGCTCCGGCGAGCAGGACGGCGGAGATGATCGCGATGCTGCGCCATGTCAGGTGAAGCAACGCGAACAGGGCGAGCATGATCGGCACGGTGACGAGCGCGGTACGGGATACCACCACGAAGGCCATATTGACGAAGAAGCTCAGCGCCAGAGCCGTCAACAGGCCGGCGAGCCAGTAGCGCTTGTCACGCAGCAGGACCACGACCGGATAGGCCAGCGCGATCGCGCAGAGCGTGAACTCCTGGCTCTGGTCGATGTAGTTCTTGACGAAGACGCCCCGCTCGAGGGGATCACCGGGTTTCAGCGACAGGCCGGGGTAGAAGGCCACCAGCCAGGACATCACCGACAGCAAGGCGCAGGATGCGAGGAACGCGATGAAGACCCAGTGTCCGCGCTTCGAACGCTCGAAATGATACAGCAGGACGGGAATCACGAGCAGCTTGACGGTCGGACCGACCGCGTAGAAGCGCGTGCCCCAGGCTGCGTCCGACCACAGCGTCCCCGCCACCGCAAGCAGAAACAGCGCGATCGGCGCCGCGCAGATCGGACGTTTCAGCGAATGCAGGAATGCCTTGAGATCGAGGAACGGCACCATGCAGATCAGGAACGCGGCGTTGAAGATCGCCGTGAGCGAGGTCGACCAGGGCAGCGAGGCCGCGGTCAGGATCGCGAACACGTCCACCGTCTCGGACCAGGCCGCCGGACTGCGCAGACGCCGCCACAGCACCTGGCCGGTCGTCTCCCCGGCGAGCGTCGTCACTTGCCCTCTCCCCGCGCGCGATGAACCAGCGCCGTCGTGCTGAAGCCCTGGAGAATGTCGACCAGCACCACCGTTCCGCCCGCGGCCTCGACGACCTCATGGCCGACCACCTGCTCGCGGGTGTAATCACCCCCTTTGATCAGCGCGCTCGGCTTGATGCGGGTGATCAGGTCGATCGGCGTATCCTCATCGAAAATAACGACGAGATCGACGGCTTCGAGCGCCGCCAGCACTTCCGCACGCGCCCGCTCGTCCTGAACGGGGCGGTCAGCGCCCTTCAGCCGCCGTACCGAGGCGTCGCTGTTCAGGCCCACGATCAGGCGGTCGCAGGCGGAGCGCGCCGCTGTCAGCACCTTGACGTGGCCGGGATGCAGGATGTCGAAGCAGCCATTGGTGAAGCCGACGCGCTGGCCTTGCTTCTTCCATTCCGCGAGCTGCGCGTCGAGCGCGCCGGGCTCGAGCACGATCTTCTCCTCGGCCGCGAGATAGGCATGCGGCAATATCTTTCGCTTCAGCTCGGCCGCACTCACGCTGGCGGTGCCCTGCTTGCCGACGGCGACGGCGGCCGCGGCACTGGCCATGCGCAGCGCCGTGTCCCAGTCCGCGCCGGTGGCAAGCGACACCGCGAGTGCCGCTGCAACGGTGTCGCCGGCGCCGGAGACGTCGCGCACCTTGACCGGAAACGCCGGAACGTGAACGGCCTCGCCGTTGCGCGGCACCAGCGTCATGCCGTGCTCGCCTTGCGTGACCAGGATCGCTTCGCAATCGGCGAGCCGCATCACGTCCTCGCTGGCATCGACGATGCTCTGCGGCGTGTCGGCGCGGCTTCGGGTCGCTTCCGAGAATTCCTTGCGATTGGGCGTGAGCAGCCTCGCGCCGCGATAGATCGCCCAGTTCAGGCTTTTGGGATCGACGATGACGGGCTTGCCGAGTTTTCGCGCGGCGTCGATGGTGTGGCGGATGACGCGGGCGGTCAGCACGCCCTTGGCGTAGTCGGACAGCAGCACGATGTCGGCGCGCGCGATCTGCGGCAGGATCGCTTCGATCAGCTTGGTCTCGATCGTATCGGAAGCAGGCTGTGCCTGCTCCCAATCCGCACGCAGCATGTGCGTGGAAAAATGCTCGGAGACGAAACGCACTTTTCGCGTGGTCGGACGCGAGGGATCGCACACCAGCACGCTTTCGATTGCGCCCTGCTCCGCAAGCGTCGAGGCGAGCTGCCTGCCCGCCTCGTCCTCGCCGACGAGGCCGACGAAGATGCAGCGCGCGCCGAGCGCGGCGACGTTGCGCGCGACATTGCCGGCACCGCCGATATGGATCTCGCTGCGCTGGGCCGCGATGACAGGCGCCGGCGCCTCCGGCGATATCCGCGACACCTCGCCATAGACGAACTCGTCCAGCATGATGTCGCCGATGCACAGCACCGTGCAGCCTGAGATGGCTTGCGCGAGGGCATCGAAATCGAGAATGGGCGTTGGCATGGTGATGGACCTCAGCGGAAGCGGTCGGGCCGGTCGAGATAATCCCCGACATAGGCCTTCACCGCGTCCTCGAGCGTCGTGAAACCGCCATTGTAGCCGGCGCGGTGGAGGCGATCGACCTCGCTCTGGGTGAAGTACTGGTAGCTGCCGCGGATCTGCTCGGGCATGTCGATGTATTCGATGTTGGGGCTGGCGCCGAGCGCAGCATAAGCCGCCAGCATCAGGTCCCTGAAGCTGCGTGCCTTGCCGGTGCCGACATTGAACAGCCCGGACACCGAGGGCGTTGCCAGCAGCCACATGATCACGCGCACGACGTCGTCGACATAGATGAAATCGCGGCGCTGATCGCCGTCGGCGATGCCCTCGCGATGCGACTTGAACAATTGCACGACGCAGCCCGCTTTGACGTCGTCGAAGCGGCGCGCCAGCACGCTCATCATCGAGCCTTTGTGGTATTCGTTGGGGCCGAACACGTTGAAGAACTTCAGCCCGGCCCATTGCGGCGGCAGCTTCTCGCCGTTCGCGCCGCGCTCGGCGACGGCGAGATCGAACAGGTGCTTGCTCCAGCCGTAGAGGTTCATCGGCCGCAGTTTTTTCAGTGCAGACACAGAGCTGTCGTCGTCAAATCCTGCGTCGCCGTCGCCGTAGGTCGCCGCCGAGGAGGCGTAGATCAACGGCACCGCATTCGCCGTGCACCAGTCCAGGAGGCGCATCGACAGGCGGAAATTGGTCTCGAACACCAGGTCGCCGTCGGTCGCGGTGGTCGCGGAAATCGCCCCGAGATGGATCACGGCATCGAGCTTGCGGCCCCGCAGCCAGCCCGGCAGCTCAGCTGGCGGCACGATATCCAAAAGCTGCCGCTTGGCGAGGTTGCGCCATTTGCCCTCGTTGCCAAGGAAATCGCAGACGACCACGTCGCTGCGGCCGGCCTCGTTCAGCGCGGCGACGACATTCGATCCGATAAAACCGGCCCCGCCGGTCACCAGCAACATTCCAACTTCCCTGCCAGATTCCGCCTGCCCGAAGTTTTGCGGCCCGGTTCTGCCCTAGCGCATGATCCGCCAAAGTGTAAGCGGTTTTGGGATTGCCACTCAGCCGGCTTTACCTGCCGGCCCGGAGCGGCTAACCGAACCGCCACATCAGCGTACCCCGGCCGTATCAAGAATGAACCAAGATTCGCAGCTTAGTGGCGAGGCAGATCGGGGCGACACGCGCCCGATCCTGATCGTCCCCTACATGTGGATCGGCGATTTCGTCCGGAATCACACCGTCGTGCGGGTCCTGAATGAGCGCTGGCCGAACCGGCCGGTCGATCTGCTCACGACCTCCCTATGCGCGCCCTTGGTCGATTACATGCCGGGCGTGCGCGAAGCGATCGTCTGGGACCTGCCGCGCGGGCGACTCGCCGTGGGCCGCCAGCTCGGCCTGGCGAAGCTCCTGCGCGAGCGGAACTACGGCACCGCCCTGGTGCTGCCCCGGACCTGGAAGGCCGCCATTGCGCCCGCTTTGGCGGGGATTCCGGAAAGGGTCGGCTTCGTCGGCGAGTTCCGATTCGTCCTGCTCAATCGCTGGCGCTGGGGCGAAAAGAAGCTGCCCCGCTTCATCGACAAGAACGCCGCGCTCGCCCAGCCCGATGGCGCCCCGCTGCCGCCGGAATGGCCGGTGCCGCAGTTGCGGGTTCCGGCTGAGGACATCGTCCGCTGGCGGCAGGCCAACGGCCTCAGGGCAGGCGCTGCCGTAGCGCTCGCCCCCGGCTCGGTCGGGGTGTCAAAGCGCTGGACCTACTATCCCGAGGCCGCCCGCTTGCTTGTCGAGCGCGGCCTCGAGGTCTGGGTTGTCGGCGGCCCCGGGGAAAAGGGCCTGGCCCAGGAGATCGTCGCGGCCGGCGGCCCGGAGGTCCGGGACCTCACCGGCAATGATCTGCGCAACGGCGTGCTGGCCATGGCTGCGGCCGGCGTCGCGATCTCCAACGATTCCGGGCTGATGCACATCGCAGCCGCCCTGGGCACGCCGACCATGGGCATCTTCGGCCCGACCAGCCCCTATCTCTGGGCTCCCCTCAACGGCCTCGCCGCGACCGTGGTGCAGGACAAGAGCGTGCTCTCCTGTCAACCGTGCCAGAGCACGATCTGCAAGATGAACAACCACCGCTGCATGCGAGATATCGCGGCGCAAGATGTGGTCGAGATCGCAAGAGACGTGCTGGCGAGGACGCAGGGACTTGGAAATGTCTGACGGCCGCGCGGCGAAGCCTGCCGCATTCCTCGATCGCGACGGCGTCATCAACCGTGATGATGGCTATATCGGCACGCAAGACCGCATCCGCTGGATGCCTAACGTTGCTAGGGCCATTCGCCGCCTCAACGAGGCCGGCTATTGGGTATTCGTCTTCACCAACCAGTCCGGCGTCGCGCGCGGCCTCTTCACCGAAGCTGAAGTGAACCGGCTGCACGGCTGGATGTGCGACGAGCTCGCCCGTGAGAGCGCGCGGATCGATGACATCCGCTTCTGTCCATACCATCCGCAAGGAACGGTCGCCGGCTACATCGGAGAGCATGATTGGCGCAAGCCCGCACCCGGTATGTTGCGCGATCTCGTCCAGCACTGGCCGGTGCAACTCGACGGTAGCTTCGTAATCGGAGATCAGGCCCGGGACATCGAGGCCGGCAAGCCGCTCGGACTGCCGGGCTTTCTCTTTCCGGGCGGCGACCTCGACGCGTTCGTGACCGAGGTGCTCGCCCGGACCAAGCGACCGTAGACCCCGGCGATCCGGCGGGACATCGAGTCGAGAAAGAACGTCAACGAATGCCGTGCCGGAGTGTATCCCGGCGGTTCGCGCACAATGTGCAATGCCATCTACTTGCAATGTCTCGTCCGACGGCTCAAACAAGTTCGTAAATCCGCATTTGCATTGCGCAGGCCGCCAAGCCATTGATTCCGCTGCCCGGCTAGTGCATGGGGATGTTTTCTCCGCTCGCTCAGAGCAGTGGACGATAGACCTCACCGATCCGGGCTGCTTCGGCATCGAGGCTGAATTGCGCGAGCACCCGTGCCCGCCCGCGCTCGCCCATAGCGATTGCGGCGGCCACGTCACGCATCAGCGGTTCGACCGCTGCAGCCAGCGCGTCCGCATCACCGGTCGGGATCAGCACGCCGGTCACGCCATCCTCGACCACGAGTTCGGCCGCCCCGGCGCGCGCGGCGACCAGCGCGCTGCCGGCCGCCATCGCCTCGATCAAGGTCAGGCCAAAACCTTCGTTGCGCGAGGTGAAGGCGTAGATCGTCAGCCGCTGATACCAGCGCTGCACGTCTTCGATCGGCAGTTCGCCAGTGATGACGATGCGCGATTGCAGGCCGGCGGCCTCGATCCGCTTCTTCAGGTCGTTTGCAAAAACAGCTTGCTCGGGTGTGACCTGGCCGACGATGACTGCGGTGAAATCCGGATAGCGCGGCAGCAAGCGGCACATCGCATCGACGAACACATCGGTGCCCTTCTGCGCGCGTACCCGGCCGAAGCAGCCGATCGCGTAGCGGCCCGGCAACGCGGTTTCCGCGAAGGCAGCAGTGCGGTCGAGCGGCGGCGCATAGACGGCGGTGTCGACGCCATGCGGAATCACCGTCGCCTTCACCTTCAGGAACGAGGCCGAAAGATCTGATGTCGCGATGATCGTGTCCATGCGCCGGATCAGCCAGCGCGTGATCCAGCTATGATGGCGCTGTGCCGCCGAGGTGAAGACGAGCTTGAGCGGCCAGCCGAGCGCGCGCAACAGCACACCCGCGATCATCTCGTTGTTGCGGCGCGCGTGCCAGATCAGCGGCGCCTTGCGGCGCCACAATCTCAGGAGATCGGCACAGTTCAGGCGCGCGATCCCCTCCGGCGCGTCGGAGCCGAACCACGCGGCGCGAAACAGCTTCGCCAGCCGCGGCGCCACCATCCGGTTGGTCGCGGTGACCCCGGAATAGCGCCTGTGCAGATTTGGCACGATCACTTCGAGATCGCTTGGGGAATTCGCCACGCCACGCTCCGTTTCGAAAGTCCCTATACGCAACATTAAGCATAGTGACCAGTTCAGCCGCGCCGATACCCACTCTTCACCACGTAAACGTTAGCTTGGAGCGTTGATCGAAGACGGGTGAGATCATGACTGTGCTTGTCACCGGCGGTGCCGGCTATATCGGAAGCCACACGGTTCTGGCGCTGGCGGAAGCCGGCGAGGACGTCGTCGTGATCGACGATCTCTCGACTGGCTTCTCGGCCTATCTGCCCGAAGGCGTGCCGCTGTTCATTGGCGATGCCGGCGACGAGAACCTGCTCGAAGGCGTGATCGCCCAGCACAACATCGAGAGCATCATCCATTTCGCAGGCTCGGTCGTCGTGCCGGATTCGATGCGCGATCCGCTCGGCTACTACCGCAACAATTTCACGACGGCGCGGAACCTGCTCAACGTCGCGGTCAAGCGCGGCATCGACCGCTTCATCTTCTCCTCGACCGCGGCGGTCTATGGCGATCCGGACCAGGTGCCGGTGCCCGAGCATGCGCCGACGCGGCCACTGTCGCCTTACGGCTCGTCGAAGCTGATGACCGAGATCATGCTGCACGACGTCGCCGCCGCCTACGGCATGCAATACGTGACCCTGCGCTATTTCAACGTTGCGGGTGCCGATCCGCAGGCCCGCATCGGCCTTGCCACCGCTGGCGCCACGCATCTGCTCAAGATCGCGGTGGAAGCCGCGACCGGCCAGCGCGCCAAGATCGACGTGTTCGGCACCGACTATCCGACCCAGGACGGCAGCTGCATCCGCGATTTCATCCACGTCACGGACCTGTCGCAGGCGCATCGCTCGGCGCTCGCCTACCTGCGCAACGGCGGCGCCTCGACGACGCTCAATTGCGGCTATGGCCGCGGCTACTCGGTGCTGGAGACCATCGACGCGGTGCGCCGTGTCTCGGGCCGCAGCTTCGCCGTGCAATACGCCCCGCGCCGGCCCGGCGACATCATGACCATGGTCGCCGACACCAGCCGCATCCGCGGCCTGCTCGACTGGAAGCCGCAATACGACGACCTCGAGACCATCGCAGCCCATGCGCTGGCTTGGGAGGACAAGCTGTTCCGCGAGCGTCACGGCGAGCTCCGCCAGGCCGCCTCGGCCTAGATTCCATCCGAGCGCAAGCCCTTAATTGGGCTTGAAAAGCGCTGGCTTAGCGGGCACAGAGGCCGTTCGATCCCTGACGCGCGGGCAGGCTTATTCCTGTGCCGTCAATGGACTGCGGATGGCTCAGTTTCCAAAGAAAATCACCGACGATCCCTATGCGGCAGCGGTGCTGATTCGCCGCCTGGTCACAGAACAGGGCATCATCTACTGGCGGCGCTACCTCGTCGCCTTCGCGCTGATGGCGCTTGCCGCCGGATCGACCGCGGGCGCGACCTACGTGCTCGGCCAGGTCATCAACCAGGCCTATGTCGACAAGAACATCCCGGGCATCGCGATGTTCTCGGGCATCACCGTGATCCTGCTCTTCATCAAGGGCGTGGCGACCTACGGTCACATGGTGATCCTGACCAAGATCTCCAACGCCATCCTCGCCACCAACCAGCGCCAGCTGTTCGCCAAGTTGATGCGCGAGAGCGTCGGATTCTTCTCCGAGCGGCATTCGTCGGAATTCCTGGCGCGGCTGACGGCCGGCGCCAAGTCCATCACCGATGTCCTCAACCTGCTGGTCAATGCGGTCGGGCGCGACCTCATGATGTTGCTCGCCATGATCGGCGTGATGGTGTGGCAGGATCCGGTGATGTCGTTCATCGGCCTCGTCGCCGTGCCACCGGCGATGCTGGTGCTGCGCAAGCTGGTCAAGCGCATCAAGGGGCTCGCCTACAACCAGTTCACCGGCACCGCCGACATCCTGGAGACGATGCAGGAATCGCTGCAGGGCATCCGCACGGTGAAAGCATTCACGCTCGAAGACACCATGCAGACACGCATCGACGAGAACATCGCGATCGTCGAGCGCAACGCCAACAAGATGGCCCGCGTCGCCAACCGCTCCAATCCGCTGATGGAGATGCTCGGCGGCTTCGCGGTCGCCGGCTGTTTGCTTTACGGCGGCTATAGCGTAGTCGCCCTCAACGCCACGCCTGGCGCGTTCTTTTCCTTCATGACCGCCTTCCTGATGGCGACCGAGCCGGCCAAGCGGCTGGCGCGGCTCAACATCGACCTCAACAGCCAGCTCGTCGGCGCCCGTATGCTGCTGGAAGTCGTCGACAGCCCCGCGAGCGAGCATTCCGACGACGACAAGCCGGCGCTGAAACTGTCGACTGCGCGCATCGAGCTGCGCGACGTCAGCTTTTCCTATCGCAACGGTGAGACCGTCCTCAACCGCATGAGCTTTGTTGCCGAGCCCGGCAAGGTCACTGCGCTGGTCGGCCCCTCTGGCGGCGGCAAATCGACCGTGCTGGGGTTGCTGCTGCGCTTCTACGAGGTGACGCAAGGCGACATCGTGATCGACGGCCAGTCGATCGGCGCGGTCTCGCGCAAATCCCTGCGGGCCCAGACCGCCTATGTCGGTCAGGACGTCTATCTGTTCCGCGACACCATCCGCAGCAACATCGCGTTCGGCCGCGCGGGCGCGACCGAAGACCAGATCATCGATGCTGCGAAAGCAGCCTGCGCGCATGATTTCATCATGGGCTTCCCGCTCGGCTACGACACGCCCGTCGGCGAGCACGGCACGCAGCTGTCCGGCGGCCAGCGCCAGCGCATCGCGGTTGCGCGCGCGCTGATCAAGAACGCGCCGATCATCCTGCTTGACGAAGCCACCGCCGCGCTCGATTCCGAGTCCGAGCGGCAGGTGCAGGAGGCGATCGAGCATCTCTGCCGGAACCGCACCACCATCGTGATCGCGCACCGCCTGCACACCATCATGCACGCCGATGCGATCCTGGTGGTCGAGGGCGGCGAGATCGTCGAGCAGGGCCGGCATGACGAGCTGCTCCGCCGCGGCGGCCGCTACGCCTCGTTCTTCCGCCTGCAACATCACGACGCCGGTGCTCTGGCGCCGATCAGCGCAACCGCATAGAGTTCCCTTCACCTCAAGAGCAGCGAGATCGCACCATGAACGCCGCCTCCTACGTCATCCCGCTTCCGACCCAGGCTTCGCTTCCCGTCGTCGGGGAAAGCGGCCGTTATCCCGTGCGCCGCATCTGGTGCGTCGGCCGCAACTATCTCGAGCACATCCGCGAGATGGGCAATGACGAGCGCGCCCCCCCGTTCTTCTTCGCCAAGCACGCCGACATGCTGGTGCCCGACGGCGCCACCATTCCCTATCCGCCGCTGACCAAGGATCTCCATCACGAGGTTGAGTTGATCGTCGCGATGAAGAGCGGCGGCCTCAACATTCCCGCCGACAAGGCGCTCGACCATGTCTACGGCTATGCCGTGGGCATCGACCTAACCCGCCGCGACCTCCAGATCGCCTCGCGCAAGAAGGAGCGTCCGTGGGAGGTCGGCAAGTCGTTCGACTATTCAGCGCCTTGCTCCGCGGTACAGCCGGCGTCCAAGATCGGCCACCCCGCCAAGGGCAAGATCTGGCTCACGGTCAACGGCAAGGAAGCGCAGAAGGGCGACCTCACCGAGCTGATCTGGAACGTGCCTGAGATCATCTGGCAGCTCTCGCAGCAGGTGAAGCTCGCCGCCGGCGACATCATCATGACGGGCACGCCGGCCGGCGTGTCGCAGCTCCAGCCCGGCGACAAGCTCGAATGCGGCGTCGACGGCGTCGGTACGCTGAAGGTGAGCATCGGTCAGCCGGAATAAGGCTGAGCTTGAGATCACGGGACAGCAAAGCCCCGGGCATCCCGTCCGGGGCTTTTTGCGGATTCAAGTTCGTCGCTCGTACGCTCCCGCCGCGTTGATGTCCTTTCCGGTGTAATCGGTCATCATCGCGGTCGCCACCAGCGTCACGACCGCGCAAATCGCGATGTAGACTGCGATCGCGGTCGCCGTGTGGAACGTGCCGTACAGCCAGGTGGCGATCAGCGGTGCGGGGCCGCCGGCGATCACAGATGCGAGCTGATAGCCGAGCGAGGAGCCGCTATAGCGCAGGCGTCCGGTGAAGCTCTCGGCGATCAAGGCGGCTTGCGGTCCATACTGCATGTCGTGCGGAATCAGCGACAGGATGATCGCGAAGAAGATGATGGTCAGCGACCCCGTATTGAGCATAACGAAATAGACGAAGCCGAAGATGCCCGTCACGGCAGCGCCGAGCATGTACATGTTCTTGCGGCCGATCTGATCGGAGATATGTCCGCACAGCGGGATCGACACGAACGACAGCACCGAGGCCGAGAGCACCGCGGTCAGCAGGAAGTCGCGCGATACGTGCAGGGTGCCGATGCCATAGGAGAACACGAAGGCCGTGAAGATGTAGAACGGCGCCTGCTCCGACATGCGCGCAAACGCAGACAGTAGAATCTCCTTCGGGTATTCTCGGATCACCGTGAGCATCGGCGTGCGATCGACCTGGCGTTCGGCCACGAGCTTGGAGAACACCGGGGTTTCGAGAATGCCGAGCCTGATATAGAGGCCCACGCCGACTAGGATGATGCTGAGCGCGAAGGGAATACGCCAGCCCCATGCCAGGAACTGATCACCCGCCATCTGGCTGAACACCAGCACGGCAAGATTGGCGAGGAAAAGCCCGCAGGGCACACCGAACTGCGGCCACGATGCGATCAATCCACGGGATCGGTCGTTGCGCGCCCATTCCATCGACATCAGTACCGAGCCGCCCCACTCACCGCCAACGCCGACGCCCTGAATGAACCGCAGGACGGTCAGGATCACGGCGCCCCAGATACCGATGCTGGCATAGGTCGGCACCACGGCCACCGCAGCGGTCGCCAGTCCCATCAAGAGCAAGGTCGCGATCAGCGTGGATTTACGTCCGATGCGGTCGCCATAATGGCCAAAGATTGCCGCGCCGACGGGCCGCGCGGCGAATCCGACCGCGTAGATCGCAAACGCCTCCAGCGTGCCGACCCAGGGATCCGAGTGAGGAAAGAAGAGCTTTGCGAAAACCAGACCCGTGACGGTGCTGTAAAGAAAGAAGTCATACCACTCGATCGCAGTCCCGATTGTGGAGGCGATCACGGCGCGGCGAAGCTGGCGCTGATGCTCGGGGGCGGTAAGTCGGGTGGCGTCGAGATCAAGGGTTGCCATGGGAGCGCATCCTCAGATAGGCCCCCGCTTGCGTGGTCTGACCTGTTATTGTTGCTGAAAAAACGACATTGGGTTCCAAGGGTTCCAACCGAGCTGGAATGAGAGGGTAAAACTTTAGTCGACCCACAAGCCCGGCGGCACTACCAAGCCTTCACCGGCCGATTGGCGTGGCTTGTCTGCGGCACACCCCGATTGAGCGACATGTGCGAATGCACACATAGCCAACCATCGCCATGTCTTGAAAACACCATCGTGGCCCGGCCGGGGCGTGGAAACGCGCTGCCGTCGGGATGATAGCCCGTGCTCGTCCACGGCACGATCACGGTCGCTATCGTGCCATCGGACGATGCCAGGACCGAGGCCTGGTCGATGATGAAACGGAAGTCGGACGTCTTCGGCCACACGTTGTCCCATTGCGTGGTGATCCATTGGTCGAGGCCGGGAATGACGTCATTGTGCGTGCCGAAGGCTAGCACTTCCGGATGGAAAAGCGGCCGCGCCGAAGCATAGTCGACCTCGCGGACATAGCCTGCGAAGGTTTCCAGCCAGTGCTGAAAGAACTGCGTGATATCGGTATTCGCGGTCGGCAAGGAGACCATCGTCTGCTCCATGTTCGGCAACTCAATCGCGGCAATCTTTGTTGCCATGAGGCGAACCGTCCAGCAAGATATGTGGAGAGCACCGGTGGAGATCGATCGACCAGCCGGGCCGATTTCATGGAGCCAGACTCATGAGACGCCTTCTCCTGCTTGCAGCCACGCTTATCGTCTCGTGCAACGTTGCCAGCGCGCAGTCCGTTCAGCCCTATGCCGGTCTTGAGCATCGCCCCATCAAGGCGCTGTCGCAGCAGCAGATCGATGATCTGCGAGTCGGACGTGGCATGGGCCTGGCACTTGCCGCCGAGCTCAATGGATATCCCGGTCCGAGCCATGTTCTCGACTTCGGTGATCGGCTTGATTTGACCGCGGATCAGCGCATCCGGGTTCAGCGCCTCTTCGATGCCATGAAGCAAGAGGCGGTCCCGCTAGGTAACAAGCTGGTCGAGCAGGAAACGGAGTTGGACCGCCTCTTCTCCGCCCGCGTCGTGACATCGGAGTCACTCAAGGCAGCCCTCGTGGCCATTTCGGAAACCCAGGCACTGCTCCGCGAAAGCCACCTCAAATATCATCTGTCGACAACTGCCTTGCTCGATCAGAGCCAAATGCAGCGATACGCGGAGCTGCGCGGTTACCAACGCCCTGATGGCTCCGAAGAACACAAGCACCGTCACTAAAGGCGATCACCGCAACGCCGACAGCACGATGAGACCGAGGATCAGCGCCGTCAGCGAATATTTGAGCGTGTAGTAGACGTTGCGATTCCATTCCTTGACCTTGCGGCTCGCAAGATGGATCTCGTAGAGCTTGCCGAACACCTTGTTGAGCAGGCCGACGCTCTCGCCGTCGACGTTCTGGGTTGCAGAGGCCTTGACGATGTGGTGGCTGACCCAACGGTTGATCGCGGTCATGAAGCCGTATTTCATCGGACGCTCGACGTCGCAGAACAGGATGATGCGGTTGACGTCGGTGGCATTCTCGGCGCTGTGGATGAAGGTCTCGTCGAACATAAAGGCCTCGCCGTCGCTTCAGACGCATTCGACGCCGTCGACCAGGATGCGGCACTTGTTCTTCGGCGTGACAAGACCGAGGTGGTAGCGCAGCGAACCGGCGAAGGGATCGCGGTGGGCGCCGAGCTTGCCGCCCGGCGGCAGCATCGCAAACATCGCACCATGCACGCTCGGAATGGAGTTGAGCAGCTCCGCCGTCTTCGGGCACAGCGTGCGCGCCGAGGGCAGGAAGTCATCGTACCATTTCAGGTAAAAGCGTTTCCAGCCGCTCTTGAAGAACGAATAGAAGCCCCAATCGTTGTTCTTCGCCGCCGCGCGAATGAAGCCTTCGTCGAACAGGCGAATGGCCTCGTCGCGAATGGTCTCCCAATTTTCGCTGAGGGCTTTCAGCTCCGGAAACTGCTCCACCGGGATCACCGGCTTGTTCGGCACCGCCGAGCCCGCGTACATCAGCACATTGTAAGGCGCGAGATAGGTGGAGTGGTCCCCGAGCTGGCGCGCTAAGCGCAGTCGCTGCTTGCCGCGGAAATGAACGTAGATCGTCGATGCCGCCAGCACATAGAGAATGACGAGTTGCGGCGCAAAAAGCTGTTTTAACATCTCCCCCGTTCCCCGGTGATTCAACCGGGGACGTGATCTATCCCGACGCGGCCCGAGCAGCAAGATATTCGCCGGTGGGTTGCAATCACGCTCCGGAGATCAGGGCTGGGAACTTGAGGCCGAACCGAGCCGAATCAGGCCCGTGACAGGGCCTGGAGGCCCTTGAAGGTCAGGCGCTTGGGGTCGGTGACGCCGGCAAGATACAGGCGGCGGATGAACGCGATGACGGCGTCGCGGTCGCAATCGGTCAACGCGACGACGGCGTCGACCGCGATTCTCTGGGCTTCCATTGGGCTCACCTCGGCCTTGCAAGTAACCCCGGCCGAGACAGGCTAGGACTCCGCGGTTAATCCGGCGTTAACCGTTCGGGCAACATGGCCGATTCACCCGACCCGCCGTATACGCAAAACAACGCATTGCCCGTGCGCGCAGCGGCTCACCGGGCGGTGATGCCGTTCTTGAGCCGAGCAAACTGCTTCTTCAGCCGCGGCACCGCAAAGTCCGTGAAGGTCCGCACCTTCGGCACCGAGAGCCGGCCCTGCGGACAGATCAAATGCGCGGGCATCTCAGGATCCTCGTGGCCGGGCAGGACGATCTCGAGTTCGCCGCGCGCGACCTGCTCGCCTACCTGGTACGAATACATTCGCGCCACACCGCGGCCGGCGACGGTCGAAGCCACCGCCGCATAGGTGCTGTTGACGACGAGCCGCGGCGTGAACTGCACCGTGCGGGCGGCCGACGACCCGGCCTGCGGTGCAAAGGTCCAGGAATTGGGAAGGTGCGCCATCGCGACGATCTGGTGCTTGGCGAGGTCGCCGGGCTCGGTAATGCGCGGATGCTGCTTCAGATAGCGCGGTGATGCTACCACGACGCGGCTGATCTCACCGACCCGCATCGCGACCATTGCCGAATCCGCGAGATGACCGATGCGAAGCGCGACGTCGACCCCCTCCTCGATCAGATTGACCGCGCGATCGAACAGCAGGAGTTTTGCCGAGACGGTCGGATAGGCGTCGAGAAACGCATCGAGGATCGGCCGCAGCACCATCTCACCCGACACCACAGGCGCAGTGATCGTGAGCAGGCCGCGGGGGGCCGTGCGCGGCCCGGCCACGATGTCGTCGGCCTCCTCCAACTCGGTGAGCACGCGGCGACAGACCGCGACATAGCGCTCGCCCTCCTCGCTCAGCTTGATGGAGCGTGTGGTCCGGTGCAGCAGCTCGGCACCGACCCGCTGCTCCAGAAAAGCAATGGCGCGGCTGACTGCCGCCGGCGAACGGCCGAGCTTGCGGCCCGCGGCCGCGAGGCTGCCCTCGTCCACCGCAAGGACAAACACCTTCATCGCATCCAGACGATCCATACGTTTCCCGCCAGCCCATCGAGCTCCGACTGCAAGCTAGGCGTTCGCTCCCGCTGCGACAACCACCGACGGGGGCCGGTCCGGCATTCGTTCGCGCCGCGAAAGAGTGTCTGCCGGACAGCGCGTATTCGCAGCCGGCCCGCTGCGGCGTACCTCATCGACTAAGCCAGCCGCTGCTGGCGCAGGTTCTGAAAGCCAACAACAGGAGCCCATCATGGGTATCGAACAGAAGGTTGCCATCATCACCGGTGCTTCGCAGGGCATCGGTGCCGCCCTGGTCCAGGGTTTTCGCGATCGCAACTATCGCGTCGTCGCGACGGCGCGCTCCATTAAGCCGTCGGGCGATGAAGATGTCCTCACCATTGCCGGCGACATCGCCGACCGGAAGACCGCCGAGCGCGTGGTCTCGCAAGCCGTCGCCCGCTTCGGCCGCGTCGACACGCTGGTCAACAACGCCGGTATCTTCGTCGCAAAGCCGTTCACGCAGTATACGGCGGAGGACTATGCAGCGGTGATGGGCACCAACGTCGCTGGTTTCTTCCACGTCACGCAGCTTGGCATCGCCGAGATGGAAAAGCAGGGGTCCGGCCATGTCGTCCAGATCACGACGACGCTGGTCGACCAGGCCAATTCGAACGTGCCCTCTGTGCTGGCCTCGCTGAGCAAGGGTGGGTTGAGCGCCGCGACGAAGTCACTGGCGATCGAATATGCCAAGCGTGGTATCCGCGTGAACGCGGTGTCGCCCGGCATCATCAAGTCGCCGATGCATCCCGTCGCGACGCACGCCCAGCTCGATGCGCTGCATCCCGTCGGCCATATGGGCGAGATGTCCGACATCGTCGATGCCGTGCTCTATCTCGAGGGCGCCTCCTTCGTCACCGGCGAAATCCTGCATGTCGACGGCGGCCAGAGCGCCGGCCACTGAACGCTAGCGCCTTCGCGCACGAGGACGATATGACAGACGCAGATGCCAAGCAGCAAGTCCACCCCCGATCGCATCAGCGGTCGGGTTCGACATCACAGACTTGCTCACAGCAAACCTGGCGATATGCGGTAGCAGGATTGTCCGCATCGCTGGTCGGGCTTGGCCTCGCGCGCTTTTCCTACACGCCGCTGATCCCGGCCCTGATCGCCGCAAAATGGTTCGACCCGTCCGACGTCGTCTATCTCGGTGCAGCGAACCTGGTCGGCTATCTTGCCGGCGCGCTCGCGGCGCGGACCGTGGCCGCGCGCATCGGCGCCGTTCGCGGCTTGCGGGCGATGATGTTGCTTGCGACCCTCTCCTTTTTTGCCAGCTCGACCCCGGTGTCGTTCACCTGGTTCTTCGCCTGGCGCTTCCTGTCGGGGCTCACCGGCGGAATTATCATGGTACTGGCGGCCTCCGTCATTCTGCCGCAGATCTCGGCGGCGAGGCGCGGCATCGTCGGCGGCGTGATCTTTGCGGGCGTCGGGCTCGGTGTCGCCGCATCCGGCACGCTGGTGCCGCTATTGCTGCAGCAAGGCTTGCAACAGAGTTGGTATGGTCTTGGCGTGCTCGCGGGCACGCTCACGCTGATGAGCTGGTGGAACTGGCCCGCTGAGGCCAAGGCCGATACCGTGTCATCGCAGCGGGCGAAGCACGCTTCGCCCGCTGCTCGCGGCTTGCTCGTCCAATACGGCCTCAACGCGGTGGCGCTGGTGCCGCACATGGTCTTCATCGTCGATTTCGTCGCGCGCGGCCTCGGCCAGGGTATTGTTGCGGGATCGCACTACTGGGTGCTCTATGGCCTTGGCGCAATCGTCGGCCCGCTGGTCACCGGTCATCTCGGGGACCGCGCTGGGTTTGGACCGGCGCTGCGCGCCGCCTTCCTGATCGAAGCGGCCGCCGTGTTGCTCCCGACCGTCAGTACCGCGCCTCTCCCGCTAATCGTATCGAGCGTGGTGGTCGGCGGCTTCACACCTGGCATCGTACCGCTCGTGCTCGGACGCATCCATGAGCTGGTCCCACATTCTGCCGAGCAGCAGCGCACGACATGGAGCCATGCCACGACCAGCTTTGCGCTGTTCCAGGCGGCCGCGGCCTACGGCTTCTCCTGGATCTACGCACAGACCGGCGGCGAATATCTCGTCTTGTTCGCGCTGGGCGGCGGCGCCGTGGTGCTCGCACTCGCAATTGATCTCGCCCTGCCGCTTGCCACGCGCAAGGCTTAGAACGCCGCGGTCGTCGCGATCAGGAATATTGCATCACGCCGTCGTCGATCCGGCCGAACCGCAAGGAGACGATGTCGAGCGCGTAGTTTTGGTAGAGCCGCCACGGCCGCTTCGAGCCTTGCTTCGGCATCTTTGCGACCGAGCGCTGCACATAACCCGAGGTGAAATCTAGCGACGGCTGCGCCGTGATCGTGGGATCGTCATTATGTGGCATGCACTGCCGGAAATTGCGCCGGTCCATGTAGTTGATGAGCCGACAAACATATTCGCAGGTGAGGTCGCATTTCAGCGTCCATGATGCGTTTGTGTAGCCGAACGCAGAAGCCATGTTGGGCACGTCGGCATACATCATGCCCTTGTAGGTCAGCGTGTTGGCGAAATCCGCGGCGCGGCCGTCGACACTGATGTCAAGACCGCCGACGACCTGGAGCACCAGTCCCGTCGCGGTCACGATGATGTCCGCCGCAAGCTCGCTGCCGTCTTTCAGGCGGATACCATCGTGCGTGAACGTGTCGATCTCTTTGGTGACTACGGAGGCGCGCTGCTCGCGGATCGCCTTGAACAGGTCGCCATCCGGCACGAGGCAGAGCCGCTGGTCCCACGGATTGTAGCGCGGCGTGAAATGGGTCGCGACGTCGTAGTCGGGGCCGAGCGCCATCTGCACGCCCTTGAGAATCAGCTCCTTCACCTTCGCAGGGCGCCGCCGGCTGAGCTGGAAGAAGAACATCCCCCACATCACGTTGCGCCAGCGGATCAGGTGATAGGCAAGCCGCGTCGGCAGATTGCGCCGCAATTTGTTGGCGACGGGATCCTGTGCAGGGCGCGACACCACATAGGTCGGCGAGCGCTGCAGCATGGTGACCTGCGCGGCCGTCTTGGCGAGCTCCGGCACCAGCGTCACCGCGGTCGCGCCCGAGCCAATCACGACGACGCGCTTGCCCGCGCAGTCGATGTCGTCGGTCCATTTCTGCGGATGCACGATGCGGCCGGCGAAATCCGCGACCCCCGGAAACTCCGGCGTGTAGCCCGCCTCGTATTTGTAATAGCCCGAGCACAGGAACAGGAAATTGCAGGTGAAGCGCACGGTTTGTGCCACGCCCTCGCCGGTGATGCGCTCGGCCTCGACCGTCCAGCGCGCCTCACTCGTCGACCACGCCGCACGCTTGACCCGATGGTGAAAGCGAATGTGCTTCTCGATGCCGTTCTCGGCTGCGGTTTCGCGAACGTAGCTAAGAATTTGCGCGCCGTCGGCGATCGCCTTCGGATCGGTCCAGGGCTTGAAGGAATAGCCGAGCGTGAACATGTCGCTGTCGGAGCGGACGCCGGGATAGCGAAACAGGTCCCAGGTGCCGCCGATACAGTCGCGTCCCTCAAGGATGACGTAGCTCTTGGTCGGACATTTGGTCTGAAGATAATAGCCCGCGCCGATCCCGGACAGGCCGGCACCGACGATCAGCACGTCGAAATGGTCTTGAGCCATTGTTTCCTCCGCTGCCAAGGATTGTCTGACCGGGATCATTGCTCGTCAATGGCAATCGGCCTGACACAACCTCGGGGAGACGCGTGCGTCACGCTCAAGACAACAAAGCCCCGGATCGCTCCGGGGCTTTGCATCGAAAATAGATACGATCAGCGGATCAGTAGCGGTAATGGTCCGACTTGTACGGACCTTCCTGCTTGACACCGATGTAATCGGCCTGGTCCTTGCGCAGTTCGGTGAGCTTGACGCCGATCTTGGCGAGGTGCAGGCGCGCGACTTTTTCGTCGAGGGACTTCGGCAGCACGTAGACTTCCTTCTTGTACTTGCCGTCCTTGTTGTTGGCGAAAAGCTCGATCTGCGCCAGCGTCTGGTTGGTGAAGGAGGCCGACATCACGAAGGACGGATGGCCCATCGCGTTGCCGAGGTTCACGAGGCGGCCTTCCGACAGCATGATGATGCGATGCTTGTCGGGGAATTCGATCTCGTCGACCTGCGGCTTGATGTTGGTCCATTTCAGGTTACGCAGACCCGCGATCTGGATCTCATTGTCGAAGTGACCGATGTTGCAGACGATGGCGCGATCCTTCATTGCGCGCATGTGCTCGATCGTGATGATGTCCTTGTTGCCGGTCGCGGTGACGAAGATGTCGGCGCGGGGCGCGGCGTCTTCCATGGTCACGACTTCATAGCCTTCCATCGCCGCCTGCAGCGCGCAGATCGGATCGACTTCGGAGACCATGACGCGGCAGCCGGCCTGGCGCAGCGAGGCGGCCGAACCCTTGCCGACGTCGCCGAAGCCCGCGACCATCGCAACCTTGCCGGACATCATCACGTCGGTGCCGCGGCGAATGCCGTCGACCAGCGATTCACGGCAGCCATAGAGGTTGTCGAACTTCGACTTGGTGACGCTGTCGTTGACGTTGATGGCGGGCCATAGCAACGTGCCGGCCTTCTGCATGTCGTAGAGACGATGCACGCCCGTGGTGGTTTCTTCGGAAACGCCCTTGATGCTCTTGGCGATCTCGGCGAAGTAGCCCTTCGGCTTCTCCTTGAGCTGCTTCTTCAGAAGCGCGAAGAAGACTTCCTCTTCTTCCGAACCCGGCTTGTCCAGGAACTTGGTGTCGCCGTTCTCGGCGCGCAGGCCGAGATGGACGTACATGGTGGCGTCGCCGCCGTCGTCGAGGATCATGTTCGGGTGACCGCCGCCGTGCCAGTCGAACAGCTTGGCGGTGTAGTCCCAGTACTCGGTAAGGCTCTCACCCTTGACGGCGAACACCGGAATGCCGGCGGCTGCGATCGCCGCCGCGGCGTGGTCCTGCGTCGAATAGATGTTGCAGGAGACCCAGCGGATGTCGGCGCCGAGCGCGGCCAGCGTCTCGATCAGCACGCCGGTCTGGATCGTCATGTGCAGCGAGCCCGCGATACGCGCGCCCTTCAGCGGCTGCTTCGGGCCGTACTCCTCGCGGGTGGCCATCAGGCCGGGCATCTCGGTCTCGGCGAGCGAGAGCTCCTTGCGGCCGAAATCGGCCAGCGAAATGTCCTTGACGATGTAATCGGTGAAGCCGGGCTTCGCGTTCATTGCGGGCGTCCTGTTGTTGAATTGGTCATCCCGGGTCACCCTGGAGCGGCGAGCCCGGAATTTCGAGGCGACGGATTAGGAATTCCGGGTTCGCCGCTATCGCGGCGCCCCGAAAGGTCGTCGGTGATCAGACCGCGCGCTTGAGCGCTTCGACGAGATCGGTCTTCTCCCAGGAGAAGCCGCCCTCGTTGTCGGGAGTACGGCCGAAATGGCCATAGGCGGAGGTGCGCGCGTAGATCGGGCGGTTGAGATCGAGATGGCTGCGGATGCCACGCGGGGTGAGATCCATCGCCTTGGCCGCGGCCTTCTCGAGCTGATCCTCCGACACCTTACCGGTGCCGTGGGTGTCGATGTAGATCGACAGCGGACGCGCCACGCCGATGGCGTAGGCGAGCTGCAGCGTGCAGCGGTCGGCAAGACCGGCCGCGACGATGTTCTTGGCGACATAGCGGGCAGCGTAAGCCGCGGAGCGGTCGACCTTGGTCGGATCCTTGCCGGAGAACGCGCCGCCACCGTGCGGAGCCGCGCCACCATAGGTGTCGACGATGATCTTGCGGCCGGTCAGGCCGGAATCGCCGTCGGGACCGCCGATGTAGAACTTGCCGGTCGGGTTGATGTGCCAGATGGTCTTCGCCGTGATCCAGTCCTTCGGCAGCGCCTCGCGCACATAGGGCTCGACGATGTCGCGAATTTGCTTGGACGAGAGGTCCTCGATCAGATGCTGGTGCGACACCACGATCTCGCGCACGCCGACCGGCTTGCCGTTCTCGTACTGCACGGTGACCTGGCTCTTGGAGTCCGGGCCCAGCACCTTCTCGCGGCCGGAGTGGCGCGCTTCCGAGATGAGGCGCAGGATCTTGTGGGCGTAAAAGATCGGCGCCGGCATCAGATCCGGCGTCTCGTTAGTGGCGTAGCCGAACATAATGCCCTGGTCGCCCGCGCCCTCTTCCTTGACTTCGCCCGGCTGCAGCGCATCGACGCCCTGCGCGATGTCGGCCGACTGCGGATGCAGCAGGATCTCGATGTCCGCCTTCTCCCAGTGGAAACCTTCCTGCTCGTAGCCGATGTCCTTGATCGCGGCGCGCACGACGCCTTCGATCTGCTCATTGGTGACGGATGCAGGACCGCGGGTCTCACCGGCGATCACGACCTTGTTGGTGGTCGCGAGCGTTTCGCAGGCGGCACGAATTTGCCAGGGATCGATGCCGGCTTTCGGTCCTTCGCGGTAGAACAGATCGACGATCTCGTCGGAGATCCGGTCGCACACCTTGTCCGGATGGCCTTCGGACACGGACTCGCTGGTGAAGAGATAGGACGCGCGCATCAGTAACCCCTTGTTCCGCCGCTAGCTGGCGGGCGTTGCGATATTAGCTTTCAATGATGTCAATCACGCCGGCGCGAGATGACGTAGGATTCGTCGAGAAACCAGAGCCCATTGTACTTTCGCAGCACGTCCCTGGCGGCGTCCAGAGTGCGGCCGTTTTGAGTCATTTCCGTCAACCGGTCGTCCTCAATCTGAGCGACATACACTGCCGCATTCCAGGCTGCAAAGGCCGTCGAGGTTCCGATAGTGCCCGTCACCTCGTTGGGCAGCGCTTCCATATCATACCTGAAGATCGAGCGGTTATCTGCATAAGCATTAAAATTTAAGTCGCGGCCCACCGAGCCGAGCTCGTACTTCACCGCGCGCAATAGCTCATGACGGCTCACCGAGAAAGGATTTTCTCCGGGCCAGATCGCCTGGATCATCTCCATGCCCGGATCCTGGCCATGGGAGTGAATACCGATCAGGCGGCCGCCTGCCCGCAAAGCCCGGGCCAGGGGCGCAATGATCCGTTTTGCCCTAAAATTGACCGAGGACAGCGCGCGGTATGGCTGGGATGCAATAACGAGGTCAAAATTGGCCTCGGCCTGGCCCGGCCGCGGAATGGTCGAATCAAGCAGAAAACGCTGGTCTTCACGGTAGAGCACCAGCACGACAGGCCGCTCATAGAGCGGCATCCCCGTGCGCGGGCTGACCGCCGCCCGCCAGTTCTGCTCCAAAAACGGCTTCAACTCCGCGATTTGCGTCTCGAACTCACCGGAGGAAGCCCCCCGCAATGGAACCTCGTGCCAAACGGTCGCGGCGGCCGCCGCGGGCGATGCCGGCGTGAGCCAGGGCGCCTCCGCGTAGAGCATGTTGGTAAAAACGAACACCGAGGCCGGGTGCTCGAAAATGCGATCCGGCACCTTGTCCAGCGTCAGGCGAAGGTCCTCGAGACTGAGCTCCTTGCCGGCGACATAGAACGGCATGTGCGGAAAGCGCTGGTGCATCGAGCGCAGCACGCGCGCCAGCACCGTGCCGTCGCCAACGCCGGCATCGAACACGCGCAACGCCGGGGGCCGGGGATGGATGCTGGCAAGCTCCAGCGCCACGCGCTCGGCGACCACCCGCTTCTCACTGCAAGTGTGGACGAACAGCAGGTATTTCTGCCGGTTCTCGAAAAACCGGAAATTGCCGCGCGGATCGCGCTTTTCCGGGGGCACCTGAAGCCCCCGCGGCGGCGGCACACCGCCGGCCATCGATGCGGCCATGTAGGCCTGGATCCGGTCCAGCGTGTCGATCGTGATGCGCTTGCCCTCGCGCAAGCGATGCACGAGCTTCCCATCGTTCACCGCGCGTCGGCCGAACGTCGACTCCGCCATGCCCGCCTTGCGGCAAAACTCGGTGATTTGGCTCAGGATTTCGTCATTCTTCATGGAGTGGGACGCGGTGGGCAGAAGGATTGGGTAGGGCCTCCTAGCAAAATGTGCCCACTGAGGGAATAGGGATAGCGACACCCCCGTTTGCCGTGTGCACAACAGCGAGGCCGTGAACCACCTTCCCCTGCCGGGCAACAAATAGACGCCTCTCCTCACCGGACCACCACCAATGCGTCGCCTGCTCGTCACGCGCTGCCTGCTCGCCGCAACCCTTTGGTCGGCGCCCGCTTTTGCGCAGGCGCGCAGCCAGCTTGGGCCGCTCTGCACCACCGACACCACGCCGGCGGACCAAATGATCGACGCCTGCAGCAAGATCCTCGCGCTGAAGGTGTTCAAAGGCGAGCAGCTCGCGACGGTCTACTTCTGGCGCGCGGTGGGCTGGAATAAGAAGGGCGATTACGCCAAGGTCATCACCGACGCCACGGAAGCGATTCGGCTCCAGCCGAGCCAGGCGGTCTACAACCTGCGCGGCTCGGCGTATTACGACAAAGGCGACTACGAGATCGCGATCGCTGATTTCGACGATGCGCTGAAGCTTGGCCCGCCTGTTGGCATCATCTTCCACAATCGCGGCAATGCCTGGCGCGGCAAAGGCAATTACGCCAAGGCAATCGCCGACTACGATATGTCGATCAAGGCCAATCCAAAATCGGCGTTCTCATTCCAAAACCGCGGCATCTCCAAGGAGGCGCTCGGCGACCTCGACGGCGCGCTGACCGACCTCAACCAGGCGATCCGGCTCGACCCGACGCTGCCGCAGCCGCTGATCAACCGGACCGCGATCTGGCGTGTCAGAGGCGATTACGATCGCGCGATTGCCGACGGCAGCGAGGCGATCCGGCTCGCGAAGGAGAAGCCGCCGGTCAACATCATGACGCCGCCGAACAGCGGGCTGATCTCGGGCTACACCCATCGCGCGCTGGCCTATGAGGCGAAAGGCGATTACGCGCACGCGAGCGACGACTACAAGGCGACGCTGGCGATCGCGGCGTCCGATGCCGGCAGCAAGGCCAATCAAGCCACCGCAAAGGTGCGGCTGTCGCTGATCACCGACGCAAGCGCACCGATCCCGCGCGATGCGCCGTCACCGACGACCGAGCCGGCAAAGGCACCGGCTCCCCAGCAGACCGGTGCCGCGCCGCCCCCCTCGCCTGCTCCGGCCGCGCGCGGCACACGCATGGCGCTGATCATCGGCAATGACGCCTATGCACATGTCAAGGCGCTGCCCAATCCGCCCAATGACGCGCGCGCCGTTGCGAAGAGCCTGCGCGATATCGGCTTCATCGTGTCGGAAGGCGTCGATCTCGACCGCGCGGCGATGCAAAAAATGACGCGTGACTTCTTGCGGGAGGCGGCGCGGGCGCAGGTCGTGGTGGTCTACTATGCCGGTCAGGGCGTGCAGGTCGACGGCCGCAACTATCTGATTCCCGTCGACGTCGAACTCAAGGCGGGCGCGAGGATGACGGACGCGATGATCGACATGGACACGATCATGGCCGGCCTGGACGACCAGGTCCGCGCCAACATTTTGATCTTCGATGCCTGCCGCAACAATCCGATGGCACAGCAGATCGCATCAGCCGGCACCAACCGCGCCATCGAGGCTGCCTCGGGCCTCGCAGCGCCAACGAGTCTCGGAGCCGGCGCGACGCTCGGCGCCGGCACGCTGATCGCCTTCGCCACTGCGCCGGGCCAGGTCGCGCTCGACGGCGAAGGCGCCAACTCGCCGTTCTCCGCCCCGCTCTCCCGCCATCTCGGCACGCCCGGCCTGGAAGTGCAGCAGATGCTGACGCGGGTGCGGGCCGAGGTGGTCTCGACCACGAAGAACAAGCAGGTGCCGTGGTCGAACTCATCGCTGCTGGGCGAGGTTTATCTGGCGGAGAAGTGAGGGGCGTGTGCCTCACCCTCAGCTGTCATCGCCCGGTCTGACCGGGTGATCCAGTACGCCGAGAAGTCAGCGATTCTCCGAGAAGCCGCGGCGTACTGGATTCCCCGCCTTCGCGGGGAACGACAGTGAGCGAGTGGAGCCTTATTGGCCCCACACTTCCTTCGCGATCTCCACGGCGAGGCTGAGCTTGGCCCACTGCTCCTCTTCGGAGAGGACGTTGCCCTCTTCGGTCGAAGCAAAACCGCACTGGGGGGAGAGCGCGAGCTGCTCCAGCGGGACGAACTTGGCGGCTTCCTCGAGACGGCGCTTGATCGCGTCCTTGTTCTCGAGCTCACCGAACTTCGAGGTGATGACGCCGACCACGACGACCTTGTTGCCCTTGGGCAGGAAGCGCAGCGGCTCGAAGCCACCGGCACGGTCGCTGTCGTATTCGAGAAAATAGCCGTCGTAATTGGTGCCGGCGAGCATGGTCTCGGCAACCGGCTCGTAGCCGCCTGACGAAATCCAGGTCGAGCGGAAATTGCCGCGGCAGACATGCGTCGTCACCACCATGTCGGCGGGCTTCTCGGCCAGCGCGTAGTTGATGACACGCGCATAGATCTGCTGGAGACCCTCGGGATTGTCGCCCCGCTCGCGCGCCTTCTGCAATTCGTCCGGCGAGCAGAGATAGGCCCACACGGTGTCGTCGAACTGGAGATAGCGGCAGCCGGCGTCGTAGAACGCCTTCACGGCCTTGCGGTAGGTCTTGCCGAGGTCTTCGTAGAAGGCGTCGAGATCGGGATAGACGTCCTTGGAGATCGCCTTGCGGCCGCCACGGAAATGCAGCACCGCCGGCGACGGGATCGTCATCTTGGCGGTGACGTGGGCCTGGTCGGCGACCTTTTTCAGGAAGCGGAAGTGATCCAGCATCGGATGGTCATCTGGGAAATCGAGCTTGCCGATCACGCGCACCGCGTCGTGCCGGGTCTCGACGCCCGCAAACTGGATGCCGGTGTCGGGGTGAAACATTTCACAGCCGGTGAGCTTGGCCAGGAAGTCGAAATGCCACCAGGAGCGGCGGAATTCGCCGTCGGTTGCGAGCTTCAGGCCGAGCGAAGCCTGCTTATGCACGACCTTCTCGATCTCCAAGTCCTCGATCTTGCGCAGATCGTCGGCCGAGATCTCGCCCTTCCCCAGCCTGGCGCGGGCTTCCTTGATCTTGGCGGGGCGCAGGAGGCTGCCGACCTCGTCGGCGCGGAAGGGGGCTTTGGTTCGCTGCATTCTTAAACTCCCGTGAATTTTTAGTGGGCCGCCGCCCCTGCAACGCCGAGGTGGCGCTCGAGGACCGACGGGTCGGTCTTCAGCGCGGCGCTCGGGGCGTCGTGGACGATCGTTCCGCGCTCCAATATCACAACACGGTCGGCCAGCCCCAGAATCTTTTGGGCATTCTGCTCGACGATGATCGAGCAGATGCCGCCCGCCCGCGTGATGGTCCCGATCGCCTTCAAGAGCTCCTCGACGATGATGGGGGCAAGGCCCTCGGTCGGCTCGTCCAGGAGAAGCACTTTGGGATTGAGGGTCAGCGCGCGGCCGATTGCCAGCATCTGCTGCTCACCGCCGGAGAGCTGGTTGCCAAAATTGCTCCGCCGCTCCTTCAACCGCGGGAACATCTCGTAGACCCTTTCGACGGTCCAGGGACCGGGCTGGGCCACTGCGGACATGTTCTCCTCCACCGTGAGCGAGCGGAAGATATTGCGCTCCTGCGGCACCCAGCCGATCCCGGCGCGCGCCCGCTGATCGGGCCGCAAGGTCGTGACGTCGGTGCCGGCCAGCCCGACGGTGCCGGAGAAGCGACGGGTGACGCCGACGATCGAGTTGATCAGCGTGGTCTTGCCGGTGCCGTTGCGCCCCAACAGCGCCAGCACCTGGCCTTCGGCGAGACGCAGGGACATGTTCGGCAGCACCACTGCCTCGCCGTAGCCGGCGCGAAGCGAGTCGATCGCGAGCAGGTCAGACATTGACCGCCTCCTCGCCGAGATAGACCGCCTTCACCTGCGGGTCGCGCGCGACCTGTTCGGGCGGGCCTTCGGTGAGCAGCGCGCCGGAGACCAGGACAGAGATGCGGTCGGCGAAGGAGAACACGAGGTCCATGTCGTGCTCGATCAGCAGCACGGTGACGTCGCGCGGCAGGCTGCCGACGACGGCGAGAATGTCGTGGCGCTCGCTCTCGGGCACGCCGGCGGCGGGCTCGTCCAGCAGCAGCACGCGCGGCTTGGCGGCGATCGCGACCGCGATCTCGAGCAGGCGCTGTTTGCCGTAAGGCAGCGTCACCGTCTGTTCGTTCATGACGTCGAGCAGGTGGAAGCGCGTCAGGAGGTCGGCGATCTCGCCGTTGACGTCGCTGCGCGTGCCCATCCGCCTCCACCAGTCGCCGCCATGACCGAGGCGCTCGGAGACAGCGAGACCGATGGTCTCGAGCGGGGTCAGGTCGGGATAGAGCTGGTTGATCTGGAAGGTACGCGACAAGCCGCGCAACACGCGCCTGTGCACGGGCAGATCGGTGATGTCCTGCCCTTCGAGCAGGATGCGGCCCGAGTTCGGCTTGAGCACGCCAGTGAGCTGGTTGATGACCGTGGTCTTGCCGGCGCCGTTGGGGCCGATCAGCGCGTGGCGGGCGCCTTGTTCGATTTTTAGCGACAAGTCGCGGGTGACGCGCAGACCGCCGAACTGCTTTTCGAGATTCTGGGTTTCGAGCACGATGGTCATGCGTCGCTCTCCGGCACGGCGACGACGACCTTGCGCCCCGCTATCTGCCTGATGACCAGATTGGGCACATACAGCATCCAGCGATGCAGGCGCTGGCGGCCGACCAGGACGATCACGACCAGCACGAGGCCGATCCAGAACTGCCAGTATTGCGGAGTGATGGTCGAGAACAATTCCTGCAGCATGCGAAAGAGCACCGCGCCAATCAGCCCGCCGTAGAGATAGCCGGTGCCGCCGATCACGAGCACAAGCATCAGGTCCGCCGAGCGCTCGAAGGCGAACACATCGAGCGAGGCGATCGCGGTAGTCTGGGTGAACAGCGCGCCTGCGATGCCGGCATAGAACGCCGCGAGCGTGTAGATCGCAATCAAGCGGCGGTTGACGGGGATGCCGATCGCGGCCGCGCGCAGCGGATTGTTCTTGATCGCGCGCAATGACAGCCCGAACGGGGAATGCACGACCCGGCGGGCGAACAGGAACAACAGGAACAGAACGGTGAGCGAATAGAAGAAGCCGGTCTTGCCGAACATATCGAACGGAATCTCACCGAAGATCGGCTGCATCTCGATACCCTGCAGACCGTCGGTGCCGCCGGTGATGTTGGAGAAGCGTTCGGCCAATGCCTCAAGCAGCAAGGCGATGCCGAGCGTCACCATCAGTCGCGTCAGATCGACGCCGCGGATCACGAGGAAACTGGTAGCGAAGCCGAGCACCATCGCGACAACGCCGGCGACGACAAGCGCAAGCACGGGCTCGTTGATGATCCCGTGCAGCGCAAGAAGCCCCGCCGCGTACGCGCCGACGCCGAAGAAGGCGGCATGGCCGAGCGAGACGATGCCCGCGTAGCCGAGGATCAGATCGAGCGACATCGCAAACAGCGCGAGCCGCAGGATATCCGTCATGATCAAGTAGCGCGAGGGAAATACGAAGCCGCAGGCCAGCACGATCAGCCAGAAAGCGGCCTCGCCATAGTGCCAGCGTGCCTGGCGCTGGGCGTGATAGCCGACGTCGGAGGAGGCGCTCATCGGCGAACTCAACGCGCGGCCGTGCGGCCGAACAGACCGTTCGGGCGCCAGATCAGGATCACGATCATCATGGTGTAGATCACGAAAGGTCCCATCTTCGGCACGTAATATTTGCCGGCAACGTCGCCGATGCCGAGCAGCAGCGAGGCCAGAAACGGGCCGGTGATGGAGGACGAGCCGCCGACGGTGACCACGATCAGGAAGTAGATCATGAACTTCAGCGGAAAATACGGGTCGAGGCCGAGGATCTCGGCGCTCAGCGCGCCGCCGAGACCGGCCAGGCCGCAGCCAAAAGCAAACGTGAAGGCGAACACCTGCGGCACGTTGATGCCGAGGCCGCTCGCGGCGCGGGGATCGTCGACCGCGGCGCGCAGGCGGCTGCCGAACCGCGTCTTCGCCAGCACCATCTGGAGACCGATGGCGAGCAGCCCGCAGATCACGATGATCATCAGCCGGTAGCGGCCGATGCCGACGCCGAACAGGTCGAACTGGCCCTGTAGCGCCGCCGGCAAGTTGATGAAGACGCGCGACGAGCCCTGGATGTAGTCGACGGCCGCGACCGACATGAACGTGAGGCCGATCGTGAACAGCACCTGGTCGAGATGGCTGCGCGCATAGAGGTGTCGGTACAGCGTGCGCTCGAGCACGATGCCGATCGCAGCGGAGGAGACGAAGGCTAGCGGCAACGCAGCGAAAAATGGCCAGCCCATCCGGTTGACCAGCACCATGCAGACATAGCCGCCGGCCATGGCGAAGGCGCCATGGGCGAGGTTGACGAAATTCATCAAGCCGAGCGTGACCGCGAGCCCGCACGCCAGCACGAACAGCAGCATGCCGTAGGCAACGCCATCGAACAGGTTGGTGAGGATTGAGGTCATCGTCTCAGCTTGGCGTTACCGTCATGGCCGGGCTTGTCCCGGCCATCCACGTTCTGTCTGGTGTTTCTTTTCCCGGCTTTGCGTGGATGCCTGGGACAAGCCCGGGCATGACGCAGACACGGAGGCGAGCCCCGGAACGACGCGAGTCACTTCTTGGTCTTGCCGAGATCCTTGACGGACTCGAAGGTCGCGAACTCGACGTTGTAGAGCTCGCCGTCGACCTTCTCGACCTTCCGGATGTAGATGTTCTGCACGATGTCGCGGGTCTCGGGGTCGATCGAGATCGGGCCGCGCGGGCTCTCCCACTTCTGGCCCTTCATCGCTTCGACCAGCTTGGTGCCGTCGGTGTCGCCATTGGTCTTCTTCAGCGCTTCGTAGATCAGGTGAATGCCGTCATAGCCACTCACCGCCATGAAGCCCGGCCGGTTTCCGTAGGCCTTCTTGTAGGCCGCGACGAAATCCTTGTTCATCTGCGAGGGATGCGCCGCGGAATAGAGGTGAGCGGTGACCGTGCCCAGCACGGCGTCGCCCATGTTGTTGAGGAGATCGTCGTCGGTCACGTCGCCCGGTCCGATCACCTTGATGCCGGCCTTGTCGAGCCCGCGTTCGGCATACTGCTTCATGAAGTTACCGCCCTGGCCGGCCGGCACGAACACGAAGATCGCGTCAGGCTTGGCATCCTTCATACGCTGGAGGAACGGTGCGAAATCAGGATTTGCAAGCGGCGTTTTGACCTCTTCGACCACTTCGCCGCCACCGGCGGTGAAGTTCTGCTTGAAGAAGTTGAGCGCGTCATTACCCGGCGCGTAGTCCGAGGTCAGCGTCGCCACCTTCTTGATGCCGTTTTTCACCGCCCAGTCGGCGATGATGGTGGAGGACTGCGCCAGCGTGAAGCTGGTGCGTACGATATAGGGCGAGCGCTCGGTGATGATGGAGGTGCCCGCCGCCATCACGACTTCCGGGATCTTGGCTTGCGTGGCCAGGGGCGCCGCCGCGAGCGCGGCCGGCGTCACGCCGAAGCCGGCGATGAAATGGACCTTGTCGTTGACAATCAGCTCCTGCGCGGCAGTCTTGGTCTTGTCGGGAATCGCAGCATCATCCTTGAGGATGATCTCGATTTTCTTGCCGGCGACGGTGTCGCCCTTCTGCTGCATGTAGAGCTTGATCGCGTTCTCGATCTGCTTGCCGGTCGAAGCCTGGCCGCCGGTCATCGGCAGGATCAGGCCGACCTTGACGCTGTCCTCGGCCTTGGCCGGAGCGACGGCCACCAGGCCCGCGATGGCGGCAGCTGCCGCGGCCCAAGCAGTCTTATGAGACAGTTTTTTGCGTTCGAACATCAGATGTCCCTCCCCTTCATTCCTGATCTCTTGTGCGCCGGACCGAGTGCCCGATCCTTGCCGTAAGTCTAGCTCACGCACGCGTGATGTCGCGCGCAACATGGCGTCTTTCGCGCCCTTATTGTCAATCGGACGTTTGGCGACCATTCGGCGCAAGCCGAGCTTTCCGATTGCCGACGGCAGAAGCGATATCGGGTCACGTCCGGGTACCGCCGGCATCATGATTGCGCTCGCTTTCATTTGTACGATTGTACAAATGAAATGGACCTGTCAACGAAAAAGCCTCTTTGCTGATCACGGCACTTTGTCGCGAACCTTTGCCGCAGTCTAGAAACGTTCCGAGCCGGGTGGATGAGGATTTCGTCTTTTGTTTGCAGAATTTGAACATCGGCAAGGCTTGGGTCGGTACACTCCGGTATCGTTACCTACCTCGAATAAGCCTATTTTACCTTGTTGAAGGCTACTCTCCCGGCGACAGCCTGACCTGGCATCCAACACGACTGACCTCACCTCTGTACAATGGTGCAATGCCCAGATCCTTCGGTTCCCTCCTGATCCTCCTCGCGCTCTCCGCGGGCCTGTCCGGCTGCGGCACCGTCAACGAAAAGCTCTCCTCCGGCATGGGCGACTACGTCCCGCAATGGGCCGGCGGCTTGCCGGCGGACGCCCCGCCGCGGGCGGGCACGCCGCAATACGATGCCTACATGAAGGAGCGCGAGCGCAGGCGACTGATGCCGGCAGCGGATCGCGAAAAGGAAGAGCAGGCGCAGAAGGGCGCAACGGGCTCGGCGTCCGGCACCGCGGTGCGCTAGTCGCGCCCCCTCGCCGCTTGCGGCGAGCGTAGCAAATCAATCCACGAACACCACGGTCTTGCGGCCATTGAGGATGACGCGGTCGTTGAGATGGTAGCGGATCGCGCGCGCCAGCACGCGGCGCTCGATGTCGCGGCCCTTTCGGACGAGATCCTCAGGCGTGTCGCGATGGCTGATGCGCTCGACGTCCTGGTCGATGATCGGGCCCTCGTCGAGGTCGCGCGTGACGTAATGCGCGGTGGCGCCGATCAGCTTGACGCCACGCTCATGGGCCTGGTGATAGGGTTTTGCGCCCTTGAAACCCGGCAGGAACGAGTGGTGGATGTTGATACAGCGTCCCGACAGATTTGCCGAGAGATCGTCGGACAATATCTGCATATAACGGGCGAGCACGACGAGATCCGTCCCGGTCCTGGCGACGAGATCGAGGATCTGCGCTTCCTGCTCGCGCTTGGTCTCTTTCGTAACAGGCAGATAGTGGAACGGAACCCCGCCGAAATCGAGCCCGTCATAGACCTCGCGCGGATGATTGGAGACGATTGCGGCCAAAGTCATCGGCAGTTCGCCCGTGCGCCAGCGATAGAGGATGTCGACCAGGCAGTGATCGGACTTCGACACCAGCAGCATCACTTTGCGATGCGCAGCGCGATCGCGCATCTGCCATTCCATTCCGAAGCGCTCGGCGATCGCGGCAAAGCCGGTCTGGAGGGCCGACAGCTCCACGGCGAGATCGGCAGCGGTGAACACCACCCGCATGAAGAACTTGTTGGTCTCGGTGTCGTCGAATTGTTGGGCGTCGAGGATGTTCTGTCCGGAATTCGCCAGGAAGGTCGACACCGCCGAGACGATGCCGGGACGATCCGGACAGGACAGGGTCAGGACATATTGATGATCTGGCATGGGCCTTGATGAAGGTTTGGGCAGCGGCTGCGGAACGACCCGCGATTTGCGCCCTGCTCTATCACCGCCCCTACCTTGCGCCAATCCCGACCGTGGAGTCAGGATGAACGCACGATTGCTTTGACTGACCGGAGTAGGCTCATGGCCCACCGCTTGAACGGCACCCGCATCCTGATCCTGGAAACGCGCGAGGAGGCGCAGTTTTCGAAGCTGCTGGCCGAGCAAGGCGCCGAGGTCGTGCAATGCCCCATGTTCACCATCCAGGATGCACCGGACCCCACGCCGGTCGAGGCCTGGATCCGGCGCGCCATCGACAGACCCTTCGACGATCTCGTGCTGATGACCGGCGAAGGGCTGCGGCGAATCATGAAGCTCGCCGTCGCACGAGGGCTCGATCAGGCCCTCGTGGCGGCGCTTGCCAGATCGCGAAAATTCACCCGCGGCCCGAAGCCCGGCAAGGCACTGCGCGAAGTCGGGCTCGAGGCGCAGCAGACCACGGAAAAGCCGACCACCGAGGGCGTGATCGAGATGCTCGGCAAGCTCGATTTGAAGGGGCACCGCCTCGGCCTCCAGCTCTATCCCGACAAGGATCACAGCGCGCTGACCGGTGCGCTGTCGGCGCAAGGTGCCGAAGTCGATACCGTGCTGCCTTATGCCTATGACACCAAGGCGGCGGACGCCAACATCGTCGCCGCCATTGATGACATGGCCGAAGGGCGGATCGATTCCATCGCGCTGACCAATCTCGGCCAGGTCCGACGGCTGATCGAAGCTGCGAGAGCCCACGGCAGCGAGGCGAAGCTGCGCGCGGGCCTCGAGCGGACGCTGATCGCGTCGGTAGGACCGGCGGTCTCGGGCGAGCTCACCGCGCATGGTTTGCGCACGGACGTCTCGCCGGTGGAAGACCACTATTTCATGCGCCCGCTGATCTCGGCGATGGCGGCAGCATTGGTGGACCAGCGGCCGAAGGTGGCGGAATGATCGCCTGACGCGGTGCCTAGCTTGCCATCTGCGAGGCGGCCGACATCAGCTCCTGCGGGCTCGGCGCGGCAAACATGCGATGGCCGCCTTCGGGCACCTCGGTAAAGCTCCAGCGCACAACCCCCTCGAGGTCGAGCAGAAACTGCCCGAAGAGCTGGCCCTGGCCGGTTGCCGCCATGCGCTGATCGGCTTCCGTTATCTCATAGCCGTCCTTGTTATTGAGGTACTCCGCGGCCGCGGGCCGGTTCATCGGGCCGGGCAATTCGCCGGGCATGTCGACTTGCATGCTCATGACCACGTTCATGCCGACCTTGTGCGGCCACTCGGTCTCGTTCTCCGTGAACTCGAGATTGGGCAGGCCGAACGCGCGGTGCGAGAGCCGCTCGGGATCGGACGCAGCGAGCAGGTTGGGCAACGGATGGTAACGGAAATAGAGTCGCGCGCGCTCGATCGGCGTGTTGACCACCGTGAGACTTTCGACGCCTTTCTCGTGCAAGGCGGCATCAAGTTGCGCCTGTGCCGCGATATGGCGGCGGCAGAACGGGCAATGCAGCCCCCGATACAGGCCCACCAATATCGGGCTTTGTCCGCGAAAGTCTTCGAGCGCGATCTTTCCGTCGCGTGTGATCGCGTCCAGCACGACGTTCGGTGCACGATCGCCCGGTTGAAGTGGTCCCTCGACGTGACGTTCAGACATGATGGCACTCCTTCACATGATCTAGTCAAGAAACGGCAGTACGATCAGCCCTGCGGGATCAAGCCCGTGCCGCGTGCAGACGTCCTGTGCCAGCGCGAAATATCGCTCGGCCTCGGGCATGTCGCCTCGATCAAGGTTCAGCGTCGCAAGACCATCATAGCATGGAAACAGCTGCTGCGGCTCGCCGGTTTCGCTCGCCACCTCGATTGCCTCATTGTAGCAACGGGCAGCCAGATCGGGCCGGAAATTGCATTGATGGATTTGCCCGAGCACGATCAACGGCACGGAGAGATGTTCGCGCTGATCAAGCGCGCGGTCGATTTCGATCGCCTTTTCGGCGGCCGGCACCCCCTCCTCAGTACATTTGTCCGTGAAGGTGCAACAGGCAACGGCAAAATTGGCAAGAAGGCGCGCCTGGAACCCGAGATCGCCGATCCGACACGCGACATCGAGTCCGCGCCGGCAAACCTCCACGGCTTTCGCCGGGTCGACAATGGTGTAGAGCACACCGAGATTGGTGTAGCCGCGGCAGGCCACGTTGAGGAGCCCGGCGGCCTCGGCTGCTGCGACACTTTGCTCCACCTCGCGCACCGCCTCCTGGTGTCGGCCAAGCCGCGCCAGTGCCACCCCCTTGGTGTTGAGCGACTCTGCAATGGCGCGCGCCGCCTCGAATCCGACTTGCCTGTCGGCGTCCGCCGGTACGCTTCGGGCGTAGCCAAGCGCCTCGTCCGCCCATCTCGCGGCGGCCACGTGATCGCCCGTGCGAAACGAAAGACGGCCGCGCTCTTGCAGGAGGTGCGCCCACTCGATGGGCGCGTCGGTCCCTCCCAGCCGTTCGGCCGCCTCGGCATAATGCGCCTCTGCCTTGATCCGCTTGCCGGCGTCCCACAACAATCGGCCAAGCTTGCGGAGAATTCGCGCTTCGCCGATGCGGTCCTCCGCATTGCGATGACCTTCCAGCGCACTCTGGTAGTGCTCCTCAGCCGTGATCCTCCGGCCGGCCGCGGCACACAGCTCCGCGATCCGCTCGCAGAGGATCAGGCGTTCGGGCTCCCGTTCCCCGCCGGCCAACAACACGGCGAGGGCCTGTTGGTAGAAGCGGACGGCATCGTCATTGGCGTAGGTCGCGCGGGCGCGATCGCCGGCCGCGCGCAGATAGCGCGCACCTTTCGGCTTGCTCGCGCTCAGGCTGAAATGATGTCCGAGCAGTATGAGGTCCTCGAGGCGCTCGGGCTCATTGCCATAGAGCCGCTCCAGCGCGGCACCAATCCGTCCATGGAGCTCGATCCGACGCTGCAAGAGCAGGTTTTGATAGATCACGTCCTGAAGCATGGTTTGCGTAAAGCGATAAGATCGCAGCGAGATCGAGTTCGCGCCCGCGACCTCCTCGACAATCTCGGCATCGCACAGAAGCTCGAGTCCCGCTTCCACCTTCGTCCGCTGCGATGCCATCGCACCGAGAAGAGCCGCATCAAAACGTGGGCCGATCACCGCGGCCTCCTGGGCCAAGCGGCGCACCTCATGCGGCAGCCGGTCCAGGCGCGCCAGTAACAGGGCCTGAATGCTTGCCGGTATACCGGCGGCGGCTTCATCTGACTTGATCCGCCACCGTGAGCCGTCACGCTCCAAGGCGCCAGCTTCGATGAGACCGCGGATGATTTCCTCAAAGAAGAGTGGATTGCCGCCCGCGCGCTCCAGGATTCGACTGAACAGATTTCCCGGCGGTTCACTCCAACCGTGGCTGAAGTAGGCCGCGAGCAGCTTTTGTCTGTCTGCATCACCAAGCGGAAGCAATCGAAGGGTTGTATGGCTGATCCGCCCCGAGCCGAACTGATCCAGTTCCAGCATAGGCCGATGCGTAAACAACAGCATCAGCCGCGTACGCTCCAGCCGGTCCATCAGGAACCGCAGCGCTTCAAGCGATACGGCATCGGCCCAGTGCAGATCCTCGACAATGATCAGGAGCGGCGACAGGACCAGGCGCCGTTCGAACACGGTACGAATCGCAAAGAATATCTGCCGCCGAAGCTGCTCGGGCTCGACGTGCTGCAGCGCGGCGTCCGGATCGCCGAGGCCGAGAACGTGGAAATAAAGGGGCATCAGGCGATCGGCCTCTTCGACCGCAAGGCCGAGCTCCGACAGTGCCGTCGCCAGCTTGGCCTGGGCCTCCGCCACGGTCGTCTTCTGCGCGATGCCGTAGGCGCTGCGCAGCACAGCGGCAAGGGTGCCATAGGACTGTTCGCCCAGCGGCGAGCAGACAGCGCGCCGGATCGCCACGCCGGCGAAACGGTCCTCATCGCGGGCGTGGGCAACGAATTCGTCCACCAGACGCGTTTTGCCGATGCCGGCTTCACCGACCAGCCGCACCAGCTGCGCCGCGCCGCCACACGCGAGATCAAGATTGTCGACTAGACGGCCGAGCTCGGCGTCGCGCCCAATCACCGGCGCACTCAGGCCCAGCGTATCGAGGCCGCGTGCCGCACGGGGCGTGTCGAGCGGTCCGTTCAAGCGATGGACCAGCACGCTGCCCATCTTGCCCTTCAGCGAGACCTCGCCAAGCGATTCATATGAGAATGCATGCCGCGTAAGACGGTAGGTCAGCGGCCCGACCAGCACCTCGCCCGTGGAAGCCATCGACTGCAATCGTTGAGCCGTATTCACCGTATCGCCCGTGACCGAGTAGGATTTGGCAACTCCAACACCCAGTCCGCCAGCAACCACGTGCCCGGTGTTGATGCCGACATGAAGCAGGAGCGGTGACCCAGCATACGCCTTTGCACGTTCGCTGAGTTGCGCCGTTCGGCCGATCATGTCGAGCGCGGCGCGGACGGCCCGCTCGGGGTCGTCTTCGTGCGCGGCCGGCGCTCCGAATAGCGCAAGCAGCGCGTCGCCGATGAATTTGTCCACGAAGCCGCCAAAGCTTTGCACCGCCGCCGTTAGCTCCTCGAACAATTCGTTCTGAAGCGCCTGCATGACTTCAGGATCGAGTCGCTCGCTCATCGTGGTGAAGCCGCTAAGGTCAGCAAACAGCACGGTAATGGTGCGGCGGTTGGCTTCGCTGTCGATCTTGTCCGGCTGCGATCGAAACCCGTATTGAGCTTCGGCCGTCGGCGCCAGCGGTGGCGAGGACGCCCTGGACGGGACCGTCACGCGGCTGGCCCGCATTGATGCCTGCCCGCCTGACTTGGAGGCTTCACTGACGAGGGCGCCGCATTTCGGGCAGTACGCGAAATCCGGTGCGCACGCATAGCCGCAGCCAGGGCAGGCGTTCGGCTGCTTCGTGCCGCATTTCGGGCAGAAGGCAAAGCCGCCCTGAACCTCGGAACCGCAACAGGAGCAGTTCATGGGTCGAGACCCCGCGGGCGCCGCGATGGCGCAGTCTGCTGGACCCGGCCAGATGGGCCCAGGATCTCGGCAAGGATGGGCGCGTCGTGCCGGAAGAGCAAGCGGTGGGTTGCGGCGCTCGCAGTTGCGGCCGCGAACGCGGCTTCACTCCTCCCCGTACCCCCTTAGCCGTTCGATATCCAGAATAGTCACGCCACCGTACTCCAGCCGCAGCAGCCCCTCCTTCTCCAGCCGGTTCAGCGCGCGGTTGGCATTCTGGCGGGACATGCCGGAAAGCGCGCCGATCTCTTCCTGGGTGATCTCCAGATGCGCGGTGGATTCCGGATAGAGGATCGGATTGAACAGCGAAGCAATGCTGCGGGCAAGCCGCGCAGTGGCATCCAGCGTGCGGTTGACCTCGAGCATGCCGATGAACTGGCCGAGCCGCTCGTTGAGCTGGCGTACCAGGAAGCGGTTGAAGCCGACGCTGTTCTCGAACAGCCACATGAAGGCGCTGCGTTCCATCAGCGCGACGCGGCTGTTGCGCAGCGCGACCACGTCATAGCGGCGCGGCTCGTTCTTGAGCACGCTGCCCTCGCCGAACCAGGCCCCTGCCGTCAGCCCGGCAAGACTCGTCTCCTTGCCGTCGCGCGAGACCCCACCCATCCGGGCAAGGCCGAAGACCATGCCGGCCCAATAGTCGAACGTATCGCCGCGCATGAAGACGGTCTCGCCAGTGCCGTAGGACCGCTCCGTGATCCCGGTACGAGCGACCTCGATCTCCGCTTGCGTGAGCTCGCGCGACCAGGCAGCGACGCGCTTCAGTTGATCCTCTGAAATCATGATCCCGAAGCCAGCCGCACCGTTCGTCACTCCTGCTCTGCTGCAACGCAGCATGACCGTTTCGACCACCATCCGACGAAAGATGGATGATTCCCCATCTAAAAAACTTTGTCGCAGAATTGTCAGGCGGGAGACATTTCAAAATAGCCCTTTCCCCTATTGAGGACCACCTCGGGCGATGCGGCTTTTGATCCCAAACGGGAACGAGAGCGGCGCGGCTGCGGTCGAGACCATCTGCTGCATGGCCTCACCGGCACGGTCGTACTAGGATCGCACGACAGGAACGGACGAAGAGCGCCACTGAAAGCGCCATCACCGGGAGGGATCTGTTTGGTGGCTACCAGTCTTGAAGTGCGCGGCGTGTCCTTGCGATTCGGCGGCGTTCGTGCGCTGACCGATGTCGGCTTTGCCATCAGGGAAGGCGAGCTGTTCTCGATCATCGGCCCCAACGGCGCCGGCAAGACCTCGATCGTGAACTGTATTTCCGGCCGCTACAAGCCGACCGAAGGCCAGTTGTTCTACCAGGGCCGCGACATCACCGGCCTGACGCCCAACGCGCGCGCGTCGCTCGGCATCGGCCGCACCTTCCAGAACCTGGCGCTGTTCCACCACATGAGCGTGCTCGACAACATCATGGTCGGACGCCATCACCTCCTGAAGAACAATTTTCTCACGGGCTCGCTGTACTGGCTCACCGGCGCGCGCAAGGAAGAGCTCGAGCACCGCCGCAAGGTGGAAGAAATCATCGATTTCCTCGATCTCCAGTCGGTGCGAAAGGCGCCGGCCGGCACTCTCTCCTACGGCTTGCGCAAGCGCGTCGAGCTCGCCCGCGCCATGGCGCTGGAGCCGCGCCTCATTCTCCTCGACGAGCCGATGGCCGGCATGAACTTCGAGGAGAAGGAGGACATGGCCCGCTATATCGTCGATCTCAACGAAGAGTTCGGCATGACCGTGGTGATGATCGAGCACGACATGGGCGTGGTGATGGACATCTCCCACCGCGTCATGGTGCTGGATTTCGGCCGCAAGATCGCCGAGGGCGATCCGGCCGCTGTGCTCGCTGATCCCCACGTCAGGCGCGCCTATCTCGGCGAAGAGGACGAGGTGCTGGTCGACCCTGACGATGCGCCGCCGGCGCAGGAGAGCGCGGCATGATGGATTACGCAGGCCGCGTCGCGCAGGCCAATACCTATCCCAAAATGCTTCGGCTGAATGCGAAGGAGTATGGCAACGAGATTGCGTTGCGCGAGAAGGATCTCGGGCTGTGGCGCCCGTTCACCTGGAACGACTACCAGGCACGGGTGCGCGACTTCGCGCTCGGCCTCGTCGAACTGGGCCTTGGACGTCAGGACGTCATCGGCATCATCGGCGACAACCGGCCGGACTGGGTCGCGGCGGAAATCGCCACTCATGCGGTTGGAGGCTTGAGCCTCGGGCTCTACCGCGACGTGCTCGACGAAGAAGCTTCGTATCTCCTCAATCATGGCGAGGCGCAGCTCGTTTTCGCCGAGGACGAGGAGCAGGTCGACAAGCTGCTCACCCTCGCAGACCGCGTCCCAAAGCTGAAGCACATCATCTATTCCGATCCGCGCGGCATGCGGAAATACGACGATCCGCGTTTGATGTCGGCGGAGACGTTTGCCGAACTCGGCCGGGCGCGGGCTACGCGCGAACCGAAACTTTACGACCGGCTGGTGGACGCGACCAAGGGCGAGGACGTCGCGATCCTCTGCACGACATCAGGCACCACCTCGCATCCAAAGCTCGCGATGCTCGCCGCCGGCCGCGTGCTCGGCCATTGCGCGACGTATCTCGCTTTCGACCCGAAAGGGCCGGACGACGAATACGTGTCGGTGCTGCCGCTGCCTTGGATCATGGAACAGGTCTATGTACTCGGCAAAGGCCTCTTGTGCCGGATGAAGATCAACTTCGTCGAAGAGCCCGAGACCATGATGAACGATCTGCGCGAGATCGCACCGACGTTTGTCCTGTTTGCACCGCGCGTTTGGGAATCGATCGCCGCCGACGTCCGCGCCAAGGTGATGGACGCAACGTCGTTCAAGCAGCGCCTGTTCGACATCGGCATGAAGAGCGGGCTTGCCGCGCTCGAACAGGGCGAGCGTTCCGGCTTTGCCGACGCGATCCTGTTCCGTGCATTGCGCGACCGCCTCGGCTTCACCCGCCTGCGTTCAGCCGCAACCGGCGGCGCGGCACTCGGGCCCGAGACCTTCAAGTTCTTCCAGGCCATGGGCGTGCCGCTGCGCACGCTCTATGGCCAGACCGAGCTGCTGGGGGCCTACACGCTACATCCCGCGGGCAAGGTCGATCCCGACACGACGGGCGTGCCGATGGCCGACAGCGTCGAGATCCGCATCGACAATGCCGACGTCCACGGCGTCGGCGAGATCGTAGTGCGGCATCCCAACATGTTCCTCGGCTACTACAAGAACCCGGAGGCGAGCGTAGCCGACATCAAGGACGGCTGGATGCTGTCCGGTGACGCCGGCTATTTCAACGCGAACCGTCAGCTCGTGGTCATCGACCGCATCAAGGATCTCGCCGAGACCTCGCGCGGCGAGCGCTTCTCGCCGCAATTCATCGAGAACAAGCTGAAGTTCTCCCCCTATATCGCCGAAGCCGTGGTGCTGGGCTCGGGGCGCGACGCGCTCGCCGCAATGATCTGCATCCGCTACTCCATCATCTCGAAATGGGCGGAGAAGAACCGGCTCTCGTTTACGACCTACAGCGACCTGGCCTCGCGGCCCGAGGTTTATGCGCTACTCAAGAAGGAAGTCGAGACCGTCAACGCGACTCTGCCGCCGGCACAGCGCATCTCCCGTTTCCTGCTGCTCTACAAGGAGCTCGACGCCGACGACGGCGAACTCACCCGCACGCGGAAAGTGCGCCGCAGCGTCATCAACGAAAAGTACGAAGGCATCATCGACGCGATCTACCGCGGCCAGGCCGACATCCCCGTGGACACCGTGATCCGCTTCCAGGACGGCAGCACGCAGCGCGTACGTACAACGCTGAGGGTCGTGGACCTGGGCGGACCCGGGCACATGGCGGAGGCCGCGGAGTGAGCCTACTTCGAACCGAGAGCGCGATGCGGGTCGATGCGCCCTCTCCCCTTGCGGGAGAGGGCATCTCCGCTATTAGCCAAGACCCCACTCGGGTGAGGGGTCCTCTCTCCCCGCCCTTACTGCTGAGACAACCCCTCACCCGTCTTCGCTTCGCGAAGCCACCCTCTCCCACAAGGGGAGAGGGGAAGAGCGCGCCGGATTTGTCAGCGAGCACCACTTCATGAACACCGCCTTCCTCATCCAGCTCCTGGTCAACGGCCTCGTGGTCGGCACGCTCTATGGCGTGGTCGCGATGTCCTTTGTGCTGATCTACAAGGCTAGCCAGGTCGTCAATTTCGCGCAGGGCGAGCTCTTGCTTGTCGGCGCCTGGGTGTGCTGGACCTTGCTCGCGAAATACCAGGTGCCGTTCTGGATCGGCATGCCGATGACGCTGGTGTTCATGTTCGTGTTCGGCATCGCGGTGCAGGTCCTGATCCTGCGACCGATGATCGGCGAACCCATCATCTCGGTCATCATGGTGACGATCGGCCTCTCCACCGTGCTGCAGGCGACGCTGAAATGGATGTTCGGCGTCAATCCGCAGCCGTTCCCGCGCGTGTTCGAGAGCCAGTCCGTCAGCCTGCTCGGGCTGCAGATCCAGACCGTCTATGTCATGAGCCTCGTCGTCTCGATCGCGATGATGATCGGCATGGCCTGGTTCTTCCGCGCCTCAAAGTACGGCCTTGCGATGCGCGCCACCGCGTTCAACCAGCAGGTGGCACAGTCGCTCGGCATTTCCGTCAAAAGCGTGTTCGCGATGGCGTGGGCGATCTCAGCGACGGTTTCCGCGGTCGCGGGCGTCGTCGTTGCCGTGGTGAACGGCGTCTCGTCCGGGTTGGCCGGCTACGGCATTAAGGTGTTTCCGGCGGCGATCCTCGGCGGACTCGATTCCGTCGGGGGCGCCGTGCTCGGCGGCATCATCATCGGCCTGCTCGAGAACATCGCGCAATATGTCGACAGCGAATACCTTCACTGGGGCAATCTCTACGAGATCGCGCCGTTCTACGTCCTCATCATCGTGCTGATGATCAAGCCCTACGGCCTGTTCGGCACCCACGACATCGAGCGGATCTGATCCATGGCCGGCCCTGTCCTCATCCCTGCTGGTGACTTCCGCACCTCCTATGCGGCCGACACCACGATCTTTCCGACCACGACCAGCCGCAATTTTGCGATCGTCGGCGTGCTGCTGCTGTGCTTCGCGCCCCAGTTCTTCAGCGGTTACTGGCTCAGTATCCTGATCCAGATCGGCATCTTCTCGATCGCGGCGCTGGGGCTGAACATCCTGGTCGGCTTCACCGGCCAGATCTCGATCGGCCATGCCGCCTTCTTCCTGCTCGGCGCTTTCACCTCGGCCTACATCTCAAACAACGCGCCGATCCCGGTGTTCTTCGCGATCCCGCTTGCCGGCATCATCACGGCGCTGGTCGGGCTGATCTTCGGCATCCCGGCGGCGCGCCTGAAGGGGCTCTACCTAGTGATCGCGACACTGGCCGCGCAATACATCCTGCTCGACTTCTTCTCCCGCGCCGAGTGGTTCACCGGCGGCTCGGTGCCGGCGAGCGCAAATACATTCTCGATCTTCGGATACACGCTGCGCGGCGACAGGCAGTATTTCTATGTTGTGCTAGCCTATGTGCTGGCGAGCTACATCCTGGTCACCAACCTGATGCGTACCCGCGATGGCCGTGCGCTGGTGGCGATCCGCGACCATTATCTCTCCGCCGAGATCATGGGCATCAATCTCACGAAGTATCGCACGCTGTCGTTTGGCCTTGCCGCGTTCTTCGCCGGCATCGCCGGCGCGCTCTATGCGCACTACCAGCTCGTGGTATCGCAAGAGGGTTTCGGCATCGAACGTTCCATCCTGTTCCTCGCCATGATCATCATCGGCGGCACCGGTTCGATCATGGGCACGCTGATGGGCACCGCGTTCGTGGTGCTGCTGCCCGAGACGATGGAGTTCCTCAGCGTTGCGCTGAAGGGCGGCGCAATCGACAAGGCGCTGTCGCTCAACAACAACATCACCTTCCTGCGCGAGATCGCGATCGGGGTGATCATCATCGCGTTCCTGATGTTCGAGCCCGACGGGCTCGCCCATCGCTGGCGACAGATCAAGGCGTACTGGAAACTCTACCCGTTCTCGCATTGAGCGCGGGCAACTCGCTAACCAACAAATAAACAGGAGGAGGCAACCCATGAAGAGAAAATCCCTTTTGAGCACCGCGTCGCTGACGCTGGCGATCGCCGCATTCTCGGCAAGCGCGCAGGCGCAGATCGCGATCGGGCACCTCGCCGATTATTCCGGCGGCACCTCCGACGTCGGCACACCCTATGGCCAGGCCGTCGCCGACACCTTCGCCTGGGTCAACAAGAACGGCGGCGTCGGCGGCAAGCAGCTCAATGTCGACACCAACGATTACGGCTACCAGGTGCCGCGCGCGATCGCGCTCTACAAGAAATGGTCGGCGCCCGACTCCAAGGTCGCCGCGATCATGGGCTGGGGCACCGCGGACACCGAGGCGCTGACCGGCTTCCTCGCACAAGACAAGATCCCCGACATGTCCGGCTCCTATGCCGCCGCGCTCACCGACCCCGAAGGTATCAGCGGCAAGGCCAAGCCCGCGCCGTACAATTTCTTCTACGGCCCGAGCTATTCGGACTCGCTCCGCGCCATGCTGATGTGGGCGGCCGAGGACTGGAAGGCCAAGGGCAAACCCGGCAAGCCGAAATTCGTCCACATGGGGGCCAACCACCCCTATCCGAACGCACCGAAGGCCGCCGGCGAAGCCATGGCGCAGGAGCTCGGTTTCGAGGTGCTACCGCCGCTGGTGTTCGCGCTCGCGCCGGGTGACTACAGCGCGCAGTGCCTGAGCCTGAAATCCTCGGGCGCCAACTACGCCTATCTCGGCAACACCGCCGCGTCTAACATCTCGGTGATGAAGGCCTGCAAGACCGCCGGAGTCGACATCCAGTTCATGGGCAATGTCTGGGGCATGGACGAGAACGCCGCCAAGACCGCCGGCGATGCCGCCGACGGCGTGATCTTCCCGCTGCGCACCGCTGTGAGCTGGGGCGGCGATGCGCCCGGCATGAAGACCGTGATGGAGATCTCGAAGATGTCCGACCCGACCGGCAAGGTCTATCGGCCCGTGCACTACATCGCGGCGGTGTGCTCGGCGCTCTACATGAAGGAGGCGATCGATTGGGCCGCCAAGAACGGCGGCGCAACCGGCGAGAACGTCGCCAAGGGCTTCTACCAGAAGAAGGACTGGGTGCCGGCCGGCATGGAAGGCGTCTGCAATCCCTCGACCTGGACCGACAAGGACCACCGCGGCACGTTGAAGGTCGATCTCTACCGCACCAAGATTGCGGGCGCGACCGACGGCGACCTCAACGACCTCATGGCCAAGGGCGCGATCAAACTCGAGAAGGTCAAGACGGTCGAGCTGCCGCGCAAGCCGGAATTGCTGGGCTGGTGAGCCTAGCTTTCGCCGTACGCACAACTGTTATCCCCCGCCTTGTGCGCAGCGCGCACTGGAGCGGGGGATCCAGTACGCCGCGACTTCCCGGTGAATCTCCGGCGTCTCTGGAACACTGAGTCACCCCGCCCCAGTGCGCAATTGCGCACAAGGCAGATGACGACATCGAGAGAGTAACTGATCATGAGTGAAGCGGCTCACATCGAGCGCCCCTCCCCGACCGTCGTATCCGCGCCGCCTCTCCTCGCCGTGCGCAACATCGAGGTCGTCTATGACGACGTCATCCTGGTGCTGCGCGGCCTCAGCCTCGACGTGCCCAAGGGGGCGATCGTGGCGCTGCTCGGCGCCAACGGTGCCGGCAAGTCGACGACGCTGAAGGCGATCTCGGGGCTGCTCAAGACTGAGGACGGAGAGGTCACGCGCGGCGAGATCCTGTTCGAGGGCGAGCGCATCAACGGCATCGATCCCGACAAGATCGTCCGCCGCGGCATCTTCCAGGTGATGGAGGGACGCCGCATCGTCGCCGACATGACCTCGTTGGAAAACCTCAAGCTCGGCGCCTTCACCCGCAGGGACCGCGAGGTCGGTGCCGATCTCGACATGGTCTTCAACTATTTCCCGCGCCTGAAGGAGCGCACGGGGCTCGCCGGCTATCTCTCCGGCGGCGAGCAGCAGATGCTCGCGATCGGCCGCGCGCTGATGGCCCGCCCGAAGATGATCCTGATGGACGAGCCGTCGATGGGCTTGTCACCCCTGCTCGTGAAAGAGGTGTTCTCGATCATCCAGAAGATCAACCGCGACCTCTGCGTCACCATCCTGCTGGTCGAGCAGAACGCACGCGCCGCGCTGTCGGTGGCAAGCCACGGCTACATCATGGAGCAGGGCAAGGTCGTGCTCGACGGCACCGCGGATGAATTGCGCGACAACGAGGACGTCAAGGAATTCTATCTTGGCGGCGCCGGCGACCAGCGCAAGAGCTTCAAGAACCTCAAGAGCTTCAAGCGGCGCAAGCGCTGGCTATAGCGTTTTCAAGCGAAGTAGGAACCGGCTCGCGTGAAGAAAGCGCGTCAAAACAACAGATTCTCAGCTCAGCACCTGCTCCGCTTCCGTGACTGCGCAGAGAACATGATAGAACGACGACGCAGGAATGGTGTCGCTCAGCGATGTTCCGTCGCGATCGAAATGATCGTACCAGCCGCCTTTGACGGGATGGCTGAGATAATGCCGTTCGAGCCGCATCAGCGCCGCGCGCGCTTCCTCCGCCGCCCCCGCCTGGCCGGACTCGGCCTGGGCGATCCACGCCTTGGCAATCTCGGTCTGCGGCCACAGCCGGCGCGATCCGCGGCGGATGTTGCCGGTGTCGTCGCCCTCATCGACGAGGCAGCCGGTGGCCTCGTCGCGATAGCGCAGCGCGGTTTCCAGCAGCTCGGCGCGCCGCTGCCCGGTCGGACATCCCGTGATGCGTTCAAACCCCTTCAGGAGCCAGACCCATTCCGCCTGGTGGCCCGGCTCGACGCTGACCGGCTCGATCTTCGACCAGTCCTCCTCGAAATATTCCGTCAGGATGTGTTTCTGCTTGTCGTAGAGATTGGCCAGGAACAGCGCGAAGAATTCACCGGCGCGGTTCTGGAACGACAAATCATGGGTCGCCTCGAAACACGCGATCATCGCCTCGAACAGGTGCATGTGCGGGTTCTGCCGGCGCGGCAGCGACACCGGAAGGCTCTCATGCACGCCGCCATGCGGCGAGCGCAGATGGCCGTCGAGGAAGGCCAGCAGCGCGTCAATCTCGGCTCGAACCTGGGCGTCCTGGTCGAGCGCATAGACGGTCGCGAGCGCAAACAGGATGAAGGCGTGGTCATAGGCGTCGCGCCGACCGTCCAGCACCGCGCCCTCCGGCGTCAGCCGATGCACGAAACCAGGCCGGCCGTCGGGCGCTTTCGCGCATGCCAGCAGATGCTCCAGCCCTCTCAGCGCCACCGCGCGCCCCTCGGGGTACCAGCCCATCTGCGCCGCCTTGGCAAAGCACCAGATCTGGCGCGCCTGCACGAACACGCGCCGGGGCGCGGCCGCATCCGCGGAACCCTCCGCGTGCAGCCGGTCGACGAAGCCGCCGGCGCCGGGGTCCCAGCCGACAGACGACCACAGCGGCAGCGCCTCCTCGATCATACGGTGCTTGAGGCGCGCGACCACGTCGGCCGCCCCCTCCGCCGCAACGATCCGTTCGTCCGTCACCCCAAGCTCTCCAGGCCGCCACGATTGCCGTGTGATACCCATGCCGGCGGCGGCGTGCAACCAACCCGGAAAGACCCGTCATGACCGCCCATTATGATGCCCTTGAGACGCGCGAGGCCGCCGCGCGCGAGGCCGAGCTGTTCTCCCGCCTGCCGGGCGTGCTGCGGGCCGCGATGGCCGCCCCGGCCTATGCCGAACGGCTTAGGGGTCTGGACCCGAGCTCGGTAACCTCCAGAGCGGCGCTGGCGCACCTGCCGGTGCTGCGCAAGTCGGAACTACCGGCCCTACACAAGGCCTCACAGCCCTTTGGAGGCTTCGTGGCGGCCGTGCCTGGCTCATTCGCTCGCCTCTACACGTCCCCCGGCCCGATTTTCGAGGCGGAGGGGAGGCAGGCCGACCCTTGGCGCGGCGCACGGGCGCTGTTCGCGGCCGGGTTCCGGCCCGATGACATCGTGCTCAACACCTTCAGCTACCATCTCACCCCCGGCGGCTTCATCTTCGATGCGTCGGCCCGCGCGCTCGGTTGCGCCGTGATCCCCGCCGGTCCAGGGAATACCGAGCAGCAATTCGAGCTGATCGAGGCCTACCGTCCCGTCGGCTACAGCGGCACGCCGGACTTCCTGAAGATCTTGCTCGATGTTGCCGCAAGCTCGGGCCGCGACGTCTCCTCGATCAAGCGCGCGCTGGTCTCGGGCGCGGCCTTCCCGCCCTCGCTCCAGGCCGAGATCAAGGCGCGCGGCATCGACGCCTACCAGGCCTTCGGCACCGCCGATCTCGGCCTCATCGCCTTCGAGACCAGCGCGCGCGACGGCATGGTCGTAAACGAGGATCTGATCATGGAGATCGTCAAGCCCGGGACCGGCGATCCCGTGGCGCCCGGCGACGTCGGCGAGATCGTCGTGACCTCGCTCGACCCGCACCATCCCTGGATCCGGCTCGCTCTCGGCGACCTCACCGCGGCACTGCCGGGGACCAGCCCCTGCGGGCGCACCAACATGCGCATCAAGGGCTGGATGGGCCGCGCCGACCAGACCACCAAGGTCAAGGGCATGTTCGTCCGTCCCGAGCAGGTCGCCGAGATCGGCAAGCGCCATTCCGCGCTCGGAAGATTACGCCTCGTCGTCACGCGCCAGGGCGAGGCCGATGCAATGACGCTGAAAGCGGAGACGGCGGCCGCGAACGATGCGTTGCGCGAGGAGATTGCAGGCACCTTGCGCGCCGTGACGAAACTCGGAGGCGAGGTTGAACTGGTGAGGCCCGGCGCGCTGCCGAACGACGGCAAGGTGATCGCCGACGAGCGGTAGAGCTTAACCTTGTTTCGGGTAAACAGCGAATATTTTGCAAAAAACAAGTTCTGTTCCGGCGAAACTTGCGCAGGGCCGCTTGCCGAGACAGACGGTTCTTAGAACGAGCCTTGAGAACTCGCGGCGCAGCCTTTGGGGTTTCCCCTGGATTCAGCCGCAGGCTTGGCGCCCTCGGCATTGCTACGCTACCCGGCCGTGATAAGCCACACAGCGCACCCGCCAGGGTGCAGCCATCGCGCTAAACGCCCGCCAAGGCTCGTCGCACAGGTCGATCCGCCCAAGCGGTATCGCCTTCTCAGGGTCCAGGTTCTAAGGCCCAGGGACGCTCCAACACTGATTTGTTCAAAAATCCATCCCCTTTCGGGCGTCTCGGCGCGCGCCTACTCAGACCTCGTGCCTTGCAAAAAGTCCCTCTAGTGGCTGACTGCGGTGACACGCGATGTCCGGCATGCCCGTCCACTGCGCGATAGCGCGATTGGATGTGAACGCGGTTGTGGCGCGCGATCGCCGCCAACGGGCCGTTGAGGTCTACCATTGATGAACCTGGAGTTCCGGTGTTAGGTTCCCAGCGCTGTGCTGGGGGCTAGTTAGAACGTGAGAAATAGAATTCTTTCCGTGCTGGTCGTTTTACTGAGCTCTTCACCTTTAGCCGCAGCTTATTTCTTGGCACGCAATCCTTACAATCCTATCATTCTCTCCGCGCCATCCGCGCGTCACTCAGGTCGTGGTCATTCGTATGCAACCGGAGTAAACTTCGGACCAAGTATTGCCGTCTATGAGGACGGGTTACGATTGGGTCCGGCTGATGCCTCGGAGGAAGATGTCGGCGTTTTCGGCGGTGGCCGGTATTACTACAGAGAGATAGATTCATTGAACCATGGCTATGGCATCATATTCTCATCCAGTGACAACAGCGACCCAAACACCAACGGGCGTCGATACCGGGTATATAACCAAGAGGCCAAAGACCCACGCCAGCGCGCTCCTTAGCTTTCGTCACATGAGTTGACTCTGTTCGGGGTTGTGGTGGTAAATCGGCATATGCATCGGCTACTGCTGGTTGTCCTGCTCGTTGTAAGCAACGCGGCTACATTCTATTTCACCAAAAAGAGCTCTCGACCTAAGCCGTGGGAACGGGACCCGTCATCGCTTGCGCTATTGGCTCAATCGTCAGGTGATCCTTCAGTTTTGGTCATTGGCGACAGCTTGACCGCTGGGGCCTTTCTCCCTGCAGAAATCTGTGGCCGCCACGTCTTCAACGCCGGCATAGGAGGAGCGAGAGCCTCGACGTTCATATCGTTTGCAGAGGACGCGCGAGCACTTGGCCTGAGGCCCGACTTGATCGTCATCGCACTCGGGATCAATGACGCCCAAGACCCCTATCGGACTGACTTCGCTGCCGCATACGAACTGCTCATTGAAAATCTACCGGGTGCACCGCTAGCGCTTGCCACTCTCGCTCCTGTCGGTAGTGCCGCGAAGATAAACGTTGCCATGATGTCGATGGTTGACAAAACAATTCGAGAAACCGCCTCAGCCAAGCAGTCGACGCTGATTGACCTTGGCGCCATCGCACAATTTGACACTGTTGACGGCATGCACCCTAGGAAGGACGCCCGCCATTTATGGGTTTCGGCGATGACCGCTGGGATAAAGAAGGCTCTTAGCTGTAATTAGGTCCTCCATTGTCAGGAAACTCCCCGGCAGACGCTCACGCGACGGAAGCAACTGGTCGATCTAACTTCCAAATCAGTATTTTGGCCGGAGACGGAGAGTAAAAACCGTGGTGGGCAGCGGTCAAGAAGCTGCAAATTCTGACGTTGCGTAAGCCTAGGCCTGTTAGTTAACCAGCGCGACGTCCGCTTGGGGCGGAAGAGCTGACAGCAAGCTTCTGATCCCTCAACTCACATCAACTAGTCGCCTCACTGCGGGACCTGCGGTTGTCATCAACAGCGGTCACGCCATCTATGAAAGCCTTGACACTCAGCGTGGGTCTTGAACGTGCCTTTGTACTTGCCGAATAGGAAAACCGTCCGGCCCTGACCCTTGCCGAAAAAATATTGGCCGACGTGTCCGCCGCCTTCGTCTTTGAGCTCAATGCTACCGAAGCTTTGCACTGACTTGAGGTCTGTCTCGGGTAGCTTGATTTCCACGTGTGTCTCCGCGAGACAGGGCGTATCCGAAATCCTATCATGAACTGCGCGGACTCCACGCTTAGCAGCAAAATTGGCTAGCCGCCTCTTAGGAGGTTCGCGCATCTAAGGACTGTTGGGGCCACAGGGTCAACCGGCGGGTCCACCGATCAGCGCTTCGCCGCGTTGCCGGCTAATTCCATCGCCAGATCCAGAGCTGCGACTCCAATTTGATCTGAAGAATAAGATTTGCAGCGCCGGTCCATCCAAGCAACAATCGCGGAGAAATCGCCGCCGCCGACGATGTCCCTCTCGGCACTCACGTTTAGCCCGCTGACGAAGCCCACGACCCAGGATTCAAAGGCTGCCTTTACGACTAAATTCTTCTTTCTATTCAGCCAGGCGGTACAAGATTGCGAGCCAGCGCCCAAGATCGTTGATCCGGCGTTCAGCGACGTGGGCAAGAGTAGCATCATCACAATGGCAACCGCTCGTTTCATCTCTTCCCTCGACCGAAAACGGCTACTTCCAAGAAGGCTCTATCTGTCAGTTGCTTATGCCCAGCTTATTCGTCCCGTCGAGAGCATACGTCTCCGCGCTTTGCAGGCAACATCTCATTTGTTTTGGTTCCGCGCCCTCAATCACCGCCATCAGAACGAACCTAAGAGCTCGCAGGCGATCCTGGCGACCCCTAGCTTGAGCCAGATCTTGAAGTGCGACTTTTATGTCCGTACCTTTGAACTCTTCCGCAAGGTCTGCATCGAAGCCAGAACCAGCGGGTTCGTCCCAACGAGATAAGCCATGCCGATACGGTAACGCTCGATCAGGCCATTGGGGTGATGTGGGCAGAATTCGAACGCATGGATACGCGCACCAACGATAGCAAGTTCACGCGACATCCATTCGTGCAGATTGCGGACATGCCGCTCCTCGTAAAATGCCCTCGCAATTCCTGATTGGTTGGTCACGACAAACGCAAGATACCCGGCGTCATTGGACTGCTTTGACGGCCTCCTTGGCTCCTTCTACCCACCGGATCTTGTCGGGATCAAAAGCATAGCCGTCGTCTTCATTGAGGACGCCATCACGATCAAAAAATACTGCCGGAGCGAGAAACCCTCTCGCGCTCCTCCGAGGTCCTGAAGCCCATGAACTAGATGCTCAGGCGCTGGGACGACTTCGGCCGCTTCCTCGACGATGGCAGGATCCTTGGTCGGGATTGCCGGTGAGAGCCGATTTGGATGCCCAGATCTGGTGGCCGGACCTCTGGCTGCTCCCGAACCACAAACGGCACCAGAACCGCATGGCGGTGTCCCAGACGACGACGCTGTTCCCGGTCCATGAATGCAGATAGTAAGTTCGATGTCGTCGGCCGTAAGACCGCTATGATCCCCGGCGATGCGGCAGGCGATCTCGGCCATGATCGCCGCGGTCGTGCTCGGATCAGGCGGGTAATGCTGGCT
>NZ_JBVVPP010000052.1:0-53543 GCF_055811315.1 Bradyrhizobium sp. MI1.4 | reverse complement strand
TTTTGCCTTTTTTTCTATTTTAAACCCCTTTTCACCCCTTTCTTTGGGCGCCGCGGGCCCCCCCCCCCCCCGCCCCCCCCCCCTCCCCACCGCCCCCCCCCCCCCCCCCCCCCACGACACCTCACTTGTGGCTCTCAGAATCTGCTAACACCACCCCATGACCGCACCCGACGCGACCTCCCCTGCCGGCCCCGGCACGGCCCCCACCTCTTGGCGTGACAGCCTTGCCGTTTACCTGCAGCCGCGGGTGCTGATCGTGCTGTTCCTCGGTTTCTCGTCCGGGCTGCCGCTGGCGCTGTCGGGCTCGACGCTGCTGGTGTGGATGCGGGAATCCGGCGTCGATCTCAAGACCATCGGGCTGTTTGCGCTGGTCGGCACGCCCTACACGCTGAAATTCCTTTGGGCGCCGCTGGTCGATGCGATGCATGTGCCGCTGTTCACGCGCGCCTTCGGGCGGCGCCGCGGCTGGCTGCTGTTCTCGCAATTGCTGCTGATCGCAGCGATCCTGCTGCTGGCGCTGACCGATCCCGCGCGCTCGCCGTTCTACGTCGCGCTCGGCGCATTGCTGGTGGCGACGGCCTCGTCGACGCAGGACATCGTGGTCGACGCCTTCCGCGTCGAGAGCCTGCCGGAGAGCGAGCAGGCCGCCGGCATGGCGTCCTATGTCGCGGCCTATCGCATCGGCATGCTGGTCTCGACCGCCGGCGCGCTGTTCATCGTCTCCGGCTTCGAGAGCACCGGCATCACCCGCACGTCCGCCTGGATGTGGGGCTATGTGGTGATGGCGGCGATGGTCCTGATCGGGACGATCACGGCGCTGGTCGCGACCGAGCCCGAGCAGTCATTGCGGGCGGAAGCCGCGACGCAGACGCAGACCGCGCTCGCGCGCGTGCTGCACGCGGCAATCGGCGCCTTCTCGGAATTCCTGACGCGCAAGGACGCGCTTGCGGCACTCGCCTTCGTCGTGCTGTTCAAGTTCACCGACGCCTTTTCCGGCACGATGACCGCGCCGTTCGTGATCGACCTCGGCTTCTCCCGCAACGACTATGCGGCGATCGTGAAGGGCGTGGGCCTTGCTGCGACTCTGATCGGCGGCTTTGCCGGCGGCTTCGTCGCGCGGCGCTATTCGCTTGCGACCAGCCTCTGGATCGGCGGCGTGGTGCAGGCGCTCGCGAACCTCTCCTTCTCCTGGCTGGCCTTCGTCGGCACCAGCCAATGGGCGCTCGCCTTCGCCATCACCTGTGAGAACTTCACCAGCGCCATCGGCACGGTGATCTTCGTCGCCTATCTTTCGGCGCTCTGCCAGAACCCGCTGCACACGGCGACGCAATATGCGCTGCTCACCGCGCTTGCCGCGGTGGGGCGGACCTATCTCTCGTCAGGCGCCGGCTTCGTGGCTGATACCACCGGCTGGCCGCTGTTCTTCGTGATCTGCATGCTGGTGGCGATCCCGAGCCTGGTGCTGCTGGCCTGGTTGCAGAAGCGCGGGCATTTTGATGCGCTGGGGCCGGTGCGGGTTTAACGCAACGTCGTCATGGCCGGGCTTGTCCCGGCCATCCACGCCTTGCTACGCGGCGCCAAGAACGTGGATGCCCGGGACGAGCCCGGGCATGACGAAAAACAGATGCGCTTATATGTGTGGCGGGCAAACGGGGCGCCCCCTACTGCTTCTTGATCAGGCTCCATTTCGTGATCACGGCCTCGCTCATCTGGCCGGGATCGCTGGCGCAGGCGATCTCGTCGACCTTGACCGAGATCTCCTTGCCGGCGAACGTCTTCAGCTGTGCGGCCTGCGCATCGCCGCTGGGAACGAGCTGGAAGGTTTCGGGTCCGGTCTCGAGATTGCACAGCCCGCTCGGCGGCGGCAGCCGGCGCGGCTCGGAGGTGATCTGGTAGGTCGCAACCCGCTTGCCGACGTTCTTGACGTCGCGCACTTTCATCGTGTTCAGCTCGCCCGACAGCACCTCCCCGGCATTGATCGGCTTGCCGGGCTTCGACGGCGGCGGAGCCCCGTCGTCCTGTTGCGCGGAGATGGCCGGCGTCGCCAGCATCGTCAGCGTCGCGACCAAAGCCCATCGTGTGGCGAAAAGTTTCGTCATGTCGTCCGTTCCGTAAGTCTGGATGGCTAGAACAGGGTGCGCTGCCGCATCGCGGCCGATAGCGTACCTTCATCGAGATAATCAAGCTCGCCGCCGACCGGCACACCATGGGCGAGCCGGGTTACTTTTACGTTGGCGTCCTGAAGCAGGTCGGTGATGTAGTGTGCCGTGGTCTGGCCGTCGACGGTGGCATTCAGCGCCAGGATGACCTCATGCACCTGCGCCTCATGCGCGCGCGCGACCAGCGCCTCGATGGTGAGGTCCTGCGGGCCCACGCCGTCGAGCGGCGACAATGTCGCGCCCAGCACGTGATAGCGCCCTTGAGTGGCATTGGCCCGCTCCAGCGCCCAGAGATCGGCAACGTCGGCGACGACGACGATGATCGAGGGGTCGCGCCTCGGATCGGTGCAGACCGTGCAGGGACTTTGCGTGTCGATGTTGCCGCAGGTCTTACAGACCTGGACCTTCTCGAGTGCGACCTGCATGGCCGAGGACAGCGGTATCATCAGCGCTTCGCGCTTCTTGATCAGATGCAACGCGGCGCGCCGCGCCGAGCGCGGACCGAGGCCCGGCAGCCGCGCGAGAAGCTGGACCAGCCGCTCGATTTCAGGACCCGCAACAGCGCCCATCCTACTGGCCGAACAGCCCCGACAGCCCCGGCGGCAGGCCGAGCCCGCCGGTGAGCGACTGCATCTTCTCCTGCATGGCGGCTTCCGCCTTGCGGCGGGCCTCGCCGAACGCGGTGACGAGCAGATCCTCGAGCACCTCGCGCTCTTCCGCCTTCATCAGCGAAGGATCGATCTTGACGCCCTTGACGTCCATCTTCGCGGTCATGCGCACGGCGACGAGACCGCCGCCGGAGATGCCCTCGACCTCGACGTTGGCGAGTTGGTCCTGCATCTCCTGCATCTTGGATTGCAGCTGCTGCGCCTGCTTCATCATGCCGAAAATATCGACCATCGGTGTTGTCCTTGGAAAATTGGCTCTAGAGATCGTCGCCGTCGGAACCGTCGGGCGGATCGTCACTGCCATAGTCGGCGTTAATATCGGATTCCGGCGCCTCGGGGGCAAGCCTGCGGACCTCGACGACCTTCGCACCCGGAAACCGCGACAGCACCTCGCGCACGCGCGGATCGGCCTCGGCGGTGCGCGCACGTTCCTGCTTGGCCGCCTGGCTCACCGAGCGCAGCGTCGGCTGGCCCGGCTCGTTGGAGACGATCACGGTCCAGCGGCGCCCGGTCCAGAGCTCGAATTTTCGCGCGAGATCGGAAATCATGGTCTTGGAGGCGTTTGGCTCGAGCGCGACTTCCAGCCGGCCCTCCTCGAAACGAACGAGGCGCATGTCGCCTTCGAGCGCGCCCTTGGTCAGGAGGTCGCGCTTCTGCCCGGCCAGGGCAACGAGCTGGGTGAAGCTCGTGACGCGCAACACGGGCGCGGCAGCTTGCGGATCCGGCGCGGGCGTTGCCATCTGCGGACGGGCACCACCGCCGCCGAACGAGGACGGTGACGAATTCGGCATGCGAACGGGAGCCGCGGACGCCACCGGCCCGGCCGGCGCGTTGTGCGCGGCACTGCCGCCGCTCAGGACCGACGAGCCGACGCCGCCGTTCTGCTCCAGCATCTTGATCGCTTCGTCCGGCGTCGGCAGGTCGGCGACATAGGCGATGCGCACCAGCACCATCTCGGCGGCTGCGGCGGGCCGCGTCGCGGCCTGCACCTCGGTGATGCCCTTGAGCAGCATCTGCCACATCCGCGACAGCACGCGCATCGAGATCTTCGAGGCGAAATCGCGCGCGCGCACGCGCTCGGTCTCGCCATAGGCGACGTTGTCGGCGGTCGCCGGCACGATCTTCACGCGGGTGACGAAATTGACGAATTCGGCGAGATCCGAGAGCACGACGATCGGATCGGCGCCGACGTCGTACTGGTCGCGGAACTCCCTAAACGCGGACGCGATGTCGCCGCGCGCAAGGGAATCGAAAAGATCGATGACACGGGTGCGGTCGGCGAGCCCCAGCATCTGCCTGACGGCATCGGCCTTCACGGTGCCTGCCGCATGCGCGATCGCCTGATCGAGCAGCGAGAGCGAATCGCGCACCGAGCCTTCCGCGGCGCGCGCGATGATACCTAGTGCTTCGGGCGCGATCTCGACGTTTTCCTTGGCCGCGATGTTGGCCAGATGCTTCATCAGCACGTCGGCCTCGACGCGGCGCAGGTCAAAACGCTGGCAGCGCGACAGCACCGTGACCGGAACCTTGCGGATCTCGGTCGTTGCGAACACGAACTTGGCGTGCTCCGGCGGTTCCTCCAGCGTCTTCAGGAAGGCGTTGAACGCCGCCGTCGACAGCATGTGGACTTCGTCGATGATGTAGACCTTGTAGCGGGCGCTGGCCGGCGCGTAGCGGACGCTGTCATTGATCTGACGGACGTCGTCGACGCCGGTGTGCGAGGCCGCGTCCATCTCCAGCACGTCCATGTGCCGGCTTTCCATGATGGCCTGGCAATGCACGCCGAGCGTCGGCATCTGGACCGTCGGGCCCTTCACCGAGCCATCCGGCATCTCGTAGTTGAGCGCGCGGGCAAGGATGCGCGCAGTGGTGGTCTTGCCGACCCCGCGGACGCCGGTGAGGATCCAGGCCTGCGGAATGCGACCGGTCTCGAATGCATTTGAGACGGTGCGGACCACGGCTTCCTGGCCGATCAGATCGTCGAATGAGGAAGGACGGTATTTCCGCGCCAGCACCCGGTAGGGCGTGCTGGCCCGGCCGGCGCTTTCAGGGTTGGGAGGGGCGCCAGCGTCGGTCATCGGTCGATCCGCAATGAAGTGTCTTTCGGCCGGCTTTGCGGAAAGGAGCGCGCTGGCGGCCCGAGCCGCCGGCGCAATTCGCTCGGAAAAAACAGGTAGGAGACTGACGAGCGACCCGATCCGGACCTCGTTAGGGCTGCTTCCTTCCGGACCTGACCCGGTTGGCGAGTGGCTCGTCCACCGCCAATCTCCCGGCCCCTATTTGGGGCCAAAAGGACCGGAAAGCAAGCGGGTATCGGCTTGAACAGGCGCGGCTTCATGGTGGCTTGCCCAGCATCCGGGCAATTCCTGGTCTGCCCAGCCGATAGGCTGTGCTTTCACTGCCGGAGGCGCCTTGGTAAGAACGCTGCCGGAACTTCTTCCAACAGAAAAGCGATTGATCCCAATGGTTACACGTCGTGATGTTGCATCGATTGTCGGACTTGGCGCGATTGGCGCGGCGACGCTGGCCTCCCCTGCCGTGGCGCAGACCGTCGATACCAACGAATCGACCTTCGCCCGCATCCGCCGCACCAAGAAGATGCGGATCGGCGCGGTCGGCGGCGGCGCGCCCTATTACATGAAGGATCTTTCGACCGGCCAGTGGAAAGGCTTTTACGTCGACATCGCCAAGGCGCTCGCCGAGGACATGGAGGCCGAGCTCGAGATCACCGAGACCACCTGGGGCAATTCGGTGCTCGACCTCCAGTCCAACAAGATCGACATCTTCTTCGGCCTCAACCCGACCCCGAAGCGCGCGCTGGTGGTCGACTTCTCGGTGCCGGTCTTCAACAACGCCTTCGGCATCCTCTGCAAGAAGGACTTCAAGCCGAAGAGCTGGGCCGAGCTGAACTCGCCCGACGTCAAGATCGCGGTCGACCAGGGCTCCTCGCACGACCAGGTCGTGAGCCGCCTGACGCCGAAGGCGCAGATCTCGCGGCTGAAGACCGCCGACGACGCCACCGCCGCGCTCCAGACCGGCCGCGTCGACGCGCAGTGCCTGATCACCATGCTGTCGCTCACGGTGCTGAAGAAAAATCCCTCGCTGGGCCAGTTCGTGCTGCCGACGCCGATCTTTGCTACCACGTCGAACGCCGGCTTCCGCCGCGAGACCGACAAGACCTGGCGCGACTACGTCAACACCTGGATCGACTTCAACAAGGGCCTCGGCTTCATTCGCAACGCCATCATCACCAACATGGAGCTGGTGGGCGTGACCGAGGCGGACATTCCGCCGGGCGTTTCGCTGTAGTCTTCCACTGTCATTCCGGGGCGCCCAAAGGGCGAACCCGGAATCTCGAGATTCCGGGCTCGATGCTTCGCATCGCCCCGGACGACAATGCCGGCGGTCAAGGCGTTCGACGAGTAACACACGCATGTATCAGTGGGACTTCGGCATCCTCTGGAGCTATCGCTGGCTCTTTCTCAACGGGCTCGGCGTCACCGTAGGCTTCACCGTGGTTATCGTCGTGCTCGGCCTCGTCTTCGGCCTGTTCGGCGCGTTCGGTACCCTGTCGCGCTTTCGCGCGGTGCGCCTGCTCGCGCTGACTTTCATCGAGGCGTTCCGCTGCACGCCGATCCTGGTGCAGCTGATCTGGTTCTATTACGCGCTGCCGATCCTGGCCGGTGTCGAGATGACGCCGATCACGGCTTCCGCACTGGCGCTCTCGCTCTACGGCGGCTCGTTCTATTCGGAGATCATCCGCGGCGGCATCATCTCGATCGACCGCGGCCAGTCCGAAGCCGGTGCCGCGCTCGGTATGACCCCGGGACAGAGCATGCGGCGCATCGTGCTGCCGCAGGCGATCAAGCGCATGATCCCGGCGCTGATGAACCAGTCGATCATCCAGTTCAAGAACACCTCGCTGGTCTCGGTGCTGGCGGTGCCTGATCTGGTCTATCAGAGCCAGGTCGCCGCCCATGACAGCTACCGTCCGCTGGAAACCTACACCGCCGTCGCGGTCGCCTATGCGGCGATCCTGATCCCCCTGACCATCATGGTCCGGCGCGGCGAGAAGCGACTGGCGGTCGGCGAATGAGCGACACCTCTTCCAAGATCGAGATCCGGGCGCTGCGCAAAAGCTTTGGCAGCAACGAGGTTTTGAAGAGCATCAGCCTGGATGTCGCGAAGGGCGGCGTCGTGGCGCTGATCGGCCCGTCCGGCTCCGGCAAGTCGACGCTGCTCCGCTGCATCAACCTCCTGGTGACGCCCGACGGCGGCAGCGTTCGCGTCGGCGACACCCGCTTTTCGTTCGGCGAGGGTACGAAGCTCCCCGATGTGAAGACGCTGGCCAAATTCCGTACCACCACCGGCATGGTGTTCCAGCATTTTAATCTGTTCCCGCACATGACGATGCTGCAGAACGTGATGGAGGGACCGGTCACGGTGCGGCGCATGGCCAAGGCGGACGCCGAGAAGCTGGCGCGGGCCCAACTCGCGAAGGTGGGCCTTGCAGAGAAGGCCGACCAATATCCGGCAACGCTCTCCGGCGGACAGAAGCAGCGCGTCGCGATTGCGCGGGCGCTCGCCATGGAGCCGGACGTGATGCTGTTCGACGAGGTCACCTCCGCGCTCGATCCCGAGCTTGTCGGCGAGGTCTTGAACGTCATGCAGCAGCTGGCGTCGGAGGGCATGACCATGGTGATCGTCACCCACGAGATCGCCTTTGCCCGCGAAGTCGCCGACCGTCTGATCTTCATGCGCGACGGCGTCGTGGTCGAGGAAGGCCCGGCGCGACAGGTGATCGACAATCCGCAGGAAGGAGCGACGCGCGCGTTCCTCAGCCATTTCCACCGCACCGGCGCGCTGCCGCCGGTTACAACGGCATCGTGATGTCCGAAATCGATCGCGTCTATCTCGTCACCGGCGCCGCCAGCGGCATCGGCCGCGCCACCGCAAAACTGCTCGCGGGGCCCGGCACTGCGCTGCTGCTGCACACGCGCTCCAACGCAGCCGGCCTCGACGCCACGGCGGCGGAAGCCGAAGCGCAAGGCGCGATCGTCGCAAAATGCCTCGGCGATCTCGCCGAGGAGACCGCGGCCACCGACGCCGTCGCCGCTACGCAACGTGCCTTCGGCCGGCTCGACGGATTGATCCTGGTCGGCGGCCATGCCCGGCGCGGCAGCGCCATCGGTACGCCGGCGGATCAGTTCCGCAAGGCAATGGACGAATCGGCGCTGGCGTTCACACGGTTGGTGGACGCCGCGCTGCCGCTGCTGCGTGCAGGGCGAGATTCGCGGATCGTGGCGGTGTCGTCGTTCGTCGCTCACACGATCCGGCCGGAGTTCGCGCCCTTTGCAGCGACGGCCGCGAGCCGCTCCGCGCTCGAAGCGCTGGTGCGGCTCACCGCAGTCGAACTCGCCAGGGAGGGCATCACCGTCAACGCCGTCGCGCCGGGCCTGATCGTCAAGGACAAGCCCAGCGAAAGCCGGCTTACACCCGAGCAGATCGCCGCGACCGAGGCGCTGATTCCGATGGGCCGCCGCGGGCGACCGGAGGAAGTCGCCGAGATCATCGCCTTCCTGGCATCCCCAAAAGCATCCTACGTCACCGGCCAGGTCTGGCACGTCAATGGAGGCCTGACATGACCGAAGCCACCATCGAACGTCTCAGGCTGTTCCTGATCGAGAGCCCGATCAAGATGGCGCGCCTCCAGGGTGTCGGCAACGTCAAGGGTACGGTGAAGCGCGTGCTGCTCGAGCTCACGTCGAGCGACGGCGTGATCGGCTGGGGCGAGGCGGCACCATGGGAAGTGTTCACGGGAACGCCGGAAGCGGCGTTCGCCGCGCTCGACATCTATTTGCGACCAATCGTACTCGGCAAGCCGGTGCGCCGCATTCGCGCACTGATGGCCGAGCTCGATCGCGCGCTGGTCGGACATGCCGAAGCCAAGGTCGCGATCGAAATGGCGCTGCTCGACATCGTCGGCAAGTCGTCGGGACTTTCGGTCGCCGACCTGCTCGGCGGCCGCGTACGCGACACGATCCCGCTGTCGTTCTCGATCGCCGATCCGGATTTCGCCGCCGATCTCGAACGCATGCGGAAGATGGTTCCGGACGGCAATTTGATCTACAAGGTCAAGACCGGCGTGAAGCCGCATCGCGAGGATCTCGATCATCTCGCGGCGATCCGGAAAGAATTCGGCGACAAGGTCGATCTACGCGTCGATTACAACCAGGCGCTGGCGCCGTTCGGCGCCATCAAAATCCTGCGCGATATCGAGCAGTTTGCGCCGACCTTCATCGAGCAGCCGGTGCCGCGCAAATTTCTCGACGTGATGGCGCAGCTCACCGCGGCGCTGGAAACGCCGGTGCTCGCCGACGAAAGCTGTTTCGACCGCCGCGACATGATGGAGGTGGTGCGCCGCGAGGCGGCAGATGCCGTCTCGATCAAGCTGATGAAGGCCGGCGGCCTGTTCGAGGCGCAGGCGATCATGGCGATCGCTGACATCGCGGGCCTGCCCGGCTATGGCGGCACGCTGTGGGAGGGCGGCATCGGGCTTGCCGCCGGCACGCAGCTGATCGCCGCGACGCCGGGCATCTCGCTCGGCTGCGAATTCTACATGCCGCATCATGTGCTGACCGAGGACGTGCTGGAAGAGCGCGTCGCCAATCGCGGCGGCCACGTCGTGGTGCCGGACGGTGCCGGCCTCGGCATCCGCGTCAGCGAAGCCTCGGTCCGCGCCAATGCGCGGGTGTTGGCGGAGGGGTAAAGGCACGCCCCCACCGTCGTCCTGGCGAAAGCCAGGACCCATTGCCCCAAAGAGAAGTTGCGGCACGAGGTCGGTAACCCCGAATCTTCGCCAAACCCAATCCGATGGTAATGGGTCCTGGATCGGCGCTGCGCTTGTCCAGGACGACGATCGCGTATGCCGCCTCTGCGGAGCGCCATCCTTCCCCAATCAGATTCCGTATCGTATGGTCGCAGCAAATATTCAGGGGTTCCGCCCCGCCATGCCCGATCCCATCGGGCCATCCGGAAACCTTTATGTCCGAACCCGCCTGGTCGCTGCACTCCCGCCTGAAAGAGGACACTATCGACATCGGCGATTTGCCGCTGTGCAAGGTCTTGGTCATCAAGGACGCGCATTATCCCTGGCTGCTGCTGGTGCCGCGACGCGCCGACGCGGTGGAGATCATCGACCTCGACGAGGTGCAGCAGGCGCAATTGATGACGGAGATCTCCCGCGTCTCGCGCGCGCTGAAGGAGATCACCCAATGCGACAAGCTCAACATCGCGGCACTCGGCAACCTCGTGCCGCAGCTTCACGTCCACATCATCGCGCGCCGCACCAGTGACGCCGCCTGGCCGCGGCCGGTCTGGGGCGTGATGCAGCCCTTGGCGCACGACGCCACCGAGGTGCAGAGTTTCATCAGCGCGCTTCGCCGCAAGATCTGGTTGGGTTGAAAGAACAAGAAATGTCAGCATTCGACTCGTTTCCACTGGGACAACCCGCCTTCGTCACCAACATTCTCGACCGCGCCGCGCATCTGCGCCGCGACGACGAAAAGCTGTTCGCGATGGAGCAGAAGCCGTCGTCGCGCGCCTATGTGGTCTATCGCGACTCACTGCTGGTGAAGCGCGAGGGCGACAAAGTGCGCGCGCTGCTCGGAATCGACGAGGCGTTGAAATGCGGCGCCAATCCCGGCACGATCTTCTTAGGCTTGCGCGGCGGCGCCGCGATGTTCGGGATGGGCCTGTCGCAGGCCGCGTCCGAGAAGCTGATCGGGCGCGAGGACTACGCCCTCAGCGAGCTGCGCGGCATGGCGATGCAGGGCGCGGTGCCGCCACAGGAGCTGTCGGCGATCGCGATGGCGAAGTCGATGGTGAGCTGGCATCAGCGCCACGGCTATTGCGCCAATTGCGGCACGCGTACCGCGATGAAGGAAGGCGGCTGGAAGCGGGAGTGCCCGAGTTGCAAGGCCGAGCATTTCCCGCGCACCGACCCTGTCGTGATCATGCACGTCGCCGCCGGCGACAAATGCCTGCTCGGCCGCCAGAAGCAGTTTCCGCCGGGCATGTATTCCTGCCTCGCCGGCTTCGTCGAGGCCGCCGAAACCATCGAGGACGCGGTGCGCCGCGAGATTTTCGAAGAATCCGGGATTCGCTGCACCGAGGTGCAATATTACATGACCCAGCCCTGGCCCTATCCGTCGTCGCTGATGATCGGGTGCAGCGCGCGGGCGGTGAGCGAGGACATCGTCGTCGATCACTCCGAGTTGGAGGATGCGCGCTGGTTCACGCGCGAGGAGGCGGCCTTGATGCTGACGCGGACGCATCCTGACGGGCTCGCCGGCCCGCATCCGTTTGCGATTGCGCATCACCTGCTCGGCCGCTGGGTGCACGACAAGAGCTGAGACGGAGATGGCTGCACCAGGGATCGCGCCGCGCATTCTCTGCATCGGCATTCCCGTGCGCGATCTGACCTTTCGAGTCGAAACCGTGCCCGCGCGCGGCAGCAAGGCGAATGCCAGCCATCTCGCGGAGATTTGCGGCGGCAATGCGCTCAATGCCGCGATCGCTATCGCGCGGCTTGGTGGCCGCGTCGCGTTCGCAGGTCCGATGGGCGATGCGCAGGAGACGTCGAGCGGCTTCATTCTCGACCGCATGACATCCGAAAATATCGACACGAGCCATATCGTGCGCATACCTGATGCGAGCACGCCCGTCTCTGCCATCATCATTGACGCGGCGGGCGAGCGAACGCTCACGATCTATCGCGATCCGGCCCTGTGGACAGTCGAGCTGCCCGACGCCGACAGGCTGCTCGCCGATTGCCGGGCGGTTCTCGTCGAAAGCCGCTGCGCCGCGTTCTGCACGGACCTCTGCACCGAGGCACGCCGGCGCGGCATTGCCGTCGTCGTCGGCGTCGATCGCGCGATGTCGTTGCAGGACGGCCTGCTCGCGACCGCCTCGCATCTGCTGTTCGCCAGTGACCAGTTGCAGGAGACAGCCGGCATCCCCGATGACGGCGCGGCATTGAAGCGCCTGGCCGCGCTCACGCCCGCCTTCCTCGCCGCCACCCGCGGTCCGTATGGCACGATCTGGCTGAACGAGACCGGCGCATTGGAGCAGACGCCGGCCTTCCCGGTTCAGGCCGTCGATACGCTCGGCGCCGGCGACGTCTTCCATGGCGCCTTCACGCTTCGCTTCGCCGAAGGTGGCGGCGTGCGGCAGGCGCTGCGATTCGCCGCGGCCGCCGCGGCGCTGAAATGCACCCGTCATGGTGGCGGCCTGGCCGCCCCGCAACGCGTTGAAGTTGAAGAGCTTTTGAGCATGTCGCCGGCGGCGACGTTGGAGCGGGCGCCAAGATTATAGACTTGCTATAGAAAGATTTTCTCTATATCAGGGAAAACGTCCCTTGAAATGGAACAAAGTTCTTCAAATGACCGATCTCGCCGTCCCACTCCCCGAGACCAGCCGCCGCCTCGACGCCATCGACCGCAAGATTCTGATGGTGCTGCAGGACGATGCCTCCCTCTCCGTCGCCGAGATTGGCGACCGCGTCGGCCTGTCCTCGACCCCCTGCTGGAAGCGCATCCAGCGCTTGGAGGCCGACGGCGTGATTACCAAGCGGGTGGCGCTGGTCGACCAGAACAAGATCGGGCTCGGCATCTCCGTGTTCGTGTCGGTCGAGAGCTCCGACCATTCCGACGCCTGGCTCAAGAGGTTCGCCGACGCCGTCAGCGCCATGCCTGAGGTGATGGAGTTCTATCGCATGGCCGGCGACGTCGATTACATGCTGCGCGTCGTCGTCGCAGACATGCAGGCCTATGACGTGTTCTACAAGAAACTGATCAGCGCCGTGCCGCTGAAGAACGTCACCTCGCGCTTCGCGATGGAGAAGATCAAGTCGGTCACCGCGCTGCCGATCCCGGCTGTGGTTGCGGCTTAAGGCTCACCACACGCAAACTGTCGTCGCCCCGCTTGACCGGGCGATCCAGTATTCCAGAGACGATGATGGGGTACGGATAAGCCGCGGCGTACTGGATGCCCCGGTCTAGCCGGGGCACGACAGCAGGTGAGACTAGCCTCGCGCCTCAAATCTTCTGATTGTACTCGCCGACTTCGGGATGGATGCGCAGCACGCTGTTCACCATCTCGAACATGTCGTGCATGCGCTGCTCGGAGACCGGGCTCTCGACCACGACAACGAGCTCGGGCTTGTTGGAGGAGGCACGCACCAGGCCCCAGCTGCCGTCCTCGACCGTGACGCGGACGCCGTTGACGGTGACGAGATCGCGGATCGACTGGCCGCCGATCTTGGCGCCCTTGGCCTGCAAGGCCTCGAAGTGCTTTACCACCTTGTCGATGACGCCGTATTTGGTCTCGTCGGCGCAATGCGGCGACATCGTCGGCGACGACCAGGTCTTCGGCAGCGCGTTCTTGAGATCGGCCATCGACTTGCCGGGGGCGCGGTCAAGCATATCGCAGATCGCCAGCGCCGAGACGAGACCGTCGTCATAGCCGCGTCCATACGGCTTGTTGAAGAAGAAGTGGCCGGACTTCTCGAAGCCGGCGAGCGCACCCGTCTCATGGGTGCGGCGCTTCATGTAGGAATGGCCGGTCTTCCAGTAGGTGGTTTTTGCACCCTGCTTCTGCAGCACCGGATCGGTGATGAACAGGCCGGTCGACTTCACGTCGACGATGAACTGCGCGTCCTTGTGGATCGCGGACATGTCGCGCGCCAGCATCACGCCGACCTTGTCGGCAAAGATCTCCTCGCCGGTGTTGTCGACGACGCCGCAGCGATCGCCGTCGCCATCGAAGCCGAGACCCACATCGGCCTTGTGCTGCAGCACCGCGTCGCGGATCGCGTGCAGCATCTCCATGTCTTCGGGGTTCGGATTGTATTTCGGGAAGGTGTGGTCGAGCTCGGTGTCGAGCGGGATCACCTCGCAGCCGATCGCCTCCAGCACCTGCGGCGCGAATGCGCCGGCGGTACCGTTGCCGCAGGCCGCGACGACCTTGAGCTTGCGCTTGAGCTTCGGGCGGCTGGTGAGATCGGCGATGTAGCGCGCCGGATAATTCTCGTGGAATTGATAGGAGCCGCCGGCCTTGTTCTTGAACTCGGCGCCCAGCACGATCTCCTTCAGCCGCGTCATCTCGTCGGGACCGAAGGTCAGCGGGCGGTTGGCGCCCATCTTCACGCCGGTCCAGCCATTGTCGTTGTGTGAGGCCGTGACCATGGCGCAGCAGGGCACGTCGAGGTCGAACTGCGCGAAATAGGCCATCGGCGTCACCGCGAGCCCAATGTCGTGCACCTTGCAGCCTGCTGCCATCAGGCCGGAGATCAGCGCATATTTGATCGAGGCCGAATAGCCGCGGAAATCATGACCGGTGACGATCTCCTGGCTGACGCCGAGTTCTGCGATCAGCGCGCCCAGCCCCATGCCGAGCGCCTGGATTCCCATCAGGTTGATTTCCTTCTGGAACAGCCAGCGCGCGTCGTATTCGCGAAAGCCCGTGGCCTTCACCATCGGCTCGGATTCGAAGGCATAGGTGTTGGGCAGCAACACGGATTTCGGCTTGGGGAACATTGAGACGGTCTCGTGAAAAAGAGCCAGGATTTGATGCAGCCTTAGCGAATGCCGGGCTGCAGCGGAAGGCGGGAATGGCAGCTTATGGATGATAATTGCGGCAGTTTGGTAACGGGGAAATCTGTCCGCGAGAGCGATCGAAATAGAGATTTTCTTGAAATATGTGTCGCCGTCGCCTTTGGGAGGACCTTTACTGCTCCAGCACCATCTGACCGTTGGCGTATTCGAAGCGCCTGAGGCGGGAGAGGAAGGAGAGACCGAGCAGGTTCTCGGACAGTGCTTCGTCGGGCAGCACCATGGCATCGACGTCGCGCACGATTAGGCCGCCGACATCGAGCATGGCGATGCGAGTGCGCGCGGCCTTGATGGTGCCGTTGGCGGTGGAGACGGTGGCGTTGTAATCGCTGCGCGAGGGACGCAGGCCGAAGCGGGCGGCCGAGGTCTCGTTCAGCGCGACCACGGAGGCGCCGGTGTCGACCATGAAGCCGATGCGCTGGCCTTCGATCCGGCCCTCGGTTTGGAAGTGGCCGCGGCCGTCGCGGGGGATGTTGAGGCTGCGGCCGCCGGCCGCCGCGGTGGACGCGACTGCGACCGTACGCGGCACCGACGTCGCCGAGGCGGAGCTCATCCTGTCCGCCATCTGCGCCATGAAGGTGCCGAGGCCGATCATGATCGCCGCGAAGATCATTATGTTACGCATCACACCACTCGAAGCCGAAGCTCGATTTCACCACGCGGAAGGCCGCTCCGCGAGCGACGCTGCGGCCAGAGCGGTGCTATTTTGACGAAAAGGATGAGCGGACGGTTAATGCGCCGGTGTCGCGGATACGACATATGCTCATCCTGAGGTGCCCGCGAAGCGCGGGTCTCGAAGGGCCCGGCCACCAGCGGGGCCGTCATCCTTCGAGACGCTTGCTACGCAAGCTCGTCAGGATGAGGAATTGGCAACGGCGCCTGGGACTAGAACGGGCTCACCGAGAAATACCGCAGCCACAGATCGGTGTAGCGGCCCTTCTCCCAGACGCGGAACATCGCCCAGTTCAGGGCCTGGCGCAGCACGTCGTTGCCCTTGCGCACGGCGATGCCAATGCCCTCGCCGAAGAAACGGCTCTCGACGAAGGGGCCGCCGGAGAAGGCGCAGCAATCGCCGGAATCCGTGCCGTTGATCCAGAACGCGAGCGCGATGGCGTCGCCGAAGATGAAATCGACCTCGCCCTTGCGCAAGGCGCCGCGCATAGCGTCGTCGTTGGGATAGGGGTGCAGCTCGGCGTCGGTGAACAGGGCCTTGAGATAGGCCTCATGCGCGGAGCCGGAGATGACGCCGACCTTCTTGCCTTCGAGATATTCGGGCCGGATCTCCGGCATCACCGCGTCCTTGCGCGAAGCAAAGCGCGCAGGCACGCGGTAATAGGGATCGGTGAAGTCGACCCGGGCGCGGAGCTGCGGACTCACCGCCATCGAGGCGATGATGGCATCGCCCCGGTTGGAGGAGAGCGCATCGACCAGCGTCTCGAAGCGCCGCATCTGCACCGTGCAAGTGACCTTGATCTCCTCGCACAGCGCACGCGCGAAGTCGACGTTGAAGCCGGCCGGATTGCCGTCGGCGCCGGTGTAATTGAACGGCGGATAGTCGGTCTCGGTCAGGAAACGGATCACGGTCAGGCGCGACAGGTCCGGCCGCTCCGGCCGCCGCCGCGGGTCCCAGAAACCCGGCACCGCCTGCGGGGCGGCTTGCGGCGCGACCTGAGGTGAGGCTTGCGGCGCCGTTGGGGGCTGCTTGGCCGGGGCCTGCGCCTGCGCGGACGGCGCAGCAGCGAGCGCGCAGACGCCGACGACCAGCCCGGTCAGCAAGCCACGGGCGGATTTGGACGATTTCGCCTGTTGCGATGGAGCCATCGGCTGAAATGAACGATTTTCGTTGGGATCGGAGGGCCTTATAGCCCATCCGGCCGGGAACGCGAGCGCGGATTGCGGTCAATAGGGGAGCCTACAGATACCGCTTCAACTCCCCTGCGGCTTCTTCCGGCGTGCGCTTCAGGTTGAACGGCGAGACGAAGCGGCCGTCGCGATCCATCAGATAGATCAGCGCCGTGTGGTCCATGGTGTAGTCGCCGTCCTTGGTCGGGACCTTCTTGGCATAGACCCGGTAGGAGGTGATCACCTTGGCGGTCTCGGCAGGATCGCCGCTCAGCCCTTCGAGGTGCGGGTCGAAGCTCGACAGATAATCCTTTATCGCGGCCGGCGTATCGCGCTCGGGATCGACCGAGATGAAGACGGCATTGACCTTGTCGGCGTCCTTGCCCATCGCGCGCAGCACTTCCGAGATCTCGAACAGCGAGGTTGGGCAAACGTCGGGACAATGGGTGTAGCCGAAGAAGATCAGGGTCGGCTTGCCCTTGAGGTTCTTGTCGGTGACGGTCTTGCCGTTCTGGTCGGTGAGCTGGAACGGGCCGCCGATCGCGGCCGGCTGCGCCACCTTGCCGACCCCGCCCATGGCCCAGAATACGATCAGCAGCCCGAGGACGAGGCTTGCGGCGAAGGCGGTCGCGATCACCAGCGGACGGGCGGTAGGGCTCATGAGCGGAAAACTTCCTGTCGCGTGTCAGAAGCAGGCGGCAAGACCGGTCCTGATCATTTCGAAGAACACCTGGCTGCCGTAGTGGAACCAGAGCGCGAGCGCGCCGAGCACGACCAGGCCGCCGACGCCAGCACCTGCCAACAGCAGCACGACCGGCGTCCGGCCGGCAGTGGGCGAATTGTCCGATACAGGATGGGCGGGGTGCAGTGGTTGAGCCATGACAACGATCGGGGTGAAGGGTTCCCTGCCTTTCAAATAGGCGCTGGGACGGGGCCGGGCAAGCGCGGCGGGCGGGCTGGAGAACTTGTGATACGGAGGTTCTCCGTCATGCCCGGGCTTGCGCGGCCGAAGCCGCTTCCGCGAGGCGAAGGCCCGGGCATCCACGTGATTCTCGCCCGGGCCAAAAACGTGGATGGCCGGGACATAGGCGAGCGAAAGCGACGCCCGGCTATGACGAGAATTCAGGGTTGAACGGAAGCAACGACGGCGCGGCCTACCGCGACGATGGCTTGTTGGCCGAGGCCTGCGCGTCGAGGTAGCAAGGCTTGTACATAGCCTGGAGCTGCCGGCCCTTCAGGAAGAGCATATGCGGGGTGAGGCCGCCGCGCTGATTGATCCAGCGCTTCACCTGCGAGGGATACATCGCATAGAGCATCTGGGTCGCTTCGGTATTGGTGACGGCGCGGCCGTTGCTGCCGAAATCCCACGCGGCGTGGAAGCCCAGTGTGGCGTGCGACGTCACGCAGATGCGGTCAGGCGGGATGGCGCCGAGGACGATGGTGCAGGCAGAGGCGCAGAGACCGTCGATGATGACGGTATCGCCCGACTGTCGCAGGTCCTGGTATTTGTCGACGTAGGTTCCGATCCGGCCGCCGCGGTCATCCGCGATCCGAACCACCGCGTGAGAAGCGCCCATGCTCGCGATCAGGAGAACCGCCGCAAGCAACCCCGTCAGAAACTTCATTGGCCCCCGCCCCAGTCGAATTCGAATCTGTGTGTCAGGTGGTGATGCCCTGCTAGGGTCCGTCGTAACCGCGGTTTTGTCTAGGCATGCCGGCTCGCTCAAAACAAATTCAAATCCAGTGTTGCGCCGGCGCTGCACTCAGCCGGTCTTTTTCCCGAAGTGGAACAAGTTAACGATGTCTTACGCGCCGTCCTCTTGATCTCAGTTGCAACCGCCGGCTTCAATCCGGGCAACTACAGGGAGGAACCTGTGGAGGGCGAAACACATGGAGGGGGAAACATATGGCCGAACAGATGGCTGAAGAGACTGACGTCATCGTTGTCGGCGCAGGACTGTCGGGCCTGGTGGCCGCAACCGAGATCGCGGACGCCGGCAAGCGCGTAATCGTGGTCGACCAGGAGGGCGAGCAGTCGCTCGGCGGCCAGGCGTTCTGGTCGTTCGGCGGATTGTTCCTGGTCGATTCGCCGGAGCAGCGCCGGCTCGGCATCAAGGACTCCTTCGACCTCGCGATGCAGGACTGGCTCGGCACCGCCGGCTTCGACCGCGACGAGGATTTCTGGCCGCGGCAATGGGCCGACGCCTATGTGGCGTTCGCGGCCGGCGAGAAGCGTGCATGGCTGCGAGCGATGGGCCATCGCATTTTCCCCGTGGTCGGATGGGCCGAGCGCGGTGGTTATGACGCGATGGGCCACGGCAATTCGGTGCCGCGCTTTCATGTCACCTGGGGCACCGGGCCCGGCATCGTCGAGCCGTTCGAGCGCCGGGCGCGCGAGGCGGTCAGAAGCGGCCGGCTGAGCTTTCGGTTCCGCCATCGCGTCGATGCGCTCTCGATCACCAACGGTACGGTGGATGGCGTCGGCGGCGCCATTCTCGCCCCCGACAATGTCGAGCGCGGCAAGAGTTCGTCGCGCAATGTTGTCGGCGAGTTTGCGTTGAAGGCCCAAGCCGTGATCGTGGCGTCCGGCGGCATCGGCGGCAATCACGAGCTGGTGCGGCAGAACTGGCCGAAGCGACTCGGCGCGCCGCCGAAATTCATGATCTCCGGCGTGCCCGAGCATGTCGACGGCCGCATGATCGGCATCACCGAGAAAGCAGGCGCGCGGCTGATCAACCGCGACCGCATGTGGCATTATGTCGAAGGTATCCAGAACTGGTCACCGATCTGGCCGCGCCACGGCATCCGCATCCTGCCCGGCCCCTCCTCGATGTGGTTCGACGCCACCGGCACGCGCCTGCCGGCGCCGTTGTTTCCCGGCTCCGACACGCTCGGCCAGCTCCAATACATCATGTCCACCGGCTACGATTATTCCTGGTTCATCCTGACCCAGAGCATCATCAAGAAGGAGTTTGCGCTGTCGGGCTCGGAGCAGAATCCCGACCTCACCGGCAAGAGCTGGCGTATGACCATCAAGCGCGCCACCAACAAGGGCGCGCCGGCGCCGGTGGAAGCGTTCAAAAGCCATGGTGTCGACTTCATCGTGCGCGACAAGATCGAGGATCTCGTTGCGGCCATGAACAAGCTGGCCGGCAGCGACCTCCTCAAGCTCGAGCACATCAGGATGCAGATCGAGGCGCGCGACCGAGAGATCGCCAACCCTTACGTCAAGGATGCGCAGGTGATGAACATTCACAATGCGCGGCGCTATATCGGCGACAGACTGATCCGCACCGCCTCCCCTCACCGCATCCTCGATCCCGCGCAAGGGCCGCTGATCGCGGTCAAGCTCAACATCCTCACCCGCAAGACGCTCGGCGGTTTCGAGACCGACCTCTCTTCGCGCGTGTTCGGCGAGGAGGGCAGCGTCATCCCCGGCCTCTATGCAGCCGGCGAAGCCGCCGGCTTCGGCGGCGGCGGCGTGCACGGCTATCGTTCGCTGGAAGGCACGTTCCTCGGCGGCTGCCTGTTCTCGGGCCGCAATGCGGGCCGGGCCGCGGCGAAGGCCGTGGGCTAGATGATGCGGCCGCGGCTGCGCATCGGGGCGTTTGTTGCGGCATTAGCCGCTGCCTCGGCTGCGTCCGCGGATACGATCGATATTGACGGTGTGAAGCGGTCCTACACTGTGCAACTGCCGTCGAAGCGGCTCGTGCCGCTCGTCGTCGTGCTGCACGGCAAGACGCAGCGCGGAGCCGACATGATGACGCGGACGGCGTGGCCGCAGGTCGCAAAGCGCGAAGGGTTTGCGGTGGTCTTTCCTGATGGCCTCAACCACGCATGGGCCGATGCGAGGACCAAGGCGGGACCGGCGCTCCGTGGCCCGCCCGCAGGCACCGACGACGTCGCCTTCATCGCAAAGCTCGTCGAGAAGCTGGTGGCGAACGGCACCGCCGATCCTCGCCGCGTCTATGTCACCGGCATCTCCAATGGCGGCGCCATGGCAATGACGCTGGTCTGCGCCCGCGCCGATCTGTTTGCTGCCGGCGCGAGCGTGAGCATGAACCTCACTGATGAGACCGCTGTCACGTGCCATCCGTCGCGGCCGTTGCCGATGCTGCTGATGAACGGCACCGCCGATCCGCTGGTCCCCTACGAAGGCGGCCGCGGATCGAGCTATTATGCCGCAGACAGTTTTTGGTCCACCGACGAGACGCTTGCGTTCTGGCGCAAGCTCAACGGCTGCGAGACCGATAATGCCGACATGACCGATTTGCCCGACAGGGCGCCAGCAGACCAGTCCACGGTGACGCGGATATCCTCGCGCTGTCCTGAAGGGCACGACGTCGTGCTTTATCGCATCAATCAAGGCGGTCATCGCATGCCCGGATTTTTTCCGGATGCCCGCTTCCCGAAGGTCGCCGCCAGCTTGCTCGGGTCGCAGAACGGCGACATCGACGCAGCCGAAACGATCTGGACGTTCTTCGGCCAGTTTCCCTGAAGTGCAACTCAGGCATCGCCGACGACGCATGCGTGCCTGGCAACGCATGCGTGCCCGGCAACGCATGCGTGCCTGGGGTGGCACAGGGCAAGCCGCTGCGCTAGACAGGGCCGCCATTCAAAGGAGACCCCCAATGAGCATTCAGCGTCTTGAAACCGGCCCGCGCATGAGCCAGGTCGTCGTGCACGGTAACACAGTCTATCTCGCCGGTGTCGTCGCCAACAACGCCGCCGGCGAAAGCGTGACGAAGCAGACCCAGGACATTCTGGCGACTATCGACAGCCATCTCGCCAAGGCCGGCACCGACAAGTCCAAACTTCTTTCGGCCACGATCTACATCACCGACATGAAGACGTTTGGCGAGATGAACGCGGTGTGGGACGCCTGGGTCTCGCCCGGCAACACGCCGGCACGCGCCACCGTCGAAGCCAAGCTCGCGGCGGCACAATACACCGTCGAAATCATGGTCACGGCGGCCAAGTAAGTTCGCGACAAACATTTGCGCGCGCTTGTCGGCGCATGATCCGATCCGGAAACCGCTTCACACTTTCCCGCATCATGCGCATGACCTCCGAGGTAATCGATCAGCGCGCGCAAACCTTCGATAATCATGTCAGCCGAACGACACGGCGCCATCGAAGGAGACGACAATGACCGATCCCATCACCATCGCTCGCCGCTACATCGATCTCTGGAACGAACGTGCAGCTGACCGCCGGCGCGAACTGCTGAGCCAGAACTGGACGGCGGATGCGAGCTATGTCGATCCCCTGATGAAGGGCGACGGCCATGACGGCGTCGATGCGCTGATCGCAGGCGTGCAGCAGCGCTTCCCTGATTTCAAATTCAAGCTGATCGGCGAGCCCAACGGCTACGGCGACCATGTCCGCTTCAGTTGGGGCCTTGGTCCTGACGGCATCGACAGCCCGATCAAGGGGACGGATTTCGCCGTGCTGAAGGACGGCCGTATCAGGAGCATCACGGGATTTCTGGACCAGGTGCCCGCCGGCACGTGAGCGCGCGCTGCTCGTTGCTGCGCCCTCTCCCCCGGTAAGGGAGAGGGCACACTTTCGTTCGTCGCACAGGCGCTAGTTATTCGCGCTCGCGGAATCGTCCATCGCCTTGAAGGCTTCCTCCAGCTGCAGCGAGATCGGCACGTTCAGCCGTTCGCCGGTCGGAAGCCGTGCGGTGAACCATTTGTTGTAGAGCGGAACGAGGTCGTGGTTGGAGCCGAGCTTGCGGAAAGTGCGATCGACCACCGCCGCCAGTTGCGGTTCGCCCTTGCGGAACATGATGCCGTAGGGGTCGTAGGACAGGTAATCGCCGGTGACGCGGAACTTGTCCTGTGCCTTGTGACGCACGATCAGGCTGGACAGCAGGATGTCGTCGGTCGCGAACGCATCGGCCCTGCCGTCGACGAGCATCTGGTATGACTGTTCGTGATCGGCACCGACAACGATGTTCAGTCCCAACGATGACTTCTTGTCGGCCGCCTGGATCGCCTGCTCGTTGGTGGTGCCCTTCGTCACCACGACGGTCTTGCCCTTCAGATCAGTCAGTGACTGGACGCTGGACGCCTTCGGCACCATCAGCTTGGTGCCGGCGACGAACATCAGCGGCGAGAAGGCGACGCGCTTGCCGCGCTCGGCATTGGCCGTGGTCGAGCCGCATTCCAGGTCGATCTTGTTCTGGAGCACGGCGTCGATGCGGTCATCGGAGGTGACCTTGACGTAGGCGATCTTCAGATTGGGATCGTCGACCTCGACGCCGATCTCCTCGACAATAGCCTCGCAAAGCTCGAGGCTGTAGCCGATCGGCCGGTTGGCCTGGTCGAGGAAGGAGAACGGCGGCGAGCTCTCGCGATAGCCGAGGCGCACGGTGTGCGCGGTCTTGATCGCCGACAGCGTCGGGCTAAGCCCTTCGCTGCCACCGGTCTGGGCGGAGGCACCCGTGGCCAGCAGGCACGCTGCCAGCAACAGGCCGCCCGATATCGCTATTGAAAGGCGCATGATGCACTCCGATCAATGGCCGGCCATCGCAGGCACTTCGCCGGGGATCATGTCCCCCGGCACGGCATCGCCAGGTTCAAGCTCGTGCTCGGGCCCGAGCTCGCCTTCCCACTTGGCCACGACCGAGGTCGCGAGCGTGTTGCCGATCACGTTGGTGGCGCTGCGGCCCATGTCGAGGAACGTGTCGATGCCCATGATCATCAACAGCCCCGCCTCGGGGATGCCGAACTGCGAGAGCGTCGAGGCGATCACCACGAGGGAGGCGCGCGGCACGCCGGCCACGCCCTTCGAGGTGATCATCAGCGTTGCCAGCATCGCGAGCTGGGTGCCGAGCGGCATGTCGATGTGATAGCTCTGCGCGATGAAGACGCTCGCGAAGGTGCAGTACATCATCGTGCCGTCGAGATTGAAGGAATAGCCGAGCGGCAGCACGAAGCTCGATATCCGCGACGAGGCGCCGAACTTGTTCAACCCCTCCAGAGTTTTCGGATACGCCGCTTCCGAGCTCGCGGTGGAGAACGCGATCATCAGCGGCTCGCGGATCAGCTTCAGCAGATGGGCGTAGCGCGGCCCGATCACGATGAAGCCCACGACCACGAGGATGCCCCACAGGAGCGCGAGCGAGAGATAGAAGCCACCCATGAAGACGATGAGCTTCCAGAGCACCAGCAGGCCGTTCTTGGCCACCGTCGCGGTGATGGCGGCCCAGACCGCGAACGGCGCGAACAGCATCACATAGCCCGTCACCTTGAGCATGATGTGGCCGATGTCGTCGATCAGCGCCAGGATCGGCTTGGAGCGCTCGGGCATCGAGCCCATCGCCACCGAGAAGAACACGGCGAAGATCACGATCTGCAGGATCTCGTTCTGCGCCATCGCATCCGCGATCGAGGTCGGGATCAGATGGGTCAGGAATTTTTCGATCGAGAAGGCGGAAACCGGCAGGCCGGTCGACTGCGCCTTGTCAGGCAGCGTACCCGGGAAATTCGCGCCGGGCTGAAGCAGATTGACCATCACGAGGCCGAGCATCAGCGAGACGAAAGAGGCGCTGACGAACCAGCCCATGGTCTTGGCGAAGATGCGGCCGAGCTTGGAGCCCGAGCCCATATGAGCAATGCCGCCGACCAGGGTCGCAAATACCAGCGGCGCGATGATCATCTTGATCAGGCGCAGGAAAATCACGGCGATCAGGTTGATGGACGAGGCCCAGTCGCCCCGCGTGTCGGGCAGGAAATTGTAGATCGCCGCGCCCATGATGATGCCGAGCACCATCGCCACCAGAATGAATTGCGTAAACCTGTTCGACATTGAACACCCCCGCTACACCGACCGCTTCATGATGTCGCAGATATGACGACTGCGCAACACGCTTGGCGTGCGATCGTCGGGCGGATGTTCCCGTTGCGAAACTGGCGCCCGCGATCTAGCCTTCATGCAGCGCACAACGAAAGCGGCTTGCACGTTTTTCTTGCGGCCGCTGCATCAATAATCGTCAAACGACCGAGGGGAAACATCATGAGCGGCAGCATCAATCGTCAGATTCTTTTGGTGGAAAAGCCCAGCGGCAAGCTCGGTCCCGAGCACTTCAAGCTGGTCGAAGGTGCGGTGCCCGAGCCGAAGGACGGCGAGGCCTTGCTGCGCGTGCGTTACATCTCGCTCGACGCCGCCAACCGCGCCTGGATGCACGGCGCGACCTATCGTTCAGCGGTGGAGGCCAACAGCGTGATGGCCGGCGGCGCCATCGCCGAGGTCATCAGCTCGAAGGCGCCGGAGCTTGCGCCGGGCGACATCGTGTTCGGCGACACCGGCTGGCAGGAGTTGGCGACAGTGCCCGCCAAGCATCTCACCAAGATGCCGAAGCTCGAGCCGATGACGCATCTGCTCAGCGTGTTCGGCATTGCCGGCCTCACCGCCTATTTCGGCCTGCTGGAGATCGGCAAGCCCAGAGAGGGCGAGACGGTCGTGGTCTCCGCGGCCGCGGGCTCGGTCGGCTCGATCGTCGGGCAAATCGCGAAGATCAAGGGATGCCGGGTCATCGGCATCGCCGGCGGCGCCGACAAGTGCAGCTGGCTGACCTCCGAACTCGGCTTCGATGCCGCCGTCGACTACAAGGACGGCGCGGTGTTCAAGGCGTTGCGCGCGGCGGCTCCGAAGGGCATCGATGTCTATTTCGACAATGTCGGCGGCGACATTCTCGAAGCCTGCCTGCCGCAGATGAACAATTACGGCCGCATCGCCTGCTGCGGTGCGATCTCGCAATATGACGGCGCGCCCTCGGCACACGGCCCGCGCGGCGTGCCCGGCCTGATCGTGGTGAAGCGGCTCGTCATGCAAGGCTTCATCGTGATGGACTACATGAAAGAGAGTCAGCGAGCGCTCGCCGACCTCCAGGCCTGGGTCACATCCGGCAAGCTGAAGGTGCAGGAGGACATCATCGACGGCCTCGAGAACACGCCGAAGGCGCTGATCGGATTGCTGGCGGGCGAGAACCGCGGCAAGCGCATGATCAAGCTCTGACGACGTAGTTACGTCGCAATTGCAAAGCCAATATCTACTTGCGGTAGAGGTCGCGGCGGCCAATGATGTCGCGCGCGGCATCACCCGCGACGATTGTTTGCATCACGTTTGAAAAAATTGTCGGCGTTGCCGACAGGGCAGGAATTACTCGGATGTTCAACACGTTGAAACATGCGTCGGCACGCGGGGCGTTGCTGGCGGCGGCTCTCTTCGCAACTGCAGCAGGCGCATTCGCACAAGCGCCGACCGAGGCGCAGAAGAGCGCGATCCGCTCCGCATGCCGCTCGGATTTCATGGCGCACTGCGCGAGCGTCACGCCCGGCGGCGTGGAAGCCTATCAATGCCTGCAGAAGAACATGTCCAGCCTGTCCTCGGGATGCCAAACCGCGGTTCGCGCTGTCGAGCCTGCTGCGGCGCCGAAGACCGAGGCTGCACCCAAAGAGGCTGCACCCAAAGAGGCTCCACCCAAGGCGGAGGCCGCGCCTGCCGCGCCGAAGGCTGAAACCGCCCCCGCCGCAAAGCCGGCATCTGGAGCAGCGCCGAAGGCCGCGGCAGCCAAACAGCCGAGCAGCGCGCAGGTCGCTGCCGTCAAGAGCGCGTGCCGCGCCGATTATCCCAAGGTGTGCGCCAGCGTGCCGCCAGGCGGCGCGCCTGCGCTCGAATGCCTCGAGAAGAACAAGGCAAAGGTTTCGCCGGCCTGCGAGAAGGCCGTGAGCGCCGCGGCCGGCGGCGGTGGCACGGCAGCAACGGCGGCACCTCCGGGCGCGGCTCCCGCGGCGGCGGCAGCACCGGCAGCCGCGCCCGCCGTGATCGCGTTGCGCCCGCTGCGGCCGCGCGAAGAGCTGTTCATCGTCCGCTCCGCCTGCGGTGCCGACATCCGCACGCTGTGCGCCGGCGTAGCGCCTGGCGGCGGCCGCATCGTGCAGTGCATCGCCAGCAACGCCGCGTCGCTGTCACCTGCCTGCAAGGACGTGCTGGCGCCGTTCGCGGCACGCTAGAGAAGCGTGCCATCCGGCGGTCCGCTGCACCACCGTGCTCGTGGGCGGCGTACGGGTGAAGCGCTGCGTCTGACGGGGCGGATGGCCAAGCCGCCACGGTTTGGCTATGCTTCGCAAGGTCACTGCTTCGGACACGCGCCAAACGCGCGTCCGGACGTGAGCTGTGGTGTGCCGCGCGGCTTGCCGATAATTCCGCTGGCGCGGGTGGCCGGAGCACATTAGTCTACCCCTAGATAGTAAGTATACTGTCAATTAGGGAGGCAGACGTTGCGGATCGCCGTGATTGGCGGGGGGCCCGGTGGGCTCTACTTCGCCTATCTCTGGAAGAAGCGTCACCCCGAGGATCAAGTCGACCTGTTCGAACAGAACCCGGCCGACGCGACCTGGGGCTTTGGCGTGGTGTTTTCTGATCAGGCCCTGGAATTCCTGCGCGCCGACGACCCCGAGACGGTCGACGCGATCTCGCCGCACATGGAGAGCTGGGAGAACATCACGCTGAACCTGAGCGGCGACAGCGTGGCCATCGACGGCGTCGGCTTCTCCTCGATCGGCCGGCTCGAGCTCTTGCGATTCCTGCAGCAGCGCGCGATCAATGCCGGCGTCACCCCGCGCTTCGACACGCCGATTCATGCGATCGATCAGCTCAACGGGCACGATCTGATCGTCGCTGCCGACGGGCTGAACTCGCTGGTACGCCGCGCCTTCGAGGGCGATTTCGGCACCTCGCTGTCCTACTCCTCGAACAAGTTCGTCTGGTACGGCACCTCGAAGCGCTTCGAGACGCTGTCGCAGACCTTCGTCAAGACGGACCGCGGTGCCTTCAACGCCCATCACTACCGCTACTCGCCGACCATGAGCACCTTCCTGGTCGAATGCGACCATGCGACGTGGCAGGCCTACGGTTTCGCCTACAAGGACGTGGAGCAGTCCAAAGGTGTCTGCGAGGAGGTGTTCGCCGACACGCTCGGCGGCCGCTCGCTGGTCTCCAACAAATCGGTCTGGCGCAACTTCCCCTGGGTCTGGAACGAGCACTGGTCGTTCAAGAACATGGTGCTGCTCGGTGACGCCCTGCACTCGGCGCATTTTTCGATCGGCTCCGGCACGCGGCTTGCGATCGAGGACGCCATTGCACTGGTCAAGGCGCTGGAATCGGACGCCCATCTCTCGACCGCCCTGCATCGCTACCAGGCCGCGCGAAAGCCGGTGGTGCAGAAGCTCGTCAATGCCGCGCGGACCAGCGCTTTCTGGTACGAGCACTTTGCTCAGCACATGCAGCAGGGCCTGATGGACTTTGCCTATAGCTACATCACCCGCTCCGGCCGCATCGACGACTCCCGCCTGCGCGCGATGTCGCCGGCCTTCATGGCGCGCTACGAAGCCGCCAAGAACGGTGGGGACGAGGCATGAGCCAGCAGATTCACGACCAGGTGCCCGCCGACTGCGCGGGCGCGCGCGAGATCGGCTTTTCCGTTCCGCAGGTCTACAATGCCAGCCGCGTGCTGTTCGACAATGTCGGCAAAGGCCACGGTGACAAGCTCGCGCTCATTGGCCCCGCGGGCACGCGCACCTACGCGGAGCTCTGCGCGGAAGCCGGGCGCTGGGGCAACGGCTTTGCCTCGCTCGGCCTCAAGCGCGGCGATCGCGTGCTGTTGTTCCTCGATGACACTCCGGCCTACCCGGCCGCGTTCTTCGGCGCGGTGCGCGCCGGCTTCGTGCCATTGCTGATCAACACGCTGACACCGCCGGATCTGCTGCAATTCTATCTCGCCGATTCCGGCGCGACTGTTGCGGTGGCGGACGCCGAGTTCTGTGCACGTTTCAACGCCGAGGCCTGCAAGGACACGGCCCTGCATACCCTGGTCGTCGTCAATGGCCCGGCGAGCGATCACGCCGCGCCGAACGCCGTTTCCGCCGCCGGCTGGCTCCCGCAGTTTCCGACTGAGCTCGCGGAAGCCGACACGCATCGCAACGAGATGGCGTTCTGGATGTATTCGTCCGGATCGACCGGCCGGCCCAAGGGCATCGTGCATCTCCAGCACGACATGGCCTATAGCGAAGCCGCCTTTGCGCAGAACGTCTTGAAGCTGACGCCGGATGACATCTGCTTCTCGGTGCCAAAAATCTTCTTCGCCTATGGCTTCGGCAACGCGATCACCTTCCCGTTCTCGGCGGGCGCGACGACACTGCTGTTGCCCGGCCAGCCGAAGCCCGCGGCAATCTTTTCGGCGATCGAGCAGTACAGGCCGACGGTCTTCTTCGGCCTGCCGACGCTCTATACATCGCTGACCAAGGCCGAGGGTGCGAACAAGACCGACTTCTCGTCGCTGCGCATGGCACTCTCGGCCGCCGAGGTGCTCTCGGCCGAAGTCTTCAACGGCTGGAAGACGCTCACCGGTCTCGAGATCGTGGAAGGCCTCGGCTCGACCGAGGTGCTGCACATCTATCTCTCCAACCGCCCCGAGCGGAAGAAGCTCGGCGCCGCCGGCCTGCGCGTGCCCGGCTATGAGGTCGCGCTGCGCGACAAGGACGGCCGCGATGTCGCCGACGACGAGGAAGGCATCTTGTGGGTGCGCGGCGATTCCAACACGCCGCTGTACTGGAACCGGCCGGACAAATCCGCCGAGACCATCCGCGAAGGCGGCTGGATCTACACCGGCGACCGCTTCGTCCGCGATGGCGATGGCTTTCACTTCTTCCGCGGCCGCGCCGACGATCTCATCAAGATCTCCGGCCAATGGGTCTACCCGCTCGAGGTTGAGCTTTGCCTCGCCGACCACCCGGACATCCGCGAATGCGCGGTGTTCGCCGCCGAGCTGCCGGACCGGCGCATGACGCTTAAGGCAGTGGTGGTGATGAACACCCGCGCGGCGGATCAAAGCGAAACGACCCGGCGGCTGCAGGATTACGTGAAGGGCAAACTGCTTCCTTACAAATATCCGCGCGAGGTGATCTTCATCGACGAGCTGCCGAAGACCGGCACGGGGAAGATCGACCGGCAGGCGTTGTTGCGGATGTGAACCTCCGCTGTCATCCAGGATTAAGGCGCCTTCCCCATATGCTCCAGCGCGTCCTCCGCCCGCAGCGGCACTCGTGACGCCTCGTTGTTGAGATCGACGAGCTGCGCCAGGAGCCCCATAAGCGCCTTGCGGTCCGCTGGCTTGAGCGGCTCGAGCATCCGCGCCTGGGCGCGTTCGACGGCGGGAATGATGTCGCGCAGGATCGCCGCGCCTGATTTGGTCAAATAGAGCAGCTTGATCCGCTTGTCTTCCGGCGCCGGCCTGCGCTCGACGAAATCCTTGGCCTGAAGCCGCTCGATCACACTGCCCAGCGTGGAGCGGTCGAAGGCGATCACTGCGGACAATCGCGTCGCGTCGATGCCGGGGTGGGTGTGGATCGCGATCAGCGCCGCGTATTGCACCGGCGTGAGGTCGAACGCCTTGCACTCCTCCATGAAGATCGAGACCGCGATCTGCTGCATGCGCCGGAACAGATAGCCCGGCGCGGCATAGACCGCGTCTATCGTGATCGGAGGGACAGGCTTACTCGGCATCGGGCTGCTTCTCCGGCGCGGCGTTGACGAACGCCGGCAGGGCCTTGGCCGCAGCTTCCGCTTCAAGCAGGCGCGGATAGGCGGAGACGTCGACGCCGAAGCGGCGCGCATTGGCGAGCTGCGGCACAAGACAGAGATCGGCGAGCGTCGGCACATCCCCGAAGCAGAACGGGCCCGGCTCGCTTCTGATCAGCGTCTCGCAGGCCGCGAGCCCCTCGCGGTTGACCCAGGCCGCCCAGTCCTGAACCTTCTCCTCGGCAAGGCCGAGCTCGCGCAGCCGCGCCAGCACCTTCAGATTCTGCACGGGGTGAGTGTCGCAGGCGATCGCCAACGCGAACGCCCTCACCTTGGCGCGCTGCAACGCATCCCTCGGCAACAGGGGCGGGTTGGGATGGGTTTCGTCGAGCCATTCGATGATGGCGACCGATTGGGTCAGCACTGCGCCCGCATCGTTCTCCAGCGCGGGCACCAGGCCCTGCGGATTGATGGCGAGATAGGCTGGCGCACATTGTTCGCCCTTGCGAAGGTGATGCGGCAGGTGCTCGGCACCGAGGCCCTTGAGGTTCAGCGCGATCCGCACCCGGTAGGCGGCGCTGGAGCGGAAATAGCCGTGCAGCTTCATCGGAACCCTCCCGTTTCGTTCTTGTTCGCACGTTGACGCTACCCAGATCGTAAGTATACTGTCAATCAACAAAGCGACGGGAGCCGCACCATGGAAGCCGTGACCAAGACGCCGGAACGCGAGGCGTTCTACAAGAAGATCGACGGCGAGAATCTCACCGCGCTCTGGACGGTCATGAGCGATTTGATCACGCCGGAGCCGAAGAGTGCCTGCCGGCCGCATCTGTGGAAGTTCGACATCATCCGCGACTACATGACCGAAGCCGGCAAGCTGATCACGGCGAAAGAGGCCGAGCGGCGCGTGCTAGTTCTGGAAAACCCCGGCCTGCGCGGACAGTCGAAAATCACCACGTCGCTCTATGCCGGCGTGCAGATGGTGGTGCCCGGCGACGTCGCGCCCGCGCACCGGCACAGCCAATCGGCACTGCGCTTCGTGCTCGAAGGCAAGGGCGCCCACACCGCCGTGGACGGCGAGCGCACCGCGATGGAGCCCGGCGACTTCATCATCACGCCGTCGATGACCTGGCACGATCATTCCAACGAGACCGACCAGCCGATGTTCTGGCTCGACGGTCTCGACATTCCGCTGGTGCAATTCTTCGACTGCTCTTTCGCGGAAGGCTCCAACGAGGATCAGCAGAAGATTACAAGGCCGGCCGGCGACAGCTTTGCGCGCTACGGCCACAATTTGCTGCCGGTCGACGTGAAACGGAGCTCGAAGACTTCGCCGATCTTCAGCTATCCCTATGCCTACACGCGCGAGGCACTGGAGAAAGCCCGCACGAGCCAGGAGTGGGACGCCTGTCACGGGCTGAAGCTGAAGTTCAGCAACCCCGAGACCGGCGACTTCGCGATGCCGACCATCGGCACGTTCATCCAGTTGCTGCCGAAAGGCTTCAAGACCGCGCGCTATCGCGCGACGGACGCAACGGTGTTCTGTCCGATCGAAGGCCACGGCCGCACCCGCATCGGGGATGCGACGTTCGAATGGGGCCCGCGCGATTTGTTCGTGGTGCCGAGCTGGCAATGGGTCACGCACGAGGCCGACATTGATGCGGTGCTGTTCAGCTTCTCGGATCGGCCCGTGCAGCAGAAGCTGGATCTGTTCCGGGAAGATCGCGGGAATGCGTGAGGACGCCGGTCTTGTAGGGTGGATTAGCCGAAGGCGTAATCCACCATCGGTTTCTCCGCGTCGACATTAGGTCGTGGGTTACGCTTCGCTAACCCACCCTACGCTGCGGTGACTGCGGCTACCGCCAGTGCAACAGCCGCGTCTCCAGCCAGTTGATCACCCTCCCCACCATCAACCCAAACACCGACAAAATCACCACGCCCGCGAGCAGCTGATCCGTCTGCATCAAATTGCCAGCCTGCAGCACGAACGCGCCGATGCCGTATTGCGCGCCGATCATCTCGGCGCTGACGACGAGCAGCAGCGCCACCGACGAGGTGATACGGAAGCCGGCGAGGATCGCGGGCAGCGCGCCCGGCCAGACCACCTTGCGCACGATGGTGGCGAACGGCACGTTGAAGCTCTGCGCCATGCGGATGAGGTTGCGCGGCACCGCGTCGACGCCGCTATAGACCGAGATCGCGGTCGAGAAGAACACCCCGAGCGCAATGGTCGCGATCTTCGGCTCTTCACCGATGCCGAGCCAGAGGATCAACAGCGGCAGCAGCGCGATCTTCGGGATCGGGAACAGCGCCGAGATGAAGGTGATGCCGACGCTGCGCGCCAGACGCGACAGGCCGATGGCAAAGCCAACGGCGACACCGGCTGCCGTTCCGAGCAGCCAGCCGACGCCGATGCGCAGGAGTGAGGCGGAAAGGTGCTGCCACAGCGCACCCGAGATCGCGAGCTGGTAGATCGCCCGCGCGATCGCCGATGGCGGTGGCAGGAATAGCGGATTGACCAGGCCGGTGCTGCCGGCCGCCTGCCAGATCGCAATGACCAGCGCGAGCGCGATCCAGCCGCCGAAACGGCTGCTCGCCGGCACGAAGCCGGCGCCGCGAAAGCGGACACGCCGGACCGCTTCATCCTTCGCAGATGTTCCCGCCGGAGCGCGATCAAGCATGCTGAACCTCGCGCTCGGCATCGATCGCCTCGTTGCGGATCAGCGACCAGATCTGGTTCTGCAGCGCGAGCAGCTTTTCACGGGCTGCAATGTCACCGCGCTCGGTGCGCGTCATCGGCACGCTCACGACCTCGCGAATGCGGCCAGGGCGCCGCGACAGCACCACGATGCGGTCGGCAAGCCGCGCCGCCTCTTCGAGATTATGCGTGACATACACGGCACCCATGCCGCCATCGGCGAGCAGCCGGACGAAATCCTCCATCAGCAGTTCGCGGGTCTGCGAATCCAACGCCGACAATGGCTCGTCCATCAGGAGAATGGCCGGCCTGACCGCGAGCGCGCGCGAAATGCCGACGCGCTGGCGCATGCCGCCGGAAAGCTGCTTTGGATAGGTTTTGCGAAAATCGGTCAGGCCGGTGCGGCGCAAGGCGTCCTCGACCAGCGCGCGGCGCTGCACGGCCGAGAGCTGGGTGTGCAGCAGCGGGAATTCGACGTTCTCCTCCACATTCGCCCAGGGCAGCAGCGCAAAGTCTTGGAACACGAAGGTGAGCGGATTGAGGCTGTCCGCCGGCGGCGATCCACGCAGCTCGGGCGCGCCGGAGGTCGGCAGCAACAGCCCGCCGAGGATCGACAGCAACGTGCTCTTGCCGCAGCCCGACGGCCCCACGATCGCCACCACCTCGCCCGCGCTGACGGTGAACGAGACGTCGTCGAGCACGGCGAGATCGCCGAAGCGATGGGTGATGTGGTTGGCGATCAGGTCCATGGACTGCGTTCTACTCTCAATCCGCCTTCACGAATTCCTTGGCGATGATCGCATTCGCGTCGAAGCCCTTGTCGGCAAAACCCTGCTCCTGGAGCCATTTGATCTGGTTGTCGACGTTCTTCACATCCAGCTTGCCGTCGGGATCGATATAGGCGCAGTTGCCGACCACCTGCTCGACCGGGAGGTTCGTATATTTGGCGATGATCTCCAGCAGCGGCTTTGTCTTGTCATTGATCGGCGCGACACCGTCCTTCATCGCGGCGAGGATGACGTCGTGATATTCGCGGTCGGCCTTTGCCAAAGCGCCGAGCAGCTTCGTCACCAGCACCTTGTTGGTCAGCGTCTTCGGCGAGGCGAACACCGCGCCCAATTGCCAGGGTGTCTCGTCGCCGACCCAGCCGAGAAACTTCGCACCGCCGTCGTCCATCAGCTTTCGCGCGGTGGAGATCGGCAGCAGCGCTGCATCCACGGTCTCGCCCTTCAGCGCGGCCGCCGCATTCGACAGCGATTGCAGCGGCACAATCTTCACGTCGGCGAGCTTGAAACCGTATTTGTCGGCAAGCAGGCCGAGCGAATAGTGAAAGGAGGAGCCAACCTGCGTCATCGCCACGCGCTTGCCCGCGAGGTCCTTCGGCGTCTTCAGGCCGCTCGCATAGGCGTTGTTGCTGGCGAAATAGCCGATCAGAGGATAACCAGCCTTCTCGCGGCTCATGCCGCCGATCACCTTGAGCACGCCCTTGCCGGCGAGATTGTAAAGACCTGCGGTGAAGGCGGTGACGCCGAAATCGATGTCGCCCGAGGTCGTCGCCACCGCGATCGGCTGCGCCGCGTCGAAGAATTTCAGCTCGACCTCGAGGCCGGCCTCGCGGAAATAGCCCTTGTCCTGCGCGATGAACACCGGCGCGGAGGAGGATAGCCTGAGCACGCCGATCCTGGCCTTCAGCGCGCCCTCGGCTCGGGCCGTGCCCATCGCTGTGATCGCCATCAGGCCAGCTAGCGCGAGCCGCACAATCCCGATCATTTCGTTTCCTCCGCCGTCGATATCTTGCAGTCGGTTACAGGCCTTCAGGCACGGGCTGGTCCCGTCCGATAAAGGCGCCCTGTTGTTTCAACGTTTCCTGCAGCTTTTCAACGGGGATGTCACGCGGGATCCGGTTTCCGGAGAGCGCCAGCGCTGCCGCGGAACCGGCCGCCTCCCCCATCACGAAACAGGCACCGGAGACCCGGGCCGCCGATTGGCCCTCATGGGTCATCGAGGCGCAGCGGCCGGCGACCAGCAGATTATCGACGCCTTCGGGCACCAGCATGCGGTAAGGCAGCTCGTTATAGCCGCGCGATTCCGGGATCGGCGGGAAGGTGAAGACGACGTCGCCGGGGACATGGGCCTCGATCGGCCAGCCATTGACCCCGATGGAATCCTCGAACGAAGCGCAGCCGAGCACGTCCTCGCCGCTGAGCTGATAGCCGCCCGTGATGCGGCGGGTTTCGCGGATGCCGAGCTGCGGCGGCAGGTCGACGATGTAGGATTTTTCAAAGCCCGGCACGGTGCGCAGGAATTCGAACGCAGCCAGCGCCTGCTTGCGGCCCTCGATCTCGCCGCGGGTGAGATCATCAGGCTCGATGCCGTTGATGGCATGGCCGTCCTCGCGCGCCACTTGCGTAAAATTCACCCGCCATTCGATGCCGGACTTCTGCGGCCGCACGATCGCGCTCTTGCGCGGGAATGTGTGGGTGCCGGCGGCGGTGGCCTGCTCCATCAATTGCGGAATGGTCCGCCAGGCTTCGCCTGCCCTCTCCGGGTCGATGTTGTTGAGACGGAGCATCATCGAGGGATACATCGGATGACCGTGCTCGTCGCCGAATTCGAACGGCGCGCCGGCCCAAACCGCGAGATCGCCGTCGCCGGAGCAATCGATGAAGATCTCCGATCGCACCGCCTGCCGGCCGGCCTTGGTCTCGACCATCAGCGCATCGATGCAGCGGTTATCGCCCATCACCACACCGGCACCAAGCGCGTGGAAAAGGATGTGCACCTTGTGACTGGCGAGCAGTTGGTCGGCCGCGATCTTGTAGGCGGCGGTGTCGTAGGCCTGGGCGAAGACCTTGCCGAGAATCAGATGCGGCGCGTTGAGGCCGTTCAAGCGATCGATCCGCGCCAGCAACTCCGACGCCATGCCCTGCACCAGCCGGTGGGCCTCGCCGTGGACATTGCCGTGCAGGCCGCAGAAATTGGTGACGCCTGCGGCGGTGCCCATGCCGCCAAGGAAGCCGTACCGCTCGATCAGCAGCGTCTTCCGTCCCGCGCGTGCGCTTGAGGCCGCCGCCACGATGCCGGCCGGACCGCCGCCGAGGACGACGACTTCATATTCGCCGTAAAGCGGCACCTGGCGCGCCGGTTCTTCGATCGTCATGGCCTGCATGGCGCGTCCTGTCCCTGAAATCCTTTGCTTGGGCCGGACTATGAATTAACCCGGATCGAGCTACAATCCGCCAAAATAGGCGATCACCTTTCTCGAATCGCGAAAGGCCGAAGATGGACATCCTGGTAAACCTTCAGGCGTTCCTCGCGACCGCCGACGCCACCGGCTTCTCCGCGGCCGCGCGAAAACTCGGCGTCTCGACGTCGGTGGTCGCCAAGCGCGTCACGCAGCTGGAGGCGCGGATCGGCACGCCACTGTTTCATCGCTCGACCCGGCAATTGCGGCTGACCGAGGCCGGCCAGCGCTACGTGCATCGCGCCCGCGGCGTCGTCACCGACGCCGCCGATCTGCTGTCGCGCATGGGCGAGAAGGGCCACGATCTCGTCGATCATCTGCGCATCAAGGCCCCGACCTCGCTGACGGTCGCGCGGCTTGCGGACGTCTTCACCGCCTTCCAGACCCAGAACCCGCGGCTCAAGCTCGAGATCGTGCTGTTCGACCGTCCGGTCGATCCCGTCACCGAAGGCTTTGACATCGCCATCGGCGCCTTCCCGCATTCCTTTGGCGGTGTCGTCGACGAACCCTTGTGCCCGCTGAAGCGGCTGCTCTGCGCCTCGCCTGCCTATTTGAAGAAACACGGCACGCCAAAACATCCGCGTGATCTGGTCGATCATCGCTGCCTCAGCTTTCTACCGACCGGCCCCGAATGGATCTTTGACGGGCCGCGCGGCCGCATCAGCGTCCAGGTCAGCCCGCTGCTGTCCTGCAACGAGGGCCAAGTGCTGGCGCGCAGCGCCATCGCCGGCAACGGCATTGTGTTGATATCGGACTATCTCGTCGCGGGCGCCTTGCGCGACGGCGCGCTCAAGCCGGTGCTGCGCGAGTTTCCGATTCCGGAATTGTGGGTGAAGGCTGCGATCCCTGAACGGCGGCGCAATGCCGCCGCGGTACAGGCGCTGCTCACTTTGCTGAAAAGGTCACTCGCGACGTCGCTGTAAAAGCCCGTAGCCCGGATGGAGCGAAGCGTAATCCGGGCTACTCGCGTTCAGCTTTTAGCACCTGCCCAATTCGCGGCGCGCTTTTCCGCGAACGACGCCAGCCCCTCCGCGGCTTCCGCGCTCTGTCGCTTCAGCGAATGCAGCTGCACGAGCCGCTTGTAAGCCGCATCGTCCACCGCCATGCCGCCGAACGAACTTTCCAGCGCGAGCCGCTTGGTCTCGGCCATCGCCTCCGATCCGTTGGCAAGCAACTGCTCGACCACCTTGGCGCCGGCGGCGTCGAGATCGGCGAGCGGCACCACCTCGTGGACGAGGCCGATACGACGGGCGTCCTCGGCGCCGAAACGTTCACCTGTCAGCGCGTAGCGGCGGACTTGCCGTACACCAATGGCATCGCAGAGCTGCGGGATGATGATGGCCGCGGTCAGGCCCCAGCGCACTTCGGTGATCGAGAACAGCGCGTTGTCGGCCGCGATCACAACGTCGCAGGCCGCGATCACGCCGGTGCCGCCGCCAAAGCAGCCGCCCTGCACCAGCGCGACCGTCGGGATAGCCAGCGTATTGAGCCGCTGCACGGCCTCGAACGTCGCCCGCGACGCCGCCTCGTTCGCCTCGCTCGATTGCGGCCGCACGCCGTTGATCCATTTGAGGTCGGCGCCAGCCTGGAAATGCTTGCCATTGCCCTTGAGCACGACGACGCGAAGGTTGGGCTTGCTGCCGAGATCGTCCATGGCCGCGAGCACGCCTGCGATCAACGCGCCGTCATAGGCATTGTTAACCTCCGGCCGGTTCAACGTGACGGTCGCAACCCACGCGCATCCAGGGTCCACAGGACGGGGCTGTCGGTCATCGGTGTTCCTCCGCTCGTTTGTTTGGCGCGCACTATGACCGAGGCTCCGCGCCCTGATCCATATCTTTCGAGCGTAGGGCAGCCGCGTCCATCGCATGGCGGCTTGTGTCATGCTGCCGCGGGGCGGCATCAAGGGATCAGGGACGGACATCACATGCGCATCTGCATTTTCGGCGCGGGCGCCGTCGGCAGCCATCTTGCAGTTCGGCTGGCCCGCGCCGGCCACGAGGTCTCGTGCGTGATGCGGGGCGCGCACCTGGAGGCGGTCCGGGCCAACGGCCTCAAGCTGCGCGTCGGCGATTCCGAGGTCTCCGCCAAGGTGAACGCCTCCGGCGATCCGGCCCAGCTCGGCCCCCAGGATGTCGTGATCAGCACCTTGAAGGCAACCGCGTTGACCGGGCTGGTCTCCAGTCTCAAGCCACTACTGCAGGACGACACCGCCATCGTGTTCGCGCAGAACGGCATTCCCTGGTGGTACGGGATCGGCCTGCCGCCGCGGCACCCGACCCCGCCGGACATCTCCTTCCTCGACCCGGGCGGGCGCTTGCGCGCCTGCATTCCGAAAGAGCGGATCGTCGGCGGCGTGGTCTTCTCCTCCAACGAGGTGATCGCGCCCGGCGTGGTGCAGAACCTGACGCCGGACCGCAACCGCCTGCTGATCGGCGAATGCGACGATCGCAATTGCGAACGCATCACGATGCTCCGCGGTGTCTTCAGCGACGCACGACTGGAATCGCCGCCGGTCGCCGAGATCCGCGAGGCGATCTGGTCAAAGCTGCTGACCAACATGTCGCTGTCGGTGCTGTGCCTGCTCACCGGCCAGACCGCGCGCGGCGTGCGCGATGACCCTGCGTTCGCCGAGGTCATCCCGCGGATGCTGAACGAGGCCAACGAGATCGCTCAGCATTTTATCCCCGAGGTCAAGCGCGTATCACGCAGCGGCCCCGCCCCCAACCACAAGCCGTCGCTGCTGCAGGATTACGAGCTCGGCCGCGCCATGGAGATCGACGTCCTGGTAAAGGCGCCCCAAGCCTTCGCGCGCACCGCCGGCCTGTCGACGCCGACGCTCGACTTGATCGCCGCGCTCGCGATCCAGAAGGCGCGCGACAAGGGGCTATATTCGGCGTGAGATTTCAGGCGAGGCTGTCGATCCAGGCCGCGAGCGTATCAAGCACCTCTGTCAGCGCCTCTTCATTGGTGCGGCCGGACTTTTTCAGCACCGCGAAGGAGTGATCGCCGCCTTCGATCTCATGCAGCGTCGCCTTCGGGGCAAGAGCGGCGATGACCGGCTTGAGGAGGCCGAGATCGGCGAGCCCGTCGCGGGTGCCTCGCAGGAACAGCATCGGGATCTCGACATGGGCGAGATGCTCGGCGCGCTCCGTCGACGGCTTCTTGTCGGCGTGCAGGGGAAAACCGAGGAAGGCGAGCCCTTTGACATCAGGCAGCGGAGCCTTGGACTGCGCCTGCGAGGTCATGCGCCCGCCGAAGGATTTTCCACCCGCAACGAGCATCACACCAGGGCAGAGCCGCGCGGCTTCCTCGACTGCCACGCGGATCGTGGCGTGGGCGACCGCAGGCTGGTCGGGACGGCCCTGCTTGTTTTCCATGTAAGGAAAATTGAAGCGGAAGGTCGCGATGTCGCGAGCAGCGAGCCCCTCCGCAATCTTGTCCATCGATGCATGCCGCATCCCTGCACCGGCACCATGCGCCAGGACGTAACAGGCGCGCGCCTTGTCCGGCTGCGTCAGGATCGCGGAGACCGTGCCGATGCGCGCGATGTCGAGCTTGAGCTCTTTGGTTTTGACGGTTTGAATTTTGACAGCCACAATCAACCATCCCGATAGACGCTGCTCCGGCCGCCTTGGTAGCGTCACCGGCACAGCCTGAAAACACAATAATTGCCGCCAAAGGCTGGCCTAACCAGGCCGGCAAGCCGCATTGACCGAGGTGACCATGTCCTACCGCTCCTCCTGGATGACCGAAGAGCTCGAAATCTTCCGCGACCAGTTCCGGAAGTATCTTGCCAAGGATCTGGCCCCGCATGCCGAAAAATGGCGCGAGCAGAAGATGGTCGACCGCTTTGCCTGGCGCGGGCTCGGCGAGATGGGCGCGCTGCTGGCAAGCGTGCCGGAGGAATATGGCGGCCTGGGCGCCACCTTCGCCTATGATGCCGCCGTGCTCGACGACCTCGAAAGCACGGTGCCGGAGCTGACGACCGGCGTCTCCGTGCACAGCGCCATCGTCGCGCACTACATCCTCAATTACGGCTCGGAGGAGCAGAAGAAGCGCTGGCTGCCGAAGATGGCTTCAGGCGAGATGGTCGGCGCCATCGCCATGACCGAGCCCGGCGCCGGCTCGGATTTGCAGGCCGTCAAAACCACGGCCAGGAAGCAGGGCAATTCCTACGTCATCAACGGACAGAAGACCTTCATCACCAACGGCCAGGCTGCCGATCTCGTCATCGTGGTTGCGCGCACCGGCGATGTCGGCGCCAAGGGCATTTCGCTGATCGTGGTCGAAACCTCAGGCGCGGATGGATACAAGCGCGGGCGCAACCTCGACAAGATCGGCCTGCATGCCTCCGACACGTCCGAGCTGTTTTTCGACAACGTCGCGGTGCCGCCGGACAATTTGCTCGGCGGCGAGGAAGGCCAGGGCTTCGTGCAGCTGATGCAGCAATTGCCGCAGGAGCGCCTCGCGCTCGCGGTCGGCGCGGTCGCCGCTATGGAGCGCGCGATAAAACTCACCGTCGACTACACCAAGGAGCGCAAGGCCTTCGGCAAGCCGCTGATGGATTTCCAGAACACCGCCTTCAAGCTCGCCGAGCGCAAGACCGAAGCGATGATCGCGCGCGTCTTCGTCGACTGGTGCATCGAGCGGCTGGTCGCCAAGGACCTCGATACCGTCACGGCGTCGATGGCGAAATACTGGTGCTCGGAGAAGCAGGTCGAGACCGCCGACGAATGCCTGCAGCTGTTCGGCGGCTACGGTTACATGCAGGAATATCCGATCTCGCGCATCTTCATCGATTCCCGCATCCAGAAGATCTATGGCGGGACGAACGAGATCATGAAGCTGTTGATCGCGAGGTCGTTGTAATCAAGCCGGCGTGAACGGCCTGCCGCTCATTTCGGATGCCACCACCGGCCGCCGATCACGACGCCTTCGGAGACGATCTTGCGGTCGCCGATCAGGTGCTCGCCGACGACGTCCTCATAGTCGAACTGGCCTTCCCTCACCGAGATCAGCGTGGCGTCGCCGACGCTGCCCGGCTTGAGGCTGCCGAGCTCGGGGCGCCGCAGCGCCATCGCGGCGTTGACGGTCGAGGTTGCGATGACGTCGGACAGCGGCATGCCCATGCACAGGAATTTCGACAGGGTCGTCACCTGATCGAAGGCCGGGCCGTCGATGCAGAGCTGATGAATGTCGGACGAGATGGTGTCGGGATAGAAGCCGTTGGCGAGCATCGCACGCGCGGTCTTGAATGCGAACGAGCCCTTGCCGTGGCCGATGTCGAACAGCACGCCGCGCTCGCGGGCGTCGAGCACCGCCCGCTTCACCGTGCCCTGCGCGGTCGCAGGCGTGTTGGGGAAGGGACGGAACGCATGGGTGAGCACGTCGCCGGGGCGCAGGCGCGCCAGCACCTCCTCGTAGCTCGGCGGCGGATGATCGATATGCGCCATCAGGGGCATGCCGACCTCGTTCGCGACCTCGAGCGCGATGTCGAGCGGCACGACGCCCGACGTGCCCGAGGAATGCAGCCCCACGCGCACCTTGATGCCGACGATGAGATCGCGGTTGGCGTCGGCCACCTTGGCCGCCTCGATCGGATTCATCAGCCGCAGCTCCTCGCTCTCGCCGACCATGATCCGGTGCGAGAAGCCGAAAATGCCGGCATGCGAGACATGCAGATAAGCGAGGATACGAACCTGGCTCGGCTCGATCACATGCTTGCGGAAGCCCGCGAAATTGCCCGGCCCCGCACTGCCGGTATCGACCGCGGTGGTGACGCCGGAAAGACGGCAGAACTCCTCGGCGTCGATGCCGAGCGACGTGCCGCCCCAATAGACATGGGTGTGGAGATCGATCAGTCCCGGCGTCACGATGTAGCGAGAGACGTCGCGCACCTCGGTGCCCGGATCCGCCTTGAGCCCACTGCCGATCGCCGCGACCTTGCCGCCGGAAAAGGCGACATCGGTCACGGCGTCGAGCTTCTGGGACGGGTCGACCACACGGCCGCCGCGCAGGATCAAATCGAAAGGCATTGTCGTCTCCGGATATGGCAGCGAGGCGGGGCGGCAGTCAGCCCGGGCCAGGAGGAAGCTTCGCGCTTCTAGCAATTTTTGCGCCGACGAGCGTATCAAACGCGACGATTGCTCACTGAAAAACTGGCGATCCCGGGAAGACTCGAACTTCCGACCTACGGTTTAGGAAACCGTCGCTCTATCCGGCTGAGCTACGGGACCGCGGAACCCGCAGAGCGGGTTACCGGGGCTTCATATCAAAGCGGAAGGGGGATCGGAAGCCCTCCGCGTTGCTCAATGCGGAGGGCTGCCGGTCATCTCATGCCCGGATATTGTTGTCCTTCACCACCTTGCCCCAAATGGCGACCTGCTTGTCGAAGAAGGTCTTGAAGGCGGGAGCGTCCTCGAGCAGCAGCGTCATCTGCTGCGTTTCCTTGAGCTGGGCGGCGGTCGCGGGCTCGCTCAGGATCTCCTTGGACGCCGCCGCGAGGCCTGCGACGATGTCCGGCGGCGTCCCCGTCGGCGCGAAGATGCCCCACCAGGCCAGCGTCTCGAAATCCGGAAAGCCCGCCTCGATCGCGGTCGGCGTATCCGGCAGGCCCGGCAGCCGCTCGCGGCCGAGCTGCAGGATCGGACGCAGCATGTTGGTGCCGAGCTGGGCTGCGACCAGCGCCGCAGATCCCGCGATCAGGTCGACATGGCCGCCGAGCACGTCGTTCATCGCGGGACCACCGCCGCGATAGGGCACGTGCATGATCTCGACGCCGGCCTTGTTGCCGAGCACGGTCATGGCGAGATGGCCGAGCGTGCCGATGCCGACGGAGGCATATTTCACCGCGCCGGGCGTCGCCTTGCAGGCCGCCACCACGTCGGCAAAGCTCTTGTAGGGGCGGCCTGCACCGGCAGCGATCACGTAAGGCGCGGTGCCGACCAGCAACACCGGCATTAGCTCGCGCTCGACATCGACGGGCGGCTTGTCGAGGATGGAGGGGATCACCGCATGGGAATCGAAGGTGACCAGGAACGTCGAGCCGTCAGGCGGGCTCTTGGCGACCTGCGCCGCGCCGAGCGCGCCTGCCGCGCCCGACTTGTTCTCGACAATGACGATGCGGTTGAGCTTGGTTTGCAGATGGCTCTGGAGCAGCCGCGCCATCGCATCGGTGGATCCGCCCGGCGGAAACGGCACCACCAGTGTGATTTTTGAAGCCTGCGCCAACGCCGGCGTCATCGCGAGAATAGCCGGCGCTGCCAGCAGCGTCCGTCGTGTGATCGTCATGGTATCCCTCCCCTGTTTTCTCGCGCCCGGCTTTTGCTCTTTGGCGCTTTAAGTGGTCCCGAAACCGGATCCCGCTTTTCTGTATTCTGGCCGCGGCGGACTGAAGATGTCCAGCACGCGGGCGCCGTCGGGGCCGGCGCGCATGGTGTGCGGCACATTACCCGGCGTGCGCCAGAAGTCGCCTTTCTTCACGGCAATCTCCTCATCACCCTGGACGCGGATGGCGGAGCCGTCGAGCAGCACGCCCCACTGCTCCTCGGGATGATGGTGCAGCGTGCCTTGCGCATGCGGCGCCAGCGTCACCACCGACAGCATCGCCTGCTCGCCGGAGAAGATGCGCGTGGTCACCCCTGCCGCGAGCTCGCGAAACAACCCGTCGCCGTTATCGTCGAGATTGTGGAATTCGTCCTGCTGGCTCACGCCGCCCTCCTCTTCATTCTCGCTGATCAGGATTTGCCATACGAGCCTTGATAACGGCCCTCGCGGATCGCCTTCAGCGTCTCCTCCTCGCGCGCGACCTGGGCTCGCACGGCGTCGAGCAGCGCCGCGGCACCGGCGGCGGCAAACGACACCACGCCGTCCTCATCTCCGACGACGATGTCGCCGGGCGAGATCACGTTGCCGCCGATCGAAACAGGCACGTTGATCTCGCCGGGGCCGTTCTTGTAAGGGCCGCGGTGGATCACCGCGCGGGCATAGCAGGGAAAGTCATCGGCAGCGAACGCCGCGACGTCGCGGATCGCGCCGTCGATGACGTAGCCTTCGGCTTTGCGCCATTGCGCGATGTTCTTCATGATCTCACCGACCAGCGCGCGGGTCTCGTCGCCGCCGCCATCGACCACGATGACGTCGCCGGGGCCCACCAGCTCGAGCGCGCGGTGGATGGCGAGATTGTCACCGGGACGGGTGCGGACCGTGAAGGCCGTGCCCACCAGCTTGGCACCGCGATGATAGGGTTTGAGCCCCACGGCGCCCGGCAGCCGGCCGAGATTGTCCGAAATGACCGGGGTCGGCGCACCGCGAAAGCCCTCGATGATCGCGGCCGGCGGCTTCGGCACAGCGTTCGCGGCGATGGTGATGGTCATAATCTCGGTCCTTCCCATGAATTCTCTTAATCGGCGTCCGCCCGCGCCTTCGCCGGCCAAATCCGGAACGCGCGCCCCTCCTTCATCCACGCTGCGCGCTCGTCGCGCAACAGCGTGCGGCGAACTTTACCGGAATCGTCGCGTGGTGGGACGGTGACGATCTCGAAGCTCTCCGGGTGCTTGTAGCGGCTGAGCCTGTCTTTGAGGAAATCCGCCATTCCGTCGGCGATGGCTTGGCCGTCCGCATCGCTCTCCGGCTCGATGATGGCGTGCACGCGCTGGCCCAATTCCGGATCGGGCAATCCCACCACCACGCAGGAGCGCACGCCCGGACAGGCGGAGACGGCAGCTTCGACCTCGGCGGGATAGATGTTGGCGCCGCCGCGCAGCACCATGTCGGCGAGGCGGTCACCGAGATAAAGGTAGCCTTCCGCATCCAGCCTGCCGATATCGCCCAGCGATTCCCAGCCGTCGGCGCGGCGCTTCGGCTCGGCGCCGAGATAGTGATAGGTGGCGTCATTGCCGTCATTGTTGAGGAAGTAGATCTCGCCGGTCTCACCCGGCGCAACGTCGTTGCCGTCCTCGCCGATGATGCGCAAGCGCGCCGTCTCGCCGATCTTGCCGACCGAGCCCTGGTGCGTCAGCCATTCCTTGCCGGAGATGATGCAGGAGCCCTGTCGCTCGGTGCCGCCATAGAGCTCCCAGATCCGCTCAGGCCCGAGCCAGGCGATCCAGTTCTCCTTCAGCCAGGGTGGCATCGGAGCGGCCATGTGAAAGACGGTTTGCAGGCTCGACACATCGTAGGCGTTGCGCACGTGCTCCGGCAGCGCCCAGATCCGGTGCATCATGGTCGGCACGAAATTGACCCATTGCACGCGCTCGCGCGCGATTTGCCGCAGCGCCTCCTCGGCGTCGAACTTGACGAGGCCGGTGAGCTGGCCGCCGGTGAACAGCGCCTGGTGCGACACGATGAACGGCGCATTGTGGTAGAGCGGACCGGGATTGAGCAGCGAGACCCCGAAGGGGATGTTGAGCGGCGGCGTGGCGACCGTGTCGGTCACCGCCGGCTGGTGATCGAGGATCACCTTCGGGCGGCCGGTCGATCCGCCGCTGGTCATGGCTTTCCAATAGCGCGCCACCGGTGCGGTGAGCGGCTCGTCCGAAAACCCTTCCGGCACGAAATCCGCGGGCAGACGGTTCGGCGCGTTCCAGTCGGCTTCGCCGCCGACCACCAGCGCCGGCTTCAGGATGTCGAGCACCGCGGCGGCTTCGCCGCGCGGCAGCCGCCATGACAACGAGGTCGGCGTCGCTCCGCATTTCCACACTGCAAACGAGGTCTCGAAAAACGCATTGCAGTTGGGCAAACCGATCGCGACAAAGTCGCCGGGCTTGACACCCTTGGCCATGAACGCCCGCGCGCGCCGGTTGGCGCCGCGTTCGAGCGCGTCCCATGTCAGCGTATCCTGCCCGTGACGGACGGCGATCGTGCCTTGCGGTTTGCGTTCGGCGTACCAGCGCGGCACATCGGACAGGGGCAGCAGCATCAGGCGTTTCCACTTCGTATTCTTGGCGTCGCCGATGAGGCGAGCGCAGGATGAAGTGACGCTGTGACTCCTGCGCCACGTCAAGCAAAAAATGTCAGCATCACAGCCATGAAATTCCCGGGTTCCATGGGTGACAAGCAGGCCATAAAGGGGCAAAAATCAGCCCGACTCAGTTCGGGTTGAGTTTTGCAAGGAATGCTCTCGTAGAATGTCGGACGTAGTTGCATCGCATCGTGCGGCGCTGGTCGTTGCCGCAGCAGGATTTTTCCTGCTGGCGCCGTCGCATGCCCAGGCACAATGGTGGAAGCGCGCGCCTGTTGACTTCGAGGCCTGCGCCGACGCCGCCGAGAAAGCTACGACCAAATCCGAGAAGACGGCTGCGCTTGCCGACTGCAACGCCAAATTCGCCGGCCGGCGCAAGGCGGGCGGCGGCTATTCCTATTACGATTTCCTCCAGGACCGCAGCTTCGACATCGCCGGGCCCAATCCGACGCCGGAGGAGCAGAAGAAGATCGACGAATCCTACACCGCCTATCTCGCCAATCAGCGCCGCAGCAATGAAGCCGCGCAGGCCACCGCGCGCCAGCAGCGCGAGCAGCAGGAACAACAGGTGCAGCAGCTCCAGCGGGTCGCGTTGCGAACCGAGGTCGAGCGCGTGCCCGTGCCGGTCGAGCGGCCGAAAGTCCAGCAGGCCGCCATCGGCGACGCGCGGCCGCGGCCGAAGGGCACACCCTGCACCAAGGGCTCGTTCTCCTGCGAATGGCCGCGGCTGTCGGATGGATTGAACGACATCAAGAAGCTGTTCAGCCCGACGCCGAGCAAGCCCGCGAAGAAGGGCTGAGCTGCGCCGCCGTCATTGCGAGCGCAGCGAAGCAATCCAGCATCTCTCCGCGGAGGCAGTCTGGATTGCTTCGCTACGCTCGCAATGACGAACTGGGCGGGGATCCGTCTCCTAGCCTCAGTTCGTGTGCTTCTTCTTGCTGCGCTTCGGTTGAGCAACCGGCGCATTCACCGGCGCCGTTGTTGTCGGTGAACTACCCAACTGCGAACGACTCTCCTTCAGGCGCGCGTCATAGCCGGGCGAATTCGTGACGGTCGGCGGCCTTGCCTGAGCAAACGTGGAAGCTGCACATAAGGCGGCGAGCACGACCCCGACCGTCAAACAACGTTTCATCGCACGTCTCCCGTCAGCCGGCGTGAACTCATGCAGCGCCGCGAACCTGCTGCGGCGTCAGCCGCGGCGGACCCTTGCCCGCGGCCTCAGCCTCGTTGATCAGCGCAACAATGCGGCGCGACAGCGGCACGTCGACACTGTTCTGTTCGGCGAGGGCGATGATCGCGCCCTGGAGATAGTCGATCTCGGTCTTGCGGCCCTGCTTCAAATCCTGCCACATCGAGGAACGCGCCTCGGGATCGATCTTCATGGTCCTTCCCAGGATCAGGTCGAAAATCGGATCAGGCAGTCTCAGCAAGGCGGGCGTCCAGGACGACGGGATCGGCGTCGCCGACACCGGTGTGATGCCGGCGGCCCTCATCGCAGCCAGCCCCTCCACCATCTGATCGGCGAACAGCCTTCGCCATTCGCGGTTCGCCAATTGCGCAGCGAGCGGCATATCGGACAAGGCGCTGAGCGCGTTGTTCAAATTGATGATCAGCTTGCCCCATTGCACGCCGGTGATGTCGCGGCTCGCGCGCATCGTGAGCCCCGGCACCGACAGCGCTGCGGCCGTGTTCGTATCATCTTGGCCAACATGAATGTCGCCGGAGGTCGAGCGGTGGAAGCGGCCCTCGCCCATCCCGACCACGTTGAAAGGCACCATGCCGGCGAGCACGCGGCGATCGCCGAGGCGCTCGCGCAACACCGCGACATTGCCGACACCGTTTTGCAGCGAGACGATGACAGCGTCCTGCGGCGCATGCTGCGCGATGTGCTCGGCGACAGCGGCCGTGTCGGCGCTCTTCACCGTGACCAGCACGATGCCGGCGCTGTGCAAGATCGCGGGATCTTCCGATAGCGCGAGTTGGCCCGGATCGAGCTTCTTCTCGGAGCCGTCGAAATCGGTCAGAAGCAGACCGAACCGCTCGATCTCGGCCTTCACCCGCGGTCGCACCAGGAACGCGACGCGGCGACCGGCAGCCGCCAGGGTGCCGCCGACGAAACATCCGATGGCGCCCGCGCCGGCCACCACGATCGGTCGATCCGTCATCATCTTGGCTTGCCCCCTCAACGATCCGCCCTCGATAGCAGAGGCTGTGTCTGCTGCCCATTCCCGGAGTTGCGGCGCAATCGCCTTGTAACCGTCATGACGGCCTCATATGTTTTCGAACGGGGCTTGTTACCGGCAACAAAGCGCCAAGGGAGAACGCCATGGGTTTGCTCGACGTCCTCAACGGCATGCAGAACGGCCCGCGCGGGCCAAGCACGCCGAGTTCACAATCCTCATCCAGCGGCGGCATGTCGCCCATGACCATGGCGCTGCTTGGCCTGCTCGCCTGGAAGGCATTCAAGCATATGAGCGGCAACCAGAGCGGCAGCGCGCCGCAGCCGTCCCCCGCACCGACGCCGACGCATCTCCCCCCGCCGGTGAATGCGGGCGCTGGCGGTGGCCTCGGCGACCTGTTGAAGGGCGGCCTTGGCGGCCTGCTCGCGGGCGGCGCGGCCGGCAGCGTGCTCAGCGGCGGGCTCGGCGATCTCCTCAACCAGCTTCAGCAGGGCGGTCATGGCGATACTGCCAATACTTGGGTCGGCAAGGGCGAGAACAAGGCGATCGCTCCAGGCGATCTCGCCAATGCGCTCGGCGCCGACCAGATCGAGAGCCTGTCCGCCCAAAGCGGCCTGTCGCGTGACGAGTTGCTCTCGGGCCTCAGCCAATATCTGCCGCAGGTGGTCGACCATCTGACGCCGGACGGACGGCTGCCGACCGAGCAAGAGATCGCGGGCAGAGTCTGATTGGTTTAGTCAAACGAGGGGAGCACGGACATGAGCATGGGTGGCTTGTTGTGGATCATCGTCGTCGGCTTCGTCGCCGGCCTCATCGCGCGTTGGCTGGCGCCGGGACCGAACAATCCGAGCGGCTTCATCCTCACCACCATCCTCGGCATCGCCGGCGCGTTTCTCGCGACCTTCATCGGCCAGGCCATCGGTCATTACGGCCCCGACCAGGGTGCAGGATTCATCATGGCCACCATCGGCGCCGTGGTGGTGCTGTTCATCTGGCACCGGCTGGTGGCGAGCGGCGTGATCAAGGGGTGACGCTTCAAAACGCGGAAAGCGGCACACCGCCACCTCATCGTCATGCCCGGGCTTGACCCGGGCATCCACGTTTTTTGATCCGCGCGGCGACACGTGGATGGCCGGGTCAAGCCCGGCCATGACGTGGAGAGAGCGGAGGCCGGGTCAAGCCCGGCGACGACGTGGAGAGAATGTGCCGCGCGATCACGTCACCAAATGCATCCCCGCATCCATGCGCACGACTTCGCCGGTCATGTTGCTGGAGGCCGGCATCGCCAGGAAACAGACGAGCTGCGCGATGTCTTCCGCCGATGACGCGACCTTCAGCGGCACCTTCGCCACGACGCTGTCGCGCACCTGCTTGGCGCCCGCCTCGCCGCGGCCCTTGGTGAACCAGGGTGTATCGATATAGCCCGGGCATACCGTGTTGACGCGGATCAGCGGCGCCAGCGCGCGCGACAGCGACAGCGTCATGGTGTTGAGCGCGCCCTTGCTCGCGGCGTATGCGATCGACGATCCGACGCCGCTGATGCCGGCGACCGAGGAGATGTTGACCACGGCGGACGGCCGCCCAGAAGCTTTGGCGCCGGCCTCGAGCAGGCTGCGCGCCGCGCGCACCATCTGGAACGGGCCGATGGTGTTGACGCCGTACAGGCGCTGGAAATCTTCCGCCGACAATCCGTCGAGATCGGCATGGACGACATGCTTGGTGGTGCCGGCATTGTTGACGAGCACGTCGAGCCGGCCCCAGCCGCCAGCTGCCGCGACGATCTTGCGGCAATCGTCATCCTTCGAGACGTCGCCCTGCGCGACCAGAACTTCCGGTGAGCCCGCCTTGCGGCAATGCTCCGCGGTCGCCTCCGCTTCCTTCTGGCTCGAGGAATAGTTGATGACGAGCCGCGCCCCGCTCCGTGCGAGAATTTCCGCGGTCGCAGCACCCAGGCCGGAGGCGGACCCCGTCACGATTGCGCACAAACTGTCCTTTGCCATCCGGATTTCCTTCCCCTTGATTGAGTATCGACGTTCTGTTTAGCGAGTTTGCCGCGCCCTGCAAATCGAGCAAACTCCGCTAAGCGGAATTAGCTCATCGCCCATGCCCGCGCCGCAGGTTGACCTGCGATCAGCGCTTGTCAGGGCCATGGCTTTTTTGGATCATCGGGCGCAAGAAGAACCTGCGCGCCCGCCCCACTGGGGCCGGATGCGCCAATGGCAAAACACGGGGAACGCTGTGGCGGAGAGTGACAATATCGTCGTCGAGACCGCGGAGAAAATCTTCGCCGATCTCGCCGATCCGCAGACCGTCAACAACGACAAGAAGGATTCGTGGCAGGCGCCGCTGTGGCAGGCGCTGAGCGAGGCCGGCCTGCCGCTGGCCTGGGTGCCCGACGATCTCGGCGGCTCCGGCGCGAGTCTGGCCGACGGCTTTGCGCTGCTGAACGCGGCCGGCCGTTTCGCAGTCGCGGTTCCCCTGGCCGAGACCATGCTGGCCGGCTGGCTGCTGGCGCAGGCGAAGATCGCTTCCCCGGAGGGGGAGATGACGGTGCTGCCGGCGTCGCCCAAGGATCGCATCACCCGCGATGCCGATGGTGCGCTCTCCGGCCGCGCCCGCGGCGTGCCCTTCGCAAAGGCGGCAAAGCACTTCGCACTGCTGGCCCACGGCAAGGACGGCGTCGCGGTCGCGCTGGTCGATGCGAGCAAGGGTCGGATCGAGACCGGACTCAATGTCGGCTACGACCACAGCGACACCGTCACGCTCGACAAGGTCCAGCCCGTCACCATCAAGCCCGCCCCGAGCGGCTTTGACCAGACCACAATGATGCTGATGGGCGGCGTCGCGCGTAGCCTTCAGATCGCGGGCGCGCTGGAATCGATGCTCGACATCTCCGTGCGCTATTCCAACGAGCGCGTCGCCTTCGAGAAGAAAATCTCCAAATTCCAGGCGGTGCAGCACAATCTCGCCCGCCTCGCCGGCGAGTCGGCTGCTGCGCTTGCGGCTGCGACTTCCGCGGCCGACGCCATCGCCAACGCCAACGCAAAGTCGTTCGATGACGCGGTCTATCTCGAAGCCGCCTCCGCAAAGATCCGCTGCGCGGAAGCTGCGGAAAAGGGCGGCGCCATTGCGCACCAGGTCCATGGCGCGATCGGCTTCACCCTGGAGCACATCCTGCACCGCTATTCGCTGCGGGCGCTTGCCTGGCGCGACGATTTCGGTTCGGAAAGCCACTGGGCCGTCGAGCTCGGCAAGCTCATTGCCAACCGCGGCGCCGACGAATTGTGGCCGCTCGTGGCTTCGCGCTGATCAGGGACGAGACAACAATGACCGCTGCCCTCCGTTTCGATCCGATCCGCCTGCCCGAGAAATGCGAGCAATTGCGCAAGGAAGTACGCGCCTTCCTCGCGGAGGAAATCGCCGCCGGTACCTTCGATCCGCACAAGCCCAACCGCGAAGACACCGACGCGCCGGAATTCTCCCGCCGGGTCGGCGCCAAGGGTTGGCTCGGCATGACATGGCCGAAAAAATATGGCGGCCAGGAGCGCTCGTTCCTCGAACGTTACGTGGTGACGGAGGAGATGCGCGTCGCCAACGCGCCGACGCGGCGCTTCTTCGTCGCCGATCGCCAGAGCGGGCCGGTGCTGCTGAAATACGCCCCAGAGCACATCAAGATGGACATCCTGCCGCGCATCTGCCGCGGCGAGATCTGCTTCGCGATCGGCATGAGCGAACCGAACTCCGGCTCGGACCTGTTTGCCGCGAAGACCCGCGCGACCAAGACCGACGGCGGCTATCTCATCAATGGCACCAAGATCTGGACCTCGTCGGCGCATATCGCCGACTACATGATCGCGATCTTCCGGACGTCGCAGCCGACCAAGGAAAACCGACGTCACGGCCTGACCCAGTTTCTGGTCAAGATGAAGCAGCCGGGCATCCAGGTGAACCCGATCGGCCAGATCACCGGCCAGTACGAGTTCAACGAGGTCGTGTTCACCGACTTCTTCGTGCCCGACGATCACGTGCTCGGCGAAGTCGACGGCGCCTGGAAGCAGGCGACGAGCGAGCTTGCCTACGAGCGTTCGGGCCCCGAGCGCTTTCTGGAGACCTATTACGTGCTGACCGAGCTGGTTCGCGCCGTTGGTCCCAATCCGGATACGCGCAGTGCCGAAGGGATCGGCCGGCTGGTGGCGCAGCTCCACACCATGCGGCGCATGTCGGTCTCGGTCGCGGGCATGCTGCAAGCCGGCAAGGAGCCCGTCGTCGAAGCCTCCATCGTCAAGGACATCGGCACGGTGTGGGAGCAGCAGCTGCCGCACCGCGTGCGCGATCTCGCCGCCTTCGTCGAGGAGACCGCGACCAACCGCGAGACGCTGGAGCGGCAGCTCGACTTCGCCATCAAGACCGCACCGAAACTCACCATCCAGGGCGGCACCACCGAGGTGCTGCGCGGCATCATCGCCCGCGGGCTTGGCTTGCGCTAATCATTCGAGGACATCATGAGCACCTATAAAGATATCGGCGTCGAAAAAGTTGGTCACGTCGGCACCATCGAGATCCGCCGCCCGCCGCTCAACTTCTTCGACATTTCGCTGATCAACCAGATCGCGGACGCACTCGACGAGTTCGATCGCGACATCGAGATTCGCGCCTCGGTGCTATCGGCCCAGGGCAAGGCGTTTTGCGCCGGCGCCAATTTCCAGGACCCGGCACGACAGGCGCAAGAGGCGCGCGAAGCCGATAAGACGGCCAAGGGCGATCCGGCCGATAGCCTCGGGGCGATCAATCATCTCTACATCCAGGCCGTGCGCATCTTCCGCGCCAAGAAGCCGATCGTCGCCGCCGTGCAGGGCGCCGCCATCGGCGGCGGATTGGGCCTCGCGGTCTCGGCGGACTTCCGGGTCACCTGCCCCGAAGCGCGCTTCTCCGCGAACTTTACAAAGCTCGGCTTTCATCCCGGCTTCGGCCTGACTGTGACGCTGCCCGAGCTGATCGGAAAGAACAACGCCGAGCTGATGTTCTACACCAGCCGCCGCGTCACCGGTGAAGAGGCCTTCAAATGGGGCCTCGCCAACGAGCTGGTGCCGCAGGACCAGGTCAAGGCGGCCGCACTGAAGCTCGCCGGCGAAATCGCCGAATGCTCCCCGCTCGGCCTCGTCTCCACCCGCGCCACGATGCGCGCTGGCCTCGCCGACCGCGTGATGGCCGCGACCAATCACGAGCTCGAGGAGCAGACCCGGCTGCGCGCGACGGAAGACTTCAAGGAAGGCGTGAAGGCCACGGAAGAGCGGCGGGTGGCGAATTTCAGGGGGCGGTAGCTCCTTTCTTCCTTCTCCCCTTGTGGGAGAAGGTGGCGCGAAGCGCCGGATGAGGGGTTGTCTCCGCAAGCCATTCTCTTGCGCTTGTGGAGAGAGACCCCTCACCCGTGGGGGGGGGGGGGGGGGGGCCCCCCCCCCCCCCAACGGGGGGGGGGGGGGGGCGCGCCCCCCCCCCCCCCCCCCCCCCCCCAGACGCCCCCCCCCACCC